>NZ_VSRL01000408.1 GCF_012184385.1 Lentzea indica
CGGCCGCGGTCGGCACGCCGGTCGTGTCGTTGTTCGCGCCGGTCGTCCCGGCGGCAAGGTGGGCGCCGCACGGCAGGCACGTGCTGCTCGGTGACCAGAACGCGCCGTGCCGCGACACGAGGGCCCGTGAGTGCCCCGTGCCCGGCCATCCGTGCCTCGATCTCATCGACCCGGCGGAGGTCGTGGCGGCGGTCGCGGAGGTGGCGGCGTGAGGATCCTGCTCTGGCACGTGCACGGCTCCTGGACGCACTCGTTCGTCCAAGGCCGGCACGACTACCTGATCCCCGGACCGCCGCACGGCATCGGGCTGGCCGGCCGGCCGTGGCGCGCCACCGAAACAGATCTGTCCGATGTGGACCCCGACATCGTGGTCGTGCAGCGGCTGGAGGAACTGTCCAAGATCCCGCCGGACGTCCCGACGGTGTACCTGGAACACAACACACCGAGTGCGCCGTCGAAGCGGCATCCACTCGCAGACTGGGACGGAACCCTGGTCCACGTCACGCACTTCAACGACCTGATGTGGGACTGCGGCACCACCAGGACCGTCGTGATCGAGCACGGTGTCGTCGATCCGGGACCGCTCTACACCGGCGAGCTCCCGAGCGCGGCAACGGTGATCAACGAACCGGTCCGGCGCGGCCGGATCGTGGGCACCGACCTGCTGCCGCGGTTCGAGCCGATCGACGTGTTCGGCATGGGCACCGAGCAGATGGGTACTGGGCAGATCGGAGGCATGGGGGACCACGAGTTAGGAGCGTTGCACAGGGAGTTGGCCCGCCGCCGCGTCTACGTGCACACACCGCGCTGGACGTCGCTCGGGCTGTCGCTGCTGGAGGCGATGCACATCGGCATGCCGGTGGTCGCTCTGGCGAGCACGGAGGCGATACGGGCCGTACCCGCGGAAGCGGGTGCGATCTCGACGAACGTGGAGGAGTTGGTGAGCGCGGCGGGGGAGCTGATCGCCGATCCCGCTCTCGCTCTGGACAAAGGGAAACGGGCCCGCGAGCACGCGCTGGCCCGGTACGGGCTCGATGCGTTCCTGCGCAACTGGGACGCGCTGCTCAAGGAGGTGATCGGATGAGGATCGCGATGGTGTCGGAGCACGCCAGCCCGGTCGCGGCCCTGGGAGGTGCCGACGCGGGCGGACAGAACGTGCACGTGGCCGCACTCGCGGCCGCGTTGGTACGACGAGGACACGAAGTGGCGGTCTACACGAGGCGCGACGCCCGCGGACTGCCCCGCCGCGTCGACACCGACGACGGGTACGAGGTCGTGCACGTGCCGGCGGGACCCGCGAAGCAGGTTCCGAAGGACGAGCTTCTGCCCCACATGACCGACTTCTCGCGCTTCCTCATGCAGGACTGGCGGGACGGGCCGCCGGACGTGGTGCACAGCCACTTCTGGATGTCCGGGCTGGCCTCGGTGCTGGCGGTGCGGCGTGACCGCGTCCCGATCGTCCACACGTACCACGCCCTGGGCACGGTGAAGCGCCGCTATCAGGGCGCGCGGGACACCAGCCCGCCCGACCGGATCGCGATCGAACGCCTGGTGGGCCACGAGGTGGACGCCGTCGCGGCCACCTGTGACGACGAGCTCGACGAGCTGATCGCCATGGGACTGAAGCGGAGCAAGATCACGGTCGTGCCCTGCGGAGTGGACACGAAGTTGTTCTCCCAGGTCGTCCGGTGGCCGAGCGCACGGCACCGAACCGGATCGTGTCGGTCGGCAGGCTGGTGCCGCGCAAGGGTTTCGACGACCTCATCACCGCACTGTCGCTGGTGCCGGACACCGAGCTCGTGATCGCGGGAGGCCCTCCCGACCTCAAAGGCGACCCCGAGGCGCAACGGCTGATCGCCTGCGCCGAGTCGCACGGGGTGTCGGACCGCGTGCATCTGATCGGACAGGTGGCGCGCACGGACATGCCTGCCCTGTTGCGCTCGGCGGACGTCGTGGCGTGCGTGCCGTGGTACGAGCCGTTCGGCATCGTGCCGCTGGAGGCGATGGCGTGCGGTGTTCCCGTTGTCGCGTCGGCGGTCGGTGGCCTGACCGACACGGTGGTCCACGGTGTGACCGGTGTGCTGACCCCGCCGCGTGATCCCAGGAACCTCGGACGCGCGCTGCGGAAGTTGCTCGCGGACCCGTCGCGTCGCATGGCCTACGGGATCGCCGGCCAGGACCGGGTGGAGGCCAGGTACACGTGGGACGAGGTCGCGGCGCGCACGGAGCTCGTCTACCAGCGCGTGGCTGTGAGCGACGATCTGGCGGTGGCCCAGTGACCGTCGAAAGCCACCTCGCCGGACTGGACGACACACTGACAGGCCTTCGTGCTCAAGCCCCGCGCATCACCCGCTGGGGCGCGTTGCTCGCCCGCGTGCTCCTGGACGGCGGCAGGGTGCTCGCGGCGGGCAACGGGGGATCCGCCGCCGAGGCCCAGCACCTCACTGCTGAGCTCGTCGGACGCTACCGGCACGACCGCGCGCCGTTCTCCGCGCTGGCATTGTGCGCCGAGACCTCGAGCGTCACCGCGATCGCCAACGACTACGGCTACGACCAGGTGTTCGCTCGTCAGGTGACCGCGCACGCCCGGCCTGGGGACATCGTCGTCCTGCTGTCCACCAGCGGCCGGAGCGCGAACCTGCTGGAGGCGGCGCACGCCGCCCGGCTGGCCGGCGCGACCGTGTGGGCGCTGACCGGACCGGTGCCGAACCCGTTGGCCTCGCTGGCCGACGACACCCTCGCGTTGCCCGGCGACCCGTGCCACGTGCAGGAGGCGCAGCTGGTGGTCGTGCACGCGTTGTGCGAGGCCTTCGAGACCGCGTTGCCCGCGGCCTTCCGGAGGGCCTCGTGAAGCTGGTCGTGGTGGGTGACGCACTGCTGGACGTCGACGTGGAAGGCACCGTCAGCAGGGTCTGCCCTGACGCTCCCGCGCCGGTGCTGGACGTCGACGGCGAGCATCCCCCGTGCCGGTGGCGCGCGCTGGCGGCGACCATGGCCGCGCGCGACGGCGTGGACGTGACGCTGGTCAGCGCGCTGGCGGAGGACGAGGCGGGGGAGCGGCTGCGGTCCCTGATCGCGGTTCCCGGTGTGTTCGGCCGCAGTGCCGATGCCACGCCGGTGAAGACCAGGCTGCGGTCAGGCGGAACGTCGTTGGCCCGCATGGACCGAGGCGGAGGTGCTACGGCGCCACGGGTGACCGACGACATGCTCGACGCGGTGCTGTCCGCCGACTTCGTGCTGGCGTCCGACTACGGACGAGGGCTGCTGCGCGACGAACGGCTTCGCTCGGTCCTCACCCGTGTCCCGGTGGTCTGGGATCCGCATCCGCGCGGTCCGGCTCCGGTGCCGGGCGTGCGGCTGGCGACCCCGAACCTGGCCGAGGCCACGGGGTTCAGCGGCACGGCGGACCCGGACGAGGCGGCAGCCGGGCTGCTGTCGACGTGGAAGGCACGCGCGGTCGTGGTGACGCTGGGCGGAAAGGGTGCGTTGCTCCACTGTGGAGGGACGCCTGTCGCGGTGCCGGCGCCGTCCGTTCCTGTCGCCGACCCGTGTGGAGCGGGAGACCGGTTCGCCGTCACGGCCGCCGTGCGACTGGCCGGTGGTGCGGCACCGGACGACGCGGTGGCCGACGCCGTGGGAGCCGCGGCCGAGTTCCTCGCCCGTGGTGGTGTGTCGGGGATGCGCGCTCCGCTTCCCTCCACTGTGGACGAAGTGCGTGGCCGTGGCGGAGTCGTGGTCGCGACCGGCGGGTGTTTCGATGTCCTGCACCCCGGCCATGTGCGGATGCTGGCGGCCGCACGGGCGTTGGGGGACTGCCTGGTGGTGTGCCTCAACTCCGACCTGTCGGTGCGGCGCCTCAAGGGCGAGGGGCGACCTGTCAACGGCCAGAACGAGCGCACCGAGGTGTTGCGCGCACTCGAGTCGGTGGACGACGTGATCGTGTTCGGTGAGGACACCCCGGAACACGTGCTGGGCCGCCTGAAGCCGGACGTGTGGGTGAAAGGTGGCGACTACACCGCCGAACTGTTGCCGGAAGCCGCCGTCGTGCGGCGCTGGGGTGGCCGGACGGTGGTCGTGCCGTACCACCGCGGTCATTCGACGACCGAGATCCTGTCGAGGAGGGCTTGATGCTGGGGCACGTGCTGGTGACCGGAGGCGCGGGCGGGCTCGGTGCCGCAGTCGTGGACGCGGTGGCCGACGCCGGGGGAACGCCGCTGGTGCTGGACAAGTCGGCGCCGGACAAGGCCGACTTCGAGCTGGTCGACCTGGCGGACGGGCGGGCAGCGGAGGCCGCCGTGCACAAGCTCGCCGAACGGCATGGCGGCTTCAGCGGTGTCGTGACCGCCGCCGGCATCGACCGGTGCGGCACGCTGGCGGAGGTACCCGCCGAGGAGTGGGAACAGGTCGTGCGGGTCAACCTGTTCGGCACGGCGGCCGTCATCAGGGCCGCGTTGCCGCATCTGGAGAACGGGCGCGTTGTGACCGTCGCGTCCACGCTCGGGTTGCGCGCGGTCAGCGACGCGACCGCCTACTGCGCCTCGAAGTTCGGCGTTGTCGGGTTCACCCGCGCGCTGGCCGCCGAGACCGCGGGGCGCGTAGGGGTCACCCTGGTGGTGCCCGGTGGGATGCGGACGAACTTCTTCAACGACCGGACCGAGCAGTACCGGCCGACGGACCTGACGAAGCTCAACCCGCCCGACCGGGTGGCGTCCGCGATCCTGTTCGCGTTGAGCCAGCCGAAGGACTGCGAGGTGCGTGAGCTCGTGATCGCGCACAGCGAGGAACCGTCCTGGCCTTAGGTTTCCCCGCACCCCGTTGTGGGTACGAGACCAGGATGAACGGTGAGGACGAGCTGGAGGAGCTGGACGAGGACTCGCTGCACGACAGCGAGGCGCTGCCCGCAGAGCGGCCGAACCCGATCGTCATCGAAACTTCGAACCTTCGAAGTTTGGGATTCGTGTTTGCCCTGGTCAGGACCTAATTTCGAAGGTTCGATTCATTCGCGGGGGACGGCGGTGAAGACC
>NZ_VSRL01000409.1 GCF_012184385.1 Lentzea indica
CGCGTCGACGGCACCGCGCGTCACGAACGCCAGCCGCCCCGCAGGCCGCGTCACGAACTCCTGGATCAAGGCCAGCACCTGCGAGCACGTCTCGCGAACATCCGTGCCGACAACAGGAACCAGCGTCAGGTCGGCGTCCGTGAACGAGTCCACGACCGGGCCTGCGGCCAGCGACAGCACATCAGGCCCGAGCACCGCGACGGTCTGCTCGGCGAACCCGACCGGCAGCTCGACGGGTGTCCACTCGATGCGGAACAACGAGTCGCGCTCGGCCCCGGAACTCAGCTCGTCAACGGGAACGGGCCGCGTCTGCAGAGCCTCAACGGACGCGACCAGAGCACCGGTGGCATCCGCGACGGCGATCTCCATTGAGCCGTCCTCGCCGCGCAACAGCCGCACCCGCACCGCGGAAGCGCCCGAAGCGTGCAACGAGACGCCCTGCCAGGAGAACGGCAACCCACCCCGGCTGATCGAACCGAGATCACCGAAACCGGCGGCGTGCATACCGGCGTCCAGCAGCGCCGGGTGCAGTCCGAACGACGAGCCGTCCACGCCCTCCGGCAGCGACACCTCGGCGTAGACGACGCCGTCGCCGCCACGCCACACCGCCTGCAGGCCCTGGAAAACCGGGCCGTAGTCGAAGCCCATGTCGGTGAAGCGCTCGTACGACCCGGTGATGTCGACGGCCTCGGCACCCGCGGGCGGCCACACCGAACCGTCGAACGACACTGCACTGACACCCTGCCCGAGCACACCGGAAGCGTGCTGAAGCCAAGGCGCGTCAACAGAACCCTCGGCCCGTGAGAAGATCGCCACCGAACGACGACCGGCGGAATCCGCGGCACCAACGGAAACCTGCACCTGAACGGCGGCGTCCGGCGTCAGCACCAGGGGCGCTGCGAGCGTCAGTTCCTCGACACGATCGCAGCCGACCTCGTCCGCCGCCCGGACGGCGAGCTCCAGGAACGCGGTGCCGGCGAAAAGAACCCGCCCCATCACCACGTGATCCGCGAGCCACGGATGCGTCGCGAGCGACAGCCGCGACGTGAACAGGTGCCCGGCCGACCCCGCCAGCTCCACGGCCGCGCCGAGCAACGGGTGCCCGACCGAACCGAGGCCGGCGCCACGCACGTCACCGGACTGCGTCTTCGGGCGCGGCCAGAACCGCTGCCGCTGGAACGCGTACGTCGGCAGATCAACCCGCTGAGCCCCGGAGCCCTCGAACAGCTTCGCCCAGTCGACCGGGACGCCCGCGACGTGCAGGCGCGCCAACGCCGTCACGAACGCCAGCTCCTCGCCGCGGTCCTTGCGCGTGGTCGGCACCGCGTCGTCGACCATCGCGGCGAGCACGCCGTCCGGGCCGACTTCGACGAAGGTCTTGTCCCCCATCGCGGCCACGGTGTCGTGGAAGCGCACGGCGTCGCGGACGTGCCGGACCCAGTACTCGGGTTGTTGGACAATCCCCGTGTTGGATTGTTCAACGATCCCACGAACCACCATGGGGATTGAGGGATTGTTGAACGAAATACCGGAGATGGCCGCGCGGAAGTCCTCCAGCATCGGCTCCATCAGCGGCGAGTGAAAGGCGTGCGAAACGGTGAGTTGCCGAACCTTCCGGTCGTTGAATTGTTCAACGATCCTACGAGCCTCTTGTTCAACACCCGCGATGACGATGGAGCGCGGACCGTTGACGGCGGCGATGGAGACGCCGTCGGTGAGGTGAGGCAGAACCTCTTCTTCCGCGGCCTGCAGAGCGATCATCACGCCGCCGGCAGGGAGCGCCTGCATCAGCGTGGCGCGCGCGGTCACCAAGGTGCACGCGTCCTCGAGGGACAGCACCCCGGCGACGTGGGCGGCCGCAATCTCGCCGATCGAGTGGCCGGCCACCTGCTCCGGCACCAGGCCGAACGACTCCAGCAGCCGGAACATGGCGACTTCGAAGGCGAACAGAGCGGGCTGCGTGTAGCGCGTCTGCTCCAGAACAGCCGCGTCGTCGCCCCACATGACCGAGCGCAACGACGGGTCGAGGTGCGCGAGCGCCTCGTCGAAAGCGGAGGCGAAGACAGGGAACCGGCCGTGGAGCTCACGACCCATCCCGAGGCGCTGCGATCCCTGACCGGAGAACAGGAACGCGAGCGTGCTCTCTTCGGCAGCCACCCCACGAGCGAGCTCCGTACCGTCCGGCAGCACCACGGCCCGCTGCTCGAACGACGCCCGCGCGGTCGCGAGCGTGAACGCGATGTCGAGCGGCGACAGGGCATCCACGACCGACTGCAGCCGATCCCGCTGCTCCTCCAACGCGGCCGGCGTGCGACCGGACAGAACCCACGGCAGCACAGCAGGAACAGATTCCGGAGAAGAGGCGGCCTCAACGACCAGAGCCGGAGCCTGCTCAAGGATCACGTGCGCGTTCGTGCCCGAGACACCGAACGCGGACACACCAGCACGCAGCGGGCGGTCGACCGACGGCCACGGCCGCGCGTCGTGCAGCAGCGAGACGTTGCCCTTGGTCCAGTCGACCTGAGTCGAGGGTGTGCCGAGGTGCAAAGTCCTGGGCAGCAGGCCGTTCTGCAGCGCCATCACGACCTTGATCACACCGGCGACGCCTGCGGCGCCCTGCGGGTGACCGATGTTGGACTTGACCGACCCGAGGTAGAGCGGCTCGGCGCGGTCCTGGCCGTACACCGAGAGAATCGCCTGCGCCTCGATCGGGTCGCCCAGCGTCGTGCCGGTGCCGTGCGCCTCGACGGCGTCCACATCGGACGGTGCGAGGCCGCCGTTCTGCAGGGCCTGTCGGATGACGCGCTGCTGCGACGGGCCGTTCGGCGCGGTGAGGCCGTTCGAGGCGCCGTCCTGGTTGACGGCGGACCCGCGGACCACGGCGAGGATCTTGTCTCCGGCGCGCTGCACGTCGGAAAGCCGTTTCAGCACGAGCACACCGACGCCCTCGGACCAGCCGGTGCCGTCCGCGTCGTCGGAGAACGCCTTGCAGCGCCCGTTCCCGGCGAGCCCGCCCTGCGAGGTGAAGGCGGCGAACCCGGCGGGCGTTGTCATGACCGCGACACCACCGGCCAATGCCAGGTCGCACTCACCGGCACGCAAGGCGGAGGAAGCGAGGTGCAGCGCCACCAACGACGACGAGCAGGCGGTGTCGACGGTGACGGCCGGGCCTTCCAACCCGAGCAGGTACGAGATGCGGCCGGACAGCACAGAGGCGGCGAACGCGGTCGTGGCGTAGAGGCCGACGTCCTCGCCCGAGCGCGAGAGCAGGTCGGCGTAGTCCTGCGAGGTCGTGCCCATGAACACGCCGGTCCTGGTGCCGCGCAAGGACTGCGCGTTCACGCCGGCCCGTTCCAGCGCCTCCCAGGAGGTCTCCAGGAGCAGGCGCTGCTGCGGGTCCATGACGACGGCTTCACGGGGCGAGATGCCGAAGAACCCGGCGTCGAACGACGCCGGGTCTTCGAGGAAGCCACCTTCGATCGTGGCGGTGTCGAGCTCGGAAACGTCCCAGCCGCGATCGGAGGGGAACCCGCCGATCACGTCCCTGCCTTCGGCGACGACCTGCCAGAGGTCCTCCGGCGACGTCACCCCGCCTGGGTACCGGCACCCGATGCCCACGATCGCGATCGGTTCCACCGCTGCCGCGATCAGCTGCTGGTTCTGCTTGCGCAGCCGGTCGATCTCCTTCAGTGACGACCGCAGAGCCTCGACGTACTGGTTAGCAGAGGTGGTCATCGCGCTTCCTTCTCGGATCGCCCGCTAGTCCATGGCGTCCCCGATCGCCAGACGCAGGAGGGCTTCGCCGTCCATGTCGTCGATCGATTCCGCCTCGGCTGCAAGCACAACATCTCCGGCGCTGTTGTTTTCCCCACTGTCCTGACCAAGTTGCAGCACGAGGTCCAGCAGACCGGCCTGGCGCAGGCGGCTGATCGGGATCGCCGCCAGCGCTTCGCGAATGGGCGCGTCCGGGTCGTTGCCGTTCGAGACGGCCTCGCCGAGCAGCTCGGTGCGGATGAACCGGGCCAGCGCGGTGGGCGTCGGGTGGTCGAACACCAGCGTCGCGGGCAACGCCACGCCGGTGACCGCCTTGAGCCGGTTGCGCAGGTCCACCGCGGTCACCGAGTCGAAGCCGACGTCGCGGAACGCCCTGGTGGGCCCGAACGCCTCCGCGCTCTCGAAACCGAGTGTCGCCGCGGCCTCTGTGCGGACGAGGTCGAGCAACGTCCGTGTGCGTTCTGCTTCCGGCAACGCCAGCAGCCGCTCCTTGAGCCCGGAATCTGTCGTTTCCGGCTCCTCCAACACCTTCTGGACCGAGGGGATGCCCATCAGCAACGGGCTCGGCCTCGACGCCGTGAAGCTCGGCGCGAACTTCTCCCAGTCCATGTTGGTGATCGTCAGCGACGTGTGATCGTCCTCGACCGCCTGGTGCAGCGCGGTGATCGCGAGGTCCGGTTTCATCGTGTGGACGCCGCGCCTGCGCAGCTGCTCGGCGCCTTCCTCGTTCTCCGACGCCATTCCGGAGTCCGCCCAGGCACCCCAGGCGATCGAGGTGGCTTTGAGTCCCTGTGCCCTGCGGAAGTGCGCCAGTCCGTCGAGGTAGGCGTTGGAAGCGGCGTAGGCGGGTTGCGCGCCACTGCCCCAGCTCGCCGCACCGGACGAGAACAGGATGAACGCGTCCAGGTCGCTCGTCAGCTCGTGCAGCAGCCAGGCCGACGTCATCTTGGCTTTGAGCAACCGGTCCAGCTGGTCGATGCCGAGCGCGGTGATCGGCGCGTTGCCCTCGACGATGCCGGCCGCGTGCACGACGGCGCGCAGGTCCGGCACGGTGTCGATCACCGCCTTCAGACTCTGCCGATCCGACGCGTCGCAGGCGGCGATGGTGACCCTGGCGCCCAACGCTTCGAGCTCTGCCTTGAGCTCGTGCGCTCCTGGCGCCTGGTCCCCGCGGCGGCTGGTGAGCAGCACGTGCTCGGCGCCGCGTCCGGCGACCCAGCGGGCGACGTGCCCGCCCAGCG
>NZ_VSRL01000040.1 GCF_012184385.1 Lentzea indica
TGACCCGCTGATCACAAGAGAGCAGGAACGACCATGTCCACCACGCACGAACTGCTGCGCCGGAGCGTCTCGGACCCGCGACGCCGCGTCCTGCTGACCCGGGGCCACGTTCACGATCATGCCGCGATCGCCTGTGGTGCACGATCACCGCAGATCAGCGGCTAGTGCAGAGTCCTTGCTGCCCCGCAGGTCCTGCAGCACCACGATTACCGGCTGCTGCGGACCCCTCGGCCTGCGCCGCGGCTGCTGTCAACGGTGGCGCAGCGATCGCAGGTGTGATCAACACAGCGACGAGGATCAACGAGTTGGCCGAGCGCTGACTCAGGGGCATCCGCTCCACATCCGGTGCGGTGTCAGAGGAACCCGAGCGCGACGGCTCGTTTGGGCCTACTCGGCCTGTCCGTGCCCGTCCGCGCGGTGTGGGTGTGGAACCATCGGCCATTCTGGGTGGGCCGTTGGATGCCAGTGCTGGATTCGATCAGGCCGGGAACACAACTCTTCACCCCATGTCAAAAGTGTTGTCCAGTCGAACATCGCATTTCTTCCTGCCGAAGCAGTGGGCGTCGATGCGCCGCGCCGAGCATCTGGAGCGCGAAACCGGCAGGCATGTCATCCACCTGGAGAAGGGAGACTTCCAGGGAGAGGAGTTCCGGCCGGCGCCGCACATCCTGGAAGCGTGCGCGAAGGCGTTGCGCGACGGTCACGTGCGGTACGTGCCCGGTCCGGGACTGCCGGAGCTGCGCGACGCCATCGCCGAGGAGGTCACGGGCCGGGGCAGGCCGACCAGGAGAGAAGAGGTCCTGGTCACGATGGGCGCGAAGCACGCGTTGGCGCAGAGCCTGCTCACGCTCGTCGACCAGGGCGACGAGGTGATCTTCTCGAACCCCGGCTACCCGCCGGACGAGTTCTGGATCACCTACGCCGGTGGGGTGGTGAGGTACGCGCCGCTGCTGGAGCCGGACTTCCGGTTCGACCTCGACGCGCTCGCGAGGCTGATGACGGCGAAGACGAAGCTGCTGATCATCAACACGCCGCAGCGGCCGAACGGCATGGTCGTCGGGGAGCTGGAAAAGATCGCCGCTTTGTGCATGGAACGCGACGTGATGGTGATCTCCGATGAGATCTTCAGCCACATGGTGTACCCGCCCGCCGTGCACAGGACGATCGCCGCGGTGGACGGCATGGCGAAACGGGCCGTGCTGGTCGACACGTTCAGCAAGACCTACATCATGACCGGATTCCGGATCGGCTGGTGCGTCGCCAACGCCGACCTGATCAAGACCATGGACATCTTCCAGCAGAACTCGGTCACGAACGTGCCGGCGTTCGTGCAGATGGCCGCGCTCGCCGCGTTGACGGGGCCCCAGGACCATGTGCTCGCCACGCGCGCACGGCTGCGGCCAAGCGGGACAAGGTGGTCGCGGCGCTCAACGCGTTGCCCGGCGTCACGTGCCCGACGCCGGAAGGATCGTTCTACGTGTTCCCCGACATCCGCGGCACCGGCATGACCGCCCAGCAGTTCACCGACCACCTGATCGACCACTACTCGGTGGGCGTCGTGGCGGGAACGGCGTTTGGCAGTCTCGGTGAAGGACACGTGCGGATCACCTACGCGCTGCCGGACGACCTGCTCGGCGCAGGGTTGGAGCGGATCAGCCGGGCAGTGAACGACCTGTGACCTTCGGCGGTAAAACCGTGCTCGTGACCGGTGCGGGCGGCGGCATCGGTGCCGAGTACGTCAGCGCCTTCACCGCGCACGGGGCGGCCGTCGTGGCACTGGACCTGCCGGAGTTCGACGTCACCTCCGAACGGGACTGGCAGCTGGCGGTGACGAAAGCGGGCTCGGTGGACGTGCTGGTCAACAACGCCGCGGTGTACGGCGACATCGGGCGCAAGCGGCCGTTGACCGAACTCACCGTCTCCGACTGGGACCGGGTGCTGACGGTCAACGTGCGCGGCACCTGGCAGGGCATCAAGGCCGTGGTGCCCGCGCTCACCGAGGGCGGCAGCATCGTCAACATCTCGTCGGTGGCGGGCCGGATCGGCGCACCGGGCTTCGCGCATTACGTCGCCTCGAAGAGCGCGATCGAAGGGCTGACGCGCGCGGCGGCGCGGGAGCTCGGTCCGCTGGGGATCCGGGTGAACACCGTCGCACCGGGGTTGGTCAGCACTGACGCCACCCGCGGCTTGAACACCCCCGACTACATCGCGGCGGCAGCGCGGGGCCGGTCGCTGCGACGCGAGATGACACCGCACGACCTGGTGGGCGCGGTGTTGTGGCTGGCCTCGCCAGCCTCGGCGTTCGTCACCGGACAGACCCTGATCGTCGACGGCGGGCAGGTGTTCACGTGACCGTGCGGCCGATCAACCCAACCACACTCGAACCACTCGAGACCGTTGAGTCCACGACGATCGAGCAGCTGGACGTGGCGGCGTCCCGTGCCGAGGCCGCACTCGCGGGAGCGTGGCCGGTCGACGCCAGGCGACGCGCGCGAGTGCTGCTCGACTGGGCGCCCGCGCTCGAGGCACACACCGCCGAGATCGTGCACGCGCTGGTCACCGAGACCGGCAAGCCGATCACGGAGGCACGTGTCGAAGTGCGCGCGTCCGTGGACGCCCTGCGCTACAACGCGGGCCTCGCCGCACACCTCGGCGGCCACGCGGGCACGCTGCCGGACGGGACGGTGTCGCACCTGGTGCGCGAACCCGTCGGGGTGACGACCTTCATCGTGCCGTGGAACTGGCCCGTGCTCCTGCTGTTGCGTGACCTCGCTCCCGCGTTCGCCGCCGGGGTGACCGCGTTGGTCAAGCCCGCGCCGCAGACGACACTCGTCACCGACTTGGTGCTGTCGCTGGGTTTCCAGGCCGGATTGCCCACTGACGTCGCCCACCTGATCGTCGGGCACGCCGACGTGGGACAGGTCGCGGTCGAGCATCCGCTCGTGCGTGCCGTGGCGTTCACCGGCTCCTCGACGACCGGAGCGGAGATCCTGCGGGCGTGCGCGACGGGCTTCAAGCGGCCGCTGCTGGAGATGGGCGGCAAGGGCGCGGTGGTCATCTGCGCGGATGCCGATGTCGACCTCGCCGTGAGCGCGGCGGTCCAGGCCGCGGTGGTCACGTCGGGCCAGATGTGCATGGCGTGCACCAGAATTCTCGTCGACCGATCGCTGTACCAGCCGGTGCTGGCGAAGGTGCGGGCGGAACTGGAGACCTTGCGGGTCGGCGACCCCGCCGACCCGCGCACCCGGCTCGGGCCACTCATCTCCCCGGCCGAGGGCGAACGCGTCGAGCGATATCTCGGCAGGTCGTGTCGTCTGCCCGGATTCGCCGGCTATTTCATGCGCCCGGTAGTGGTGACCGATGTGGATGTCGGCTCGCCGATCGTGCAGGAGGAGTTGTTCGGCCCGGTCGTGACCGTCGAGCCGTTCATCGACGAGGCGGACGCGGTGCGGCTGGCGAACGCGACGCCGTTCGGTCTGGCGACCGGTGTCTGGACCCGCGACATCGGCCGCGCGTGGCGACTGGCACGGGCGATCCAGGCGGGCACGGTCTGGGTGAACGGCTACAACCACTCCTATCCCGAGGTGCCCAGCGGTGGGTTCAAGTCGTCCGGACTGGGGCGCACCCGTGGCGTGGCCGGGGTGGAGCAGTTCACCGAGCTGAAGCACGTGCACTTCTCCGTGGGGCCACAGGCCAACCGACAGGGAATGGGGTACACACCCGTACCCCTCCTTCGCGATGATCGTCCAGAATGGACAGAACTGGTGGCATGGCGGCCGAGAGGACTAGCATTGCCATCGGAATGGTCGTGCTGTTCCGGACTCACGTCTCGAGGGTGGTGCACGAACGTCCGATAACGAACCTCCGCCAGGTCCGCTGATCGGCCGCGATCACGAGATCGGCCGGTTGCGCGGTCTGCTGGCCGCGCTGAAGACAGGCCGCGGAAGTGTCGTGTGGATCGAAGGCGAGCCCGGCGTGGGGAAGTCCGCGCTGATCGCCGCGGTGCTCACGGAGGCCGCCGAGGCCGGCTGCCGGACAGCCCTCGCGGTCGGCGACCAGCTCGTCCAGGGTCTTCCGGTGCGTGCGCTGCTCGACGGTCTCGACCGTGCCGGCGACGTGGCGGAGCTGGACCCGGACGCCGGTGCCGGGACGGCGGTGGGCGGCGATCCGGTTCCCGTCGCGGTGGAGCGGTTGCTGTCGCTGGTGGATCGCTGGTGTGCGCGGGCACCGGTCGTGCTGGCTTTCGACGACCTGCAGTGGGCTGACGAGGCGAGCCTCCTCGCCTGGCGTCAACTCGGCGAGATCGCGGATCAAAACCAGCTGTTGCTCGTCAGCGCCTGCCGGCCGGTGCCGGTGCGGCCGGTGATCGCACGTCTGCGCAGAACCACGTTGCAGCGTCGTGCCGCGCACCTGCCTTTGGGACCGCTCGACCCCACCGCGGTCGTTGCCCTGACCGCGCTGCTGACCGGAGGCCAGCCGGGGCCGAGACTGCGCGCGGTCGCGACGCAGGCCGGCGGAAATCCGCTGTACGTTCGCGAGCTGGTCGACGCCGTGCTGCGGGACGGGCTGCTGCGGATCGCCCGTGGAAGCGCGGAACTGGTGCCCGACGGCGAGTTCGCCGGGGTGTCACCGGCCGGCGCGATCACCGCCCGGATGGACTTTCTCACCCCTGAGGCGACGAACACCCTCCGGATTGCCGCGGTGCTCGGTCACGACTTCTCCGTGTCGGACCTCGCCACCGTCACCGGACGACAGGCCAGTGAGCTGTTGCCGGTGGTGGACGAAGCGATAGCGGCGGGCGTACTGGCCGAGGACGACGACCGGCTGGTCTTCCGTCACGGTCTGATCCGCACCGCCCTGTACGAGGCCGCGCCCGTCAGCGCTCGGCTGGCGATGCACCGGCAGGCGGCGCAGGCGCTCGCGGAGGCGGGGCTGCCCGTCGACCGCGTGGCGGGCCACCTGCTGTTGTCACCGGAGTCCTTCGACGGGTGGGTCCTGGACTGGCTGGTCGATCACGCGGTCGAACTCGCCCACCGCGTGCCGCAGGCCGCCGCGGAGCTGTTGCACGTCGCCGTCGAAAGGTGCGGCGGTGAACCCCGGCAGGCCAAGTTGCTGCACGGGCTGGCCACCACGCTGCTGTTGCTGAACCAGTTGCACGACGCCGAACGGGTCGCCAGGCAAGCTCTTGCGCAGGCCGCGGAACCCGAGGCGATGGCGGAAATCGCGTGGGTTCTCGGCCGGACACTCGCCCGGCTGCGCCGCCACACCGAAGCGTTGCTGGCCTGCGAGCAGGTCGCGGCACAACCCCGGATACCGGCGGTGTGGCGGGCCAGGCTGGATGCGTGCCGCGCCTACGCGCTGGCGATCTCGGAACATGGCGTGGCGGCGAAAGCGGCGGCCGAGCGAGCCCTGACGGAGGGCCAGCGACTGGCCGACGGGACGACCATCGGGTACGCCGCGCTGTCGTTGTACATGCTGCTCGACTACGCGAGCGGCCTCGTGTGTGTGGAGCACGCACTCGCCGACATCGGTGAGGCGCCGGAGACGATGGATCTGCGCGTGCCGCTCTTGGTGAACCGCAGCACGTGTCTCGACGAACTTGGCCGTCACGACGAAGCCGAGGTGGTCTTGGGAGAAGCGCTGGCGCTGGCTCAGCGACGGGTCACCTGGCGGTTGGCGACCGTGCGTTGTGCGGCTGGCTGGCAGTCTCTCGACATCGGCCGCTGGGACGACGCGAAGGCGGAGTTCGAGTCGCTGGCCGAGGAACTCGACGAGTACGTGCGCTGGGTGCTTATCGGTGGCTTGGCGTTCATCGCCTGCCACCGCGACGAGAAGGCTCTCACGGTGGAACTGCTGGCCGCCGCGGACCGCATGCCCCAGCCGACCGGCTACCTGCTCGGAGTCACCAGCCACCTGCGGATGGCACGTGCGGTCGACGCCGAACAACGCCGCGACATCGCGCAGGCCGCGAAGATCTTCAGCGGGACGGTCGGCATCGACGACGGTGTCCGTTACTACGACAGGCATCTCTGGTTGCCCGATGTCGTCCGGCTCGCCCTCGCGAGCGGCGATGCCGATCTCGCACACGCTGCGGTAGCGGCCGCCGAGGCCGATGTCGCCGCGGAGCCGCTGCCGAAGCGGCACCTGGCCGCCCGCCGGGCCAGAGCCGTGCTCGACGGCGACATCGCGCGCCTGATCGAGGTGGCCGACGACTACCGCGTCGCGGGACGACCGCTCGAGCTGGGCCAGGCGTGCGAGGAGGCAGCGGTCCTGCTGGCCAGGGCGGGAGAGCGGGCATTGGCTCGTGCCCGGTTGACCGACGCGGTGTCGGCCTACCTCGAACTCGGTGCCGCGTGGGATGTTCGCCGTGCCGACGGTCGGCTGAGACAGCAGGGAGTGCGGCGCGGCCGCGGGCGATCCGGCGTCGCCCCGCAACCGGGTGGGAGGCGTTGACCCCGACCGAGGAACGAGTCGCCGAGCTCGTGACCGAGGGACTTTCCAACCCGGACATCGCCGCCGAGATGTTCCTGTCCCGGCGCACCGTGCAGACCCACGTGTCCAATGCGCTCGCGAAACTCGGTGTCGCGTCGAGAACCGAGATCGCCCGCGAAGCGGCTCGGCGCAACCCTCGATGAGGCTCGTCCGGGGCGCGAACTGAGACGGCGCGCAACGCAATAACTCGGCGAGGTGGCGGATACGAACATCCTCGGCGTTCACGAAGCTCCAGGTCTACCGACAGCGTGGTCGGCCATCGGTTGGTGTGGCCGTCGAGGAGCGTGGATGTCCGGTTCGTGGTCCCGCGGGCACGAGCGCGTACGGGACGAGGCGTTCATCCGCACGCTCTACCAGGAACACGGCCGCTGGCTCATGGCCTATGCGGCACGCGCTACCGGCGACCGCTGGCTGGCAGAGGACCTGGTGCAGGAGACGTTCCTGCGCGCCTGGCGACATCCGGAGTCGTTCACCGGGAACACCGAGCCACATGGCTGGCTGTACACCGTCCTGCGCAACCTGATCTTCGACCGCGCCCGCTCGCGTGCAGTGCGTCCGGCGGAGATCCCAACGGCCAGTGACTCGCCCTTCACCACGCCGGTGCAGCCGAGCCACGCACAGACCTCAGTGGACTCGATAGTGGTGTACCAAGCGGTGAGCCGGCTGTCCGAAGACCACCGCCGGGTGCTCTACGAGCTCTATTTCCAAGGAAGAACCAGCGCCGAGGCAGCTGCCGTGCTCGGTGTTCCGGAGGGAACGGTCAAGTCCCGAACCCACTCCGCACTGCGTGTTCTCCGCAGGTTGGTCGTCGAGGGGCGGACGGATTGACGGAGCCCCATCCGCTCGCCCGCGTTCGGTGACCGATCAGCGCACGCGACGACCGCTCAGCGCGGAGACCAATCCGGCCGCCGGGTGTCCCCGTTGTTCTGTCCATTCGCAACGCCGAAACCCGGAGCAGGAGAAAGTGGAGCAGGACAACAGAATCACTGTCGGCATCGCTGATGACGAGACCTTGATCCGAGCCGGAGTGCGGGACGTGTTGCAACGCACCGAGGATGTCGTGGTGGTCGGGGAGGCTCGGGACGGCGCTGCTGCCGTTGAACTCGCCAGAAGGTGTCGGCCGCGGGTGCTGCTACTGGACGCGGACGTGCTGGGATTGGACGTGCTTGCGGTCATCCGCCTCGTGCGTCGCGACGTCCCCGTCACCGAGATCATCATGCTGGGCACGTCGGCGACGAGCGACCTGACCGTTCCAGCTTTGCGCGCCGGCGCGGCGGGCTTCCTGCGGAAGAGCTCGCTGCCGGATGATTTCGTCTGCGCGGTGCGGAGTGTCGCCGCCGGTCGTGTAACGCTGTGCCCGGCCGCCACGCGCGATCTGATCGATCAACTGCTCGCGACCGGGACGGAACCGCCGCAACGCGCGTGCGACCGGGTAGGCACGCTCACCGAACGCGAACGTGAAGTGTTGATCCACGTCGCCCATGGCATGTCCAACGCCGCTATCGCCCGCGCCCTTTGGCTGAGCCAGAGCTCCGTCAAGGCCCACGTCAGCCGTATTCTCATCAAACTTCGCTGCGACAGCCGTCTCCTTGCCGCGCTGATGGCATACGACGCCGGACTGATCAATCGCCCGTGAGGCTCGTCCGCGCCTTCCGCGGCAATGGTGCCCGCCAGGGCGTCCAGGCTCATCACGGGCCAGGACATCGGTGGGATTGATGTTCTTCCGGTGTCCGATCTGGATGGTGGTGCGCTGCACAGGCCGAATGCGGGAGGCCGAGTGAGGCAGTCAGCGAGCGCGGTCGACTTCGCGCCGGCGTCCGACACCGGGCCTGGCGGCAGCGTCGAGGTGTTCGGTGCCGAGGCGCAGGCGAAGGCCCGCGCGGAGTTCATCCAGGCGGCAGGTAGCAAGATTTCGGTGCTCGCGGAGTACGACTACGTCAAGGGCGGCGTAGTGGTGCGTGTCCAAGCAGCTGACCCGGGACGTGACCAAGGAGTACGAGACCGCGCTCACTGAGGTCCTCGGCTGACAACGCCGTTCGCGCAACGGCCTGCCGAACGACAAGAAGTCCTGCCCACCGGCGAACCGATGAGCAGGCCTTCACCATCCACGAGGTAGCGACAGCACTTGGTCGCCGTGCAGGACCACCTGCGGTGCCTTCGACTCGGCGGCATGGCCACCTTGGCTGCGCAGCATCACGAGGAACATGTCGGACAGTTCGCGGTAGACCTGTACGTCGCCGTCGTCCGGTTGTGGAATGCCGCTGAGGTTCTGAGCGAGTTGGATCTTCTCGGCGTCACTTCGCATCGGGATCACCCGCTGATTGCCGATAGAGGTTCGCGAGCAGTGACGTCACGACGTCGACAGGGTGGATGTGGAGTGTGTCTGCGCGCGCCGAGGCCACAAGTACGACACGGTCACCTGAACGAAGTCCGAGCAATTTCCGGTTTGCCGCTGGAACGAAGACGTTGCCGCGTGAGTCGATACGGAATCTGCCCGCACGGGAGCGGTACAACTGGGCGCCGTGACGAGCTTGATGGACGTCGTGGCGGTCGCCAGGCCGCCAGCCCAACGCGGTGAACAGGGCGTGATCGCCGACCCGGCCAGAGTGATCGAGTCTTGAGACGGCCATCTGCAGGCGGCAGTGCTCGGTGCTTAGCCTGAGGGGTGCCAGAACTCTGCACTCACCAGCTGAACTGCGGTGATGGGTGTGTGCTGTCGCCTGACGGCATGATCGTGAATGTGGCGCTGCGACTGTTGTACTTCGTCTTCGTTCGGCTTGTCGGTTGGCTGGTTCTGCTCGGCCGGTCGTCGGCGGTCAAAGACGTGGAGTTGCTCGTTCTGCGGCACGAGGTCGCCGTGTTGCGCCGTACCCATGGTCGCCCGCGGTTGGATTGGGCTGATCGTGCGGTGCTGACCGCGTTGGTGCGGCGCCTACCGAACTGGTTGCGGGATCATCGCTTGGTGACGCCGGGCACCGTGCTGCGGTGGCATCGGCGCCTAGTGGCGAAGAAGTGGACCTACCCGAACCGGACCGGACGCCGTCCGGTCGACGGCACCGTCGTGGCGTTGATCGAGCGGATGGCGCGGGAGAATGCCGGCTGGGGTTACCGCCGTATCCAAGGTGAGTTGCTTAAGCTCGGCCACCGGGTAGCCGCGTCGACCGTCCGTCGTGTGCGCAGGCGTCTGCGGATACCGCCCTCGCCGACTCGGGACACCGACACGTCGTGGCAGCGGTTTCTGCGTGCTCAAGCGGTGAGCATGCTGGCGTGCGACTTCTTCCACGTCGACTGCGCGGTCACTTTGAAGCGGGTGTACGTGTTCTTCGTGATTGAGGTCGGCACCCGCTATGTCCACATCCTCGGCACCACGACGAACCCCGACGGGCTGTGGACTACCCAGCAGGCTCGCAACTTCCTTATGAGGCTCGATGATCGGGCCAGCGACTTTCGATTCCTGGTTCGTGACCGGGCTGGCCAGTTCGCGGCGTCGTTCGATGCCGTTCTCGCTGACGCCGGGATCGACGTCGTGAAGATCCCGCCGCGGTGTCCGCGAGCCAACTGCTATGCCGAACGGTTCGTCGGCACCGTCAGACGAGAGCTCACTGACCGGCTGCTCGTCATCAACGAGCATCACCTGAAGTCGGTACTGAACCGCTATCTGTCCCAGTACAACCACTGTCGGCCACACAGAGCGCGCCACCACACGCCACCGCGATCAGACCACCCGATCCCAGAGCCGGGCTGCAAGTCCATACGGCGCCGGCCAGTCCTAGGCGGCTTGATCAACGGGTACGAACCTGCAGCAGCCTGAAGCGCACGTCAGACCGTTGGGCGTAGTTTTGGCACCCCACAGGTTCTCGCAGGCCGTCATGGCGGTGATGCTTCAGACGCCCGCGCTCTCAGCCACCTTCGAACGCCGGCGGCCCGGCGTCCACCAGTTGAGGTCGCCGAGCACCGCCATCGTGGCCGGGACGAGCAGGCAGCGGACGACCGTCGCGTCCACGGCGATCGCGACCGCTAGGCCGACGCCGAACATCTTGATCGTCGGGTCGTTGTTGGGCACGAACGCGAGGAAGACCCCGATCATGATCGCCGCCGCCGCGGTGATCACCCGGCCGGTGCCGATCAGTCCCTCGCGGACCGAGCGCAGGTTGTCCCCCGTCGAGTTCCAGCGTCGTTGGACGTCGCTCAGCAGGAACACCTCGTAGTCCATCGACAGGCCGAACAACAGCGCGAAGAGCATGAGCGGCACGAAGCTCGGAATCGGCACCGGACCGGAGAGGCCGATCCACGTCACACCCCATCCCCAGGTGAACACCGCCGTCAGCGCACCGTAGGCCGCGCCGATGGAGAGGAGGTCCATCACCGCCGCCTTGATGGCCAGCAGCGGCGCCCGGAAGGACAGCAGCAGCACCGCGACCGACAACAGCAGTACGACACCGATGACGAGCGGCAGCTTGTCGGTGACCCGTTCGGCGAGGTCCGCCCTGGCGGCCGTGTTACCGCCGACGTGCACGGTCATGCCCGGCACGGACTGGCTCCGCAGGCGATGGACGAGGTCCGCCGTCGCCGGGTCGCCGCCCGAGGTCGAGGCGATCACCTGGACCGTGACGACCCGCCCGTCCTCCTCCGACGGGGTAGCCGGCCCGACGGCGGCCACTCCCGGCTGGACTCGCACCATCGCCACGAGCGGGGACACGCGGGGATCGCCGGCATCGGCGACCGGCTCCGGCAACCGGCCGAGCACGGTGAGCGGCGTACCGGCGCCGGGACCGAACGCCGCCGAGACGGCGTCGTTCGCCTGACGGACGGCGGTGACCTCCGGCGAGGATCCGGCGTCGAGCTGACCGAGTCGCAGATCGGCGGCCGGTGCGGCGAGCAGTGCCAGCAGCACGACCGCGAACCCGCCTGCCAGCCAGGGCTTTCGCGTCACGCGGTCAGCCTGGCGTGCCCAGAAGCCGCCGGAGCTGTCCAAACCGTCGACGGAGCGCTACACCCAGCGCTCACGCCGGGTGATCGCGCTGGCCCGGCACCACGCGCGGTTCAGCGAGCGGATCGGCACCGAGCACCTGCTGCTCGGTTTGCTCGACGAGTCGGGCGGGCTGGCGGCCAAGACCATCGCGAAGCTCGAGTCCGGCGACGGCAGCACGCGCATCGCCGTGCTGAACCGGCTCGACAACGTGCCCAAGCAGCGGCCGGAGAAGCAGCCCTACTCGACGCACTGCAAGAAGTCCCTCGAACTGGCCGTCCGCGAGGCACTGCGGATGGGGCACATGTTCATCGGCACCGAGCACATCCTGCTCGGCGTGCTGCTCGAAGAAGACGGGACCGCGGCCGACGTGCTGCACAACACCGGTGTCACGCACGCGGCCGCGGCCGCTCACATCGAGAAAGTGGTCAACGGACCGCAGCAAGTGCTTCCGGGAGCGTGAAAGCACCGGCGTACAGGGCCTTGCCGATGATCGTGCCTTCGACGCCGTCGCGTGACAGCTTCGACAGCGCGACGAGGTCGTCCACACTGGACACGCCGCCGGACGCGATCACCGGGGCGTCGGTGCGGGCGCAGACCTCGCTCAGGAGCTCCAGGTTCGGGCCCTTCAACGTGCCGTCCTTGGACACGTCCGTCACGACGTAGCGCGAGCAGCCGTCGCGGTCGAGCCGGTCGAGGACCTCCCAGAGGTCGCCGCCGTCCGACGTCCAGCCGCGGCCCTTGACCCGGTGGCCCAGCTCCGTGATGCGGACGTCCAGGCCCACCGCGATCTTCTCGCCGTGGGCGGCGATGGCCTTCGCGCACCACTCCGGGTCTTCCAGGGCGGCCGTGCCCAGGTTCACGCGGGCGCAGCCGGTGGCCAGGGCGGCCTCCAGCGACGCGTCGTCGCGAATGCCACCGGACAGCTCGACCTTGACGTCCAGCTCGCCGATGACGCGGGCCAGCAGCTCGCGGTTCGAGCCGCGGCCGAACGCCGCGTCGAGGTCGACGAGATGGATCCACTCCGCTCCGTCGCGCTGCCACTGCAACGCCGCGTCCAGCGGCTCGCCGTAGTTCGTCTCGGTACCGGCTTCGCCCTGCACGAGCCGGACGGCACGACCGTCGGCCACGTCAACAGCGGGGAGGAGTGTGAACGTCACCCGCTCAGCCTAGCGTCCCCCAGCACGAGCGCGGCCACGCGCTCCTGGGCGTCGGTGGCCCGCGGGAACTTCGACGGAACCGGCGTGCCGGGACCCGTCGCGGCAGGTCCGACGCCCGTCCACGGACCGAAGACCATGATTCCGGCGAAGGCGGGGTGCTGCTGCGCCAGTGCCATGTACAGGTACTGGGTGCTTTCGAGGTCCGCGTCCGTCCTGTCCGCGCACCCCGACTGCGGCGCGGCTTCCGGCAGCAGGAAGAGCTCCTTGCCCGCGGCGCGCTCTTCGAGCTTGGTCATGCGGGCCTCGAGGTCGTCGTAGCCGATGCAGTACTCGTCGAAGCCGACCCAGTCGACGGCGGCGGGCACTGTGAAGCTGTCGTCGATCTTGATGCCGGCCTCGATCAGCATGACCTTCTTGTCCGGGAACGTGTTCTTGATCTGCTGGGCCGAGAACTCGACGTCCGCGAAGCTCGCGCCGCGGTGGAACGGCTCGTCCTGCAGCACGAACCCGGCGACGCGGTCGAGGTACGGGCGCACCTTGTCGGCGAGAACCTGCCAGCGCGCGGCGGCGTTCGGGTACAGCGGGCACCCGGCCGCGTCGCAGTCGAAGAACTCGTTGCCCGTGTGGACGACGCAGCCCGCCGGTGCGCAGTCGTTCAGCACCTCGGGACGGTAGGCGTCGACGTCGCTGATCTGGACCCAGTTGAGGTTGCTGCGGCCACGGACCTCCGGCAGGTGGTTGCCGCCGGCCTTGGTGAGCCGCGCCCCGAAGTAGCCGTAGTAGCGCAGGTTCGATCCCGGCCGCTTGCGCAGGTCGTCCGAGTTCAGCTGCTCGATGCGAAGATCGTCGACGAGGCTGACGGTCCTGTCGTTGTCGGAGTAGCGGCCGAGGTAGACCCACAGCCTCTCCGTCGGCACCGGCGTGCCCAGCGTGATCGCCTTGTGCTTGCCGTTGACCGTCAGGTCGAGCTGGGCACCGGAGAGCGCGAGCTTGACGTCGAACGAGCCGTCGTACTTGGCCGTGGCGAACGCCGGCAGCGTGACGGCGGGCTTGCCCGGCTGGAAGATCTGCACGCCTCCGTTGGCGCGCACCAGGAAGCCGAGATCGATGTCCTCATTGGACACATAGCCCCAGCTGTTCGCCGAGCGGGCGAGGGCGATCGACGACCAGTCGCCGGACGTGCGATTGCCCGCGACCGGGGTCAACGTCGCCGAGATCGACGACCCGGTGGACGGCGCGTCGAGCCGCACGGCCGTCGTGCCGAGGTGCATCGACAGCTTGCCGCGGTGGTTCGGGTGGTTGACCTGCGCGAACCACGGACGTGGCACGTCACCGGTGTTCCACTTGCCGGACACCCGGCTGTACGTGACAGCGCCGGTGCCCTGACGCTGCTTGAGGTTGTCGTTCAGGCCGTACGCCGGATCGGCGTCGACGGCGTTGTCGAAGTTGTCGTGGAACGGTGCCGGTGCGGCGAGTGCGCCCCCAGGCACGGCGACGGAGGCAGCCACGATCGCGGCTACCGTCAGCAGTCGTGTGATCACGACAACGTAGTCAACCAGTTCCGCAGCAGGTGCGCTCCGGCATCGCCGGACTTCTCCGGGTGGAACTGGGTCGCCCACAGCGGCCCGTTCTCGACGGCGGCCACGAACTCGTCGCCGGCGTGGTCGGCCCACGTGACCAGCGGCGGCTTGATGTGCTCAGCGGGCTCCAGCTCCCACTTGCGCACGCCGTAGGAGTGCACGAAGTAGAACCGGGTGTCCTTGTCGAGGCCGGCGAAGAGCCGTGAACCCTCGGGCGCGCGGACCGTGTTCCAGCCCATGTGCGGGACGATCGGGGCTTCGAGACGCTCGACCGTGCCGGGCCACTCGCCGCAGCCCTCGGTCAGCACGCCGTGCTCGATGCCGCGTTCGAACAGGATCTGCATGCCCACGCAGATGCCCAGGACCGGCCGCCCACCCGCGAGGCGCTCGCCGATGATGCGGGCACCGCGCACCGAGTTCAGACCCTCCATGCAGGCCGCGTACGCACCGACACCGGGCACGACGAGCCCGTCGGCGTCGCGCGCGGCCTTCGCGTCCGAGGTCACCTCGACATGGGCGCCGACCCGCTGAAGCGCGCGCTCGGCCGAGCGCAGGTTGCCGGAGCCATAGTCAAGTACGACGACACGTGCCACGTTGACCAGGCTAGTCGGTCGGGGCGGCACCCTGCGTCACCGGGATGACCGGCAACACAGCGTTGATCGGTTTCCTGCGCACGAGCTGACGCCTGAGCATGACCATGAGCGTGACCAGCAGCACGATGAGCAGAGCGCCGATGAGGTAGTACACGACGGCCGGGATGTTGAGCAAGACCGTCACCAACGCCGTCAGCACGATCAACGGAAGGAACAGCGCCAGCGGCCACTTCTGCGCGTGTGGCGGCTCGAGCGTCTGCAGCACGATGTCCGCACGGCCCTCTTCGGTGAGCTCGGCGACCTGTGCGACCTCCGGCAGTCCCGCCGCGCGGAAGAAGTCCGGGATCGCCCTGGCGCCGTTCAGGAAGTCGCGAATGCGTTCGAGTGCGGCCTTGCGACCGGCCGCCGGGTGCAGCGCGGTGAGCTTGTCGATGGCGTCGAGCTGCCACTTCTCCTTCTCGCGCAGGTTGATCAGGCCCGCGGTCGAGCGGTCGAAGAGCTGCCCGGCCGGACCTGACTGCTTCGCCTGCGCGGACAGCCGCAGCACCGCCTCGGGCGACCCCCACATGGAGGCGCGGCCGAGCGTCGTGGTGAACAGGTAGAGCAGGGCGGCGTCGTCGTTCCACACGGCCAGCGCGGCACCGCCCGCGATCTTGCGCACCCTGTTCGCCATGTACGCGGCCTCGCTGAGCTTGGTGGCCGGCGGAGGCAGCAGCACCGTGCCGGACTGCACCGGGACGAGCGCCGCGGGGCCCACGTTGCCGCTGTGCATGGCCTTCTGCAGCTCGGCAGCGTTCAACGGGGTCCAGATCAGCATTCTCACGTGCAACATCATTCCTCGTCGGCCGCGCGGGCCGAGGAGGACATGCCAAAAACCTTCCGGGCGGGGAGGCGGCCGCGCGACCCTGCCTCGCGCGGCCGCACCACCCCTAAACGGCGCGAGAAGGCGCGCCGGTCCAGTCATCCCCCATGACTGCGAACATTTCTTCACCCCCTGAAGAAACTCCGCACAGCGCTCCCCAGCCCGACGACGTCGAGGTCGTGCGCCGCATCATGATCTTCGGCAGTGCCGTAGTTGCGGAGCTCTGCGTGTCGTTTGACACCTATAGAACGAACACGGTGCGGGATTTGTTGCAGTGTCTCGGACACAAGATGAGATGAAGTTCCCTCGAGGTACGGCTCCACCACCATGACGTCGGCGTGGTCCGTCTGCTGCACCGCCTTGCGCAGTCCGTCCGAGTCGAACGGTCGGATCGTCGCCGCGTACAACACTGTGACGTCGGCGTTCTCCGAGTCGACCGCCTTGAGCACGCGGTCGAGCATCGGCCCGACAGCGAGCACCACACCGCGTTTTCCATGACGCAGCGCGGTGAATCCCTCACCCACCGGATACGCCTGCGTGTTCTCGTGCAGCGAAAGCCTGACGTAGACCCGATTGTCCTCCTTCAACGCTTGCCGCAGCAGAGGCGTGACCTCGTCCGGATGTCCAGGCACGTGCACAGTCCAGCCGGGAAGCGTGTCGAACAACGCCACGTCGCCTGGTGACTGGTGCGTGCGACCCCACACAGGGTCGTCATAGGACGCACCGATGCTCACGAACACCGCGCCCACGTCCTGATGCCCGATGTCGAGTTTGATCTGCTCGTACGGCCGTTCGACGAGGAACGGCGCGTAGCTGTGCACCACCGGACGCAGCCCCGCCAACGCCAGGCCGCTCGCCACGCCCACCATGGTCTGCTCGCGGATCCCGACGTCCACGACGCGTTCGTTCTCCTGAGGGAAGTTGCTGCTGGAGATCACCGCGGTGACCACCGTGACCCGCGGGTCGTTCTCGATCCCCTCGTTGACCGTCTGGATGAAGGCTTCACGCATCGTCGTCATCAGTAGCTCTTCTCGATCTTGGCGACAACCGCGTACGGACGGTCGTGCGGCGCGGTCAGTGCGGTGAAGATGGCCTCGTGGTCGCGGCCGTCGATCTCGGCGGTCTGCCAGCCCTCGACGGCGAAGCGCCGCGCGATGCCACCGGGCCAGCCGTACATGGCTGACTCGTTGTCGATCACGATCGCGGTCAGGTTCGCGACCTTCAGCCGTGCCGCCACCGCGATCGCCTCGTGGTTGCTGCCCTCGTCCAGCTCCCCGTCGCCGACCAGCACGAACGTGCGCCCGCTGCTCTTGCCGATCCGCTGCCCGATCGCGGTCCCCACCGCGATCGGCAGTCCGTGGCCGAGCGAGCCGCTGCTGATCTCGACGCCGCGCACCAGCATCCGGTCGGGGTGCTGGCCCAGCGGGCTGTCCCACGACGTCCAGTCGTCCAAAATGGACTCTTCGATGAACCCCTTCTCCGCGAGGACCGCGTAGTAGGCCATCGGCCCGTGCCCTTTGGAGAGCAGGAACCGGTCACGGTCTGGATCGTCTGCGGTGGCCGGCGTGACGTTGAGAACGCGGTCGTAGAGGACCCAGAGCACGTCGATCGTGGAGGCAGCGGCCCACTCGTGCTTCTCGTCCCCGGTCATCCTCGCGAAGAGCTCTGGTATCCGTTGCATGGCACCAACTGTTCAACCTCGACCATGCTGGAGGTCAAGCGGTTACCATGATCCGGTGAGCAAGTTGCCGGAAATGCTGACCATCGGCCAGGTCGCCGAACGCAGCGGCGTCCCCCACACGGCCCTGCGCTTCTACGAGGACCGGGGCCTGATCGCCTCCGTTCGCACCGCGGGCAACCAGCGGCGCTACCAACGTTCGGTGCTGCGCCGCCTGGCCTTCATCCGCACCGCGCAACGCGTGGGCCTCACCCTGGAGGACGTCCACGACGCCCTCGCCCAACTGCCCGACAACCGCACGCCCACGAAGTCGGACTGGGAACGCCTCTCCCGCTCGTGGAAAACGGAGCTCGACGCCCGCATCGACGCCCTGTTCCGCCTGCGTGACCGGCTGACCGGCTGCATCGGGTGCGGCTGCCTGTCGTTGCGCAGCTGCGCCCTGCAGAACATCGACGACGAGCAGGCGTCGAACGGGCCAGGCGCTCCCCGCCTCAAGCCGGTCATGGAGGGCGGAACGCTCTGACCCGAGCTAACCCGCCAGGAACTCCCGCACCGCCTCCAGATACCCGTCGGGCTCGTCGACGTGCACCATGTGCCCCGCCTCCTCCAGCACGACGGCGCGGGCCCGTGGGATCAGCTCCAGCGTGGGCTCGACCAGGCCGACCGGAAACGTCATGTCCTGCCGCCCGTGCAACAGGAGCACGGGGATGCCGAGCTCGGCGATCCGCTGTGCGGCATCGGGAAACCGCGGTGACACCAAGGTCCCTGTCTGGAGCTGCCGTACCCACTCGGCGCCGAACCGGATCTCTCCCAGCCTCCGCAGATAGCCGGGCATCGCGGCGGCGCGGTGGACGTTGGCGGGTGCGGCCGCCAACGCTTCTGCCCGAACGCACGCCTCCAGCGACAGGTCCTCGCGCTGCCACGGGTCTTCCTGACGTGCCAGGACCTCGTCCCGCTCCACCCAGCCGGCGAAGGCGTCCGGCGGTAGCGGCAACACGCTGCTGCCCGACACGATCAGGCTGCGCACGCGCGACGGATGACTGATCGCGAACCGCTGCGCCACCATGCCGCCGTACGAGTGTCCCAGCACGTCCGCACGCTCGACGCCGAACGCGTCCAGCACGCGCAGCAGGTCTCGCACCACGCCGTCCGGGTGGTACTCCTCGCCGGGCACGCGCCCCGACCGGCCGCATCCGCGCAGGTCCGGCATCAGCAGCCGGCAGTCCAGCCGCTCGAGCGGGTCGCGCAGGTAGCTGTGGTCCCAGTCGGGGCCGCCGTGGATCACGAGCAGCGTCCGATCGGTGGTTCCCGCCTGCCAGGCCACGAAGATCTCTGGTTCGCCCGGCACGACTCGTTCACGCAACACTCGACGACCGCCGTTCCTGTCGAAGCTTCAGGACGCACCAGAGCAGCAGCACCAGGGCGATGCCGCTGAACACGTAGTCGCCCGCCTCGGTGCCGCCCAGCTCGGGTTTCACCGGGAACGAGCACCACACGTACGTCAGCACGGCACCGGCGGCCAGCGCGAACCGGTGACGCTGGTCCCACCCCTCCCGCCGCGACCAGCGTGTCACCAGCACCACTCCGAGCGCCACGACCACGCACCAGATCGCCACACCGACCCACTCGAACCAGTCGGCGCCGATCAGCGTGACCGAGCCCCAGTACGCGCTGGTCCCCGCCAGCGACAGGAAGCACACCAGCAGTGCCGGAGGCGGCGAGCCGGGCAGCTCACCGGAAGGCCTTATCCGGAACGCCAGCACGACCAGCAGCACGATGACCACGCCCGCGTACGCAAACTGCCACCACTGGGCCATGAAGTGTTCCTCGGAGTAGTTGCCGTAGAACACGAACACCGATCCTGCCAGGAACAGCAGGCCGACCACGACCAGCCCGCGCGCCCGCAGCCACGGGCCGCGTCGTGACAGCGTCTCGACGATGGCGATCGGGACGCAGATGCTCCAGATCGTGTGCAGCGCCAGGATCGACTGCACCACCTCGACGCTCGTGCCGAGGAACGGGACGTACGACGGCCCGGTCAGGTAGTCGTGGCCCGCGTAGGAGTGGTTCCAGATCAGCTGGTCGACCGGGCCCTCCTCGATCAGCGCGTAGGCCGCCGCGAGCAAGAACATCGACGGCCAGCCGCCTGCGCGCCTGCCCAGCTCGCGGACCAGGAGCGCGCCGCTGCCGTACAGCGGGGCGAGGAGCAGCCCGAGGCCCAGTCCCGTGATCGGGATGTTGCCCAGGAGGAACTCGCCGACGAACGGCGCGAGAAAGAACAACCCCAGTACCGGCCACACAGGAACCATCGAACCGCAAAACCACTGGACCCGTTGTGGTTTCCTGAAGGGCAAATGGAAGAAGAACGAATGATCCGCCTCTCGAAGCGGATGTCCAAGGCGCTCCGGCACCAGCCGGGGCGAGTCGGCCTCGCCCTCGACCCGGCCGGCTGGGTACCGGTGGCCGACCTCCTGAACGCCCTCGGCATCTCCGAGACCGACCTGCACGAGGTCGTGGGCAGGAACGACAAGAAGCGCTTCACGATCGACGGCGACCGCATCCGCGCGAACCAGGGCCACAGCGTCGAGGTGGAACTCGGCCTGCCGACCGCGGTCCCGCCGGACGCGCTGTTCCACGGCACTGTCGCGCAGTTCCTCGACGACATCATGCGCGACGGCCTGCGCCCCATGTCGCGCCACGACGTGCACCTCTCCCCCGACCGCGAGACCGCGCGCAGGGTGGGCGCTCGACGCGGCCGGCCGTTGATCCTCACCGTCGACGCGAAGGCGATGCACGAGGACGGCCACGAGTTCCGGCTCAGCGCCAACGGTGTGTGGCTCACCCAGCACGTCCCGGCCCGCTACCTGGGCACCGCGTGAAGCGCAAGGTCGAGGCCGGCTACGACGCCATCGCGGAGCGGTACCTCACGTGGTCCGCGCAGATCGCCGACGACCCGCGCCTGCACTACCTCGCGGAGTTCGACAGCCGGCTGTCCGATCGGGCGAAGGTCCTCGAACTCGGCTGTGGCGCGGGCGTTCCCTGCAGCAAGAAGCTGGCCGAACGCCACGACGTCCTCGGCGTCGACCTGTCACAGCAGCAGCTCGACCTCGCCCGAGTCAACGTGCCGGACGCGCGGTTCGTGAAAGCCGACATGACAAAGCTCGACTTCCCGGACGGCACGTTCGACGGCGTTGCCGCGTTCTACTCGATCCTGCACGTGCCGCGCGCCGAACAGCCCGCGCTCATCGCGAAGATCGCCCGCTGGCTCAAGCCCGGTGGACTGTTCCTGGCCTCGCTCGGCACCGGCACGCCGGACGTCACCGAGACCTGGCTCGGCGTGGAGATGTTCTTCGGCAGCAACACCCCGGGCAAGAACCGGGAACTGCTCGAAGAACACATGGAGATCGTCGTCGACGACCTGGTGACCATGCACGAACCGGACCCTGCCACGTTCCACTGGGTGCTCACCCGCAGGTGAGGTCGGCAGGCGGCTCGGTACCGACGTACCGCCGCCACTCGTCTGCAGTCAGGTCGCGGCCCGCGGAGGCGCAGGCCGCACGCACCCAGTTGTCCGGTGCGAAGTTCCACGAGTACAGCTTGCGGGCGGACACGGCCGTGACGAGGTTCTTGTTGCCGGTGAAGGCCATGCCGATCCGTCCGAACCGGCTTCGCTGGTCGGCCAGCCGCACCTCGCCGACGAGCTCACCCGTCGCCAGGTCGGTCAGCACCAGCACGCGGTCGACGCGCAGCTGTGCCACCAGGGCGGAATCGGGACTGGCTGCGACTCCGGCCAGGTAGCTGGGATCGCGCGGCACCGTCCGGCGCAGCGAGGTGCCGCGGGCGTCCCACACCTCGATGGACTCGTCGCGCTGGACGAGGAGGCTGTCGCCGGCGAACGTCACCGAATCCGCCCTGACCGGCACGTCTCGCACCTCGCCCGACGCGGTGTCGACGACCGCGACGGAATCCGTGCACACGACGGCGACGAGTGCCGCGTCCGGGCTCACCGCGGCGACGTGGCTCTGCGTCGGCGTGTGCTCGCCGCGTATCTCGCGTCCCAAGGGGATGTCACGCACGGAATCGTCCTTCAGCACCTGGACGTCACCGTTCTCGTCCACCACGACGAGCCGGTCGTCCGCTGTCGTTCCCATCCCGATCAGGACGTCCGCGGTCGCCTTCGAGCGCCACTCCCCGACCTGACGCAGGCCGCTGGGATCCCAGATCTCGACCCTGCCCTCCGGCGTCACGCGGAACAGCTTGTCGCCGCTCGCGTTCCAGGCCAGCGGGCCGACCGCCCCGTCGGGACTGACCGTCGCCACCTGGGAGCCGACGGCCAGTTCGTCCAGCACGGACACCGCGACCCGCCCGTTCGACGACGCGAGCCACGGTGCCGCGCACGCGCTGCACACCACCGGAACCCGCGTCGGCAACTCAGAACCGATGCGGGTGTCGCGCGTGAGGTCCCACAGCACCAACCGATCGCGGCTGGCGGACACCAGGTGGTCGTTGTCGCCGAGGAACTCGACGAACGGCGTCTCGGCGTTGCCTTCGAGCCGCGCCCGTTCGCCCGCCGCCGGGCCTTTCACGTCGTGGACGAAGATCGTTCCGGCGGCCGCGACGGCCGTGCGCGTGCCGTCGCCGGTGATGGCCACTGCCACCGGATCGGGCGGGCCAGCTGGCAGCACGGCCTCGTGCGAGTCGTAGTCGAAGGCAGGCTCGGTCGTGCGCCACAGCCGGGTGCCGCCCTCGGTCGAATAGCCGAAGTGCTCGCCGTTGGCCGACAACCCCACCCAGAAGCCGTTGGCGGGCAACATGTAGCCCTTCGCCGACGACGTGACGTCGAGCGTGGCGGGTGACCGGCGGACCCAGTCGGTGTAGCCGATCTCGACGAGCGTCTCGTCGTCGGGCAGCCTCAAGCCGAGCAGGCCGAGAGTCGTGTCTTCCCGCTCGGTCACTCGACCTGATCGTCCATCGTGGACGAGGATTCTCGCTGCTGCCTCCGAGCCCGCGTACACGGCGGTGAACCGGCCCGAAGGCGACACCGCGACGTGCCCGGCCTGGGCGGAATCCTTGCCGATGTCCTGCACAGCACCGGTTTTGGCGTCCCAGCGCAGCCTTCTGTCCTCGGCGTACGCGGCGACCACGCCACCGTCCGCGCTCGTGGCCACCGACGACACCGGGCGCTCGCCGACCTTCTGCTCCGTGCGGCCACCAGCGAGATCCAGCCGCACGACACGTCCGTCCTTGGTTCCCGCGACCGCGATCTTGCCGTCGGCGGAGGCAGCCAGCGCGGACACCTCACCACCGACCTCCAGGTAGCGGTCGAGCTGCGGGCTCGCCGTCACCGCCTTGAACAGCGCGGCCCGCGTCTGCCCGTTCGGCTCGGTCCGGTAAGCCTGCGCCGCGAGCAGCTGGCTCAACGCGAGATCGGTGCCCAGGTTCGCGACTGCGGCCGAGGCGAGACCTCGAGCTGTGGCGGTGCGGGCCTGCGCGACCGCGTCGTTGCGTTGCCCCACCGCGATGAACGCCGCGACCAGCACGCTCACGGTCAGCACCGCCAGCGCTGTCACCGCGCCGCGCGCCAGCCGCACCGTCCGGCGATGCTGGCGGACGTGCTCACCGACGAGGTCGTCCTTCGGCACGCCTCGCACGGCACTCGCGATGTCGGCGACGCACTCACGCAGCCGCGGGTTCGAGTCGTCGACGTGCTCCGCGTCCCGCAGCCACCGCAGGTCGACCCAGCGCGGTTCCTCGCCCAGCGCCTTGCGGACCACGGCAGGGACCGACTGGGAGTACTCGCCGGAGGTCAGCACGACCAGGATCTGCTGGGCGGACCTGTGCTCCAGCCACCACTCGAGCTCGCGGGCGACCCACTTCGACGCGGCGGACTCCGGTGAGGCCATCAGGATCAGCCAGCGCGATCGGCCCAGGGCCGCCTCGATCGACGTCCACAGGCCGGGGTTCGCCGACAGGCTGGCGTCGTCGAGGAAGACCCGCAACGCGCGCAACCGGTACCAGGGCTTGGCGAACCTCTGGACACCGCGCTGCAGCATCGGGGCGAGCGCACCGTCCAGGGCCCGGCTGTACGAGATGAACGCGTCGTACTCAGGCTCGCCCACACCCCGATTCTGACGGTTCGGAGCTAAATGAGCCAGAGCACCGCGCCGCCGACCGCGACGACGAGCAGAACCAGCAGGATGATCGCCATGAACTTGGCGGTCTTCCACGTCGAGTAGACGCCACCGGCCAGAAAACCCGCGAGGGCCAGCAGGCCGATGACGACGACCTCCTTCGGCATCAGAGCACGCCCTTGGTCGACGGGATGCCGCCGACGCGCGGGTCCGGCTCCACGGCCGCACGCAGCGCCCGCGCGATCGCCTTGTACTCGGCCTCCGCGATGTGGTGCGGGTCGCGGCCGTACTCGACGCGCACGTCGACCGACGCGTGCGCGAGGGTCTCGTCCATCGGGATCCAGCAGTCGCCGAAGCGGCGGATGCCCTTCTTGTCCCCCAACGCTTCCCGCAGCGCATCTCGACCTGCCGACGCAGTCCAACGCCGTCGTGCTCCAGGTGCCGGGCCACGTCCGCTGGGGTACTCCGACAATCCGGGTGAACTATGCAAGAACACGTTGACTAGCGGCGACCGCAGGGCCACACTCGCCGCTGAACCAGCGAGAGGGGTTTCGAGTGAAGCTGACTTTCCTGCGCGGCGAGTGCGGCAACGAGCGCACTTGCCCCAACCTCAACGTCACCGACCGCGGCACACTGGTGGTCCAGGGATACGTCGTCACCGACTCCGTTGTGGAGATACCCCTGACGCTCGTTCCGGAAGTTGTTTCACACGAACACCCTGAGGCACATCTGAAGTTGACGGGGCACAGCACCGTCCTGGTTCGCGGACTGCCAGTCACCGACCCGGAAGCACTGCGAATCCTCAACCTGCCGCACGGTGAAGGGGCAGTGGAAGTTCCGCTCAGCGCGTTCCCACCGGAGGTCCAACTCAGTGCTCGATGAGAACGAACTCGGCGCATACATCGATCAGCACTTCACAAGCACACTGTTCCGCATGGAAACTCTCGACCTCTACGACGTGAGCAGCAACGGCGACGACTTCCGCCGCTACCTCGACGGCGAACCCGGTCCCGACATGAGCCGCAAGGGAAAGTGGCTGGACCACATCCGCAACGAGGTCGTCCGCGGGCTGCACACGTATCGCGTGCACGTCGTCCACGGCCCACTGACCGACTACCTGCGCTACGAGTTCGAATGGGACTACGTCCACAACGCGGCGGCCGGCGAACACATCCGCATCCTCGACCTGACCGAACAATCCAGTCCGGAAGGCCTTGTGGCCGATGACTTCTGGTTGATCGGCGAGGATCACGCGGTCGTCATGCACTACGACGACGAAGGCCGGTTTCAGCACGGGAGGATCGTGCCCGAAGGGCAACTCGTCGAGTATCGGCAAGCGCGCGACGCGGCGTGGTCTGCAGCCGTGCCGTTCACGGACTACTGGAGGGAGCATCCGCAATACTGGCGGGACTCGCCAGCCATCTGACGCATAGGAACCCCGTGAAGAACTCGAACCCGCTGTCCGACACGTTGCGTGCGCTGCGCAGCGAATCCGGGCTCTCGGGAGCCGAGGCGGCACGTCGCACCGGACTCAGTCAGTCCAAGGTCAGCCGTGCTGAAACCGGAAGCTTTCTGCCGTCCGAGGACGAGATCCTTGCGTTGTGCCAGGTGTATGGCGCACCTGCAGAAGCCGTTGAAGACCTCGTCCACATGACCCGTGAGTTGCGAGAGGAGACAACGTCCGCCCGAGTTGTGCTGCAGCGGGGCGGATGGTGGATGCAGCAGCGCATCGGCAAGCTCGAAGCGGCCGCGTCGCGCATCCTGTCGTACTCGACCAACACCATGATCGGACTGCTTCAGACGAGGTCGTACGCCGAAGCACTGTTCGGAGGCTCGCTGAGCGACGAGGATCGCGAGCGCACCGTCACCGCACGCCTGCAACGCCAGGAACTGCTGGACTCGGCACGCGAGTTCGTGTGCGTGATGACCGAAGGCGTGCTGCGCTGGAACATGGGCGGAGCAGCTGTCATGGTCGAGCAACTGGATCACCTGATCGATCAGTCTCAGCGACCCAACGTGCGCGTCGGGATCATCCCGTGGACCACTCCGGCATTCGTACCGGCGGGCAATTCATTCACGATGTACGACGCACTTGCCGTCATGCTTGGCACACAGACCGCGACGGCACTCATCACCGACGAAGCCAACATCGCCGAGTACGCGGCTCATTGGGCCGAGATCGAGCCGCTCGTGTCGTGGGGCGACGAGGCCCGCGCCGTCATCGATCGAGTGGCGGCCGACTATCGCGGCCTGCTCTGAACAGCATCGCCCGATCGGGACTTGACGCTATGCAATGTCAGGTTGCATAGTTTGTTCATGGGGAAGCAGACCGATTTCTGGGCAGTGGCGATGACCGCACGCACCTTGCAGGAGGTCCATGAGGTCCTGAGCAGGTTGGAGCCGCCGCCTGACGCCGCACCAGCTACGAAGCGGGACTACCACCTGCGCAGCATCGAGGTGTACGAGCGGATCGCTGATGTTGACCGCGGGCATCACCACGAAGCGCTCTACTGGGTCGGCCGTGAACATCGAAAGGCAACGGAACACCGCATTTCCTGATCACCGAAGTCGGGATCAGGTGCTCACAGCAGCCAGAGCACCGCGCCGCCGACCGCGACGACGAGCAGAACCAGCAGGATGATCGCCATGAACTTGGCGGTCTTCCACGTCGAGTAGACGCCACCGGCCAGAAAACCCGCGAGGGCCAGCAGGCCGATGACGACGACCTCCTTCGGCATCAGAGCACGCCCTTGGTCGACGGGATGCCGCCGACGCGCGGGTCCGGCTCCACGGCCGCACGCAGCGCCCGCGCGATCGCCTTGTACTCGGCCTCCGCGATGTGGTGCGGGTCGCGGCCGTACTCGACGCGCACGTGCAGCGCGATCTGGGCGTGGAAGGCCAGCGACTCGAACACGTGGCGGTTCAGCACGAACGGGTAGTTGCCGCCGATCACGAACGAGTTGAACTGCTCCGGCTCGCCGCGGTGCACGGTGTACGGCCGGCCGGAGACGTCGACCGACGCGTGCGCGAGGGTCTCGTCCATCGGGATCCAGCAGTCGCCGAAGCGGCGGATGCCCTTCTTGTCCCCCAACGCTTCCCGCAGCGCCTGGCCCAGCACGATCGCGATGTCCTCGACCGAGTGGTGGGCGTCGATGTGCGTGTCGCCAGTGGCGCGGACGATCAGGTCGAAGCAGCCGTGCACACCGAACGCGGTGAGCATGTGGTCGTAGAACGGCACGCCGGTGCTGATCTCGACCTGGCCGGTGCCGTCCAGGTCGATCTCCACGTAGACCGACGACTCCTTGGTGGTGCGCTCCACCTTGCCAACACGACTCACCGGCTGACCTCCTTGCTGGCCGCGAGGAAAGCGTCGTTCTCCTCGGGCGTTCCGATGGTCACCCGCAGATGACCCGCGATTCCGACGTCCCTGATGAGCACGCCGTGGTCCAAATAGGACTTCCAGACCTCACGTGCGTCCTCGAACCAGCCGAACAGCACGAAGTTCGCGTCCGAGGGCACGACCCGGAAACCCATGTCCTTCAACGCCGCCACCACGCGGTCGCGTTCGGCGGCGAGCAGAGCGACCGAACCCAGCGTCTCGGCGGCGTGCCGCAGCGAAGCCCGCGCGGCCGCCTGGGTCAACTGCGACAGGTGGTAGGGCAACCGCACCAGCTGCAGCGCGTCGACCACGGCGGGAGCGGCGGCGAGATAACCCAGCCGCCCGCCGGCGAAAGCGAATGCCTTCGACATCGTGCGCGAGACGATCAGCCGCGAGCCGTACTCGTCGAGCAGCTTGATCGCGCTCTCCTGCGAGGAGAACTCCGCGTACGCCTCGTCGACCACGACCATGCCGGTCGACGACGCGATCAGCAGCCGCAGGTCCTCCAGGGGGATCGACTGGCCGGTCGGGTTGTTCGGCGACGTCACGAACACCACGTCCGGCCGCGTCTCCGCGATGATCGCGGCGGCCTTCTCCACGTCGAGCGAGAAGTCGGGACGTCGCGGCGTGGGCGCCCACTCGGTGCGCGTGCCCGCCGCGATGATCGGGTGCATCGAGTACGACGGCTCGAAACCCAGCGCCGTCCGTCCAGGACCACCGAACGCCTGCAGGATCTGCTGAAGGATCTCGTTGGACCCGTTGGCGGCCCAGACGTTCTCCGCCGTCAGCGTCACCGACGTCGCCTCGGTCAGGTACGCCGCGAGGTCCTCGCGCAACGCCACCGCGTCACGATCCGGGTACCGGTGCAGCTCACCGGCGATCTCCGCCACGGCCGCGACGACGTCCGCCGCAAGGGCATCAGTCGGCGCGTACGGGTTCTCGTTGGTGTTCAAGCGATACGGCACGTCGAGCTGCGGCGCGCCATAAGGCGTGCGGCCACGCAGGTCCTCGCGCAGAGGCAGATCGGACAGCTCCACCCGCGCGCCGACAACAGGCTTCATGCTGTGTTGCCGCCCTTCTGGGGAAACCTCGCCGTGACAGCCTGCCCGTGCGCGGGCAGGTCTTCCGCGTTGGCCAGCGCGACCACCTTGTCCGCGACCTCGCGCAGTGCGTCCTCCGAGTAGTCGATCACGTGGATGCCGCGCAGGAACGTCTGCACTGACAGCCCGGACGAGTGCCGGGCGCAGCCACCGGTCGGCAGCACGTGGTTCGAGCCCGCGCAGTAGTCGCCGAGCGACACCGGCGAGTGCGCACCCACGAAAATCGCGCCGGCGGAACGGATCCGCGCCGCCACGGCACGCGCGTCAACCGTCTGGATCTCCAGGTGCTCGGCGGCATAAGCGTTGACGACGCGAACACCTTCGTCCACAGAGGACACGAGCACGGTGCCGGACTGGCTGCCGCCCAACGCCGTGCGGATCCGCTCGACGTGCTTGGTCGCGGCGATCTGACGCTCCAGCTCGACGTCCACCGCGTCCGCCAGCTCGACGGAGTCCGTCACCAGCACCGACGCCGCGAGCGGGTCGTGCTCGGCCTGGGAGATCAGGTCGGCGGCGACGTGCACGGCGTCGGCCGACGAGTCCGCCAGGATCGCGATCTCGGTCGGACCGGCCTCGGCGTCGATGCCGATCAGGCCGCGCAGCACCCTCTTGGCCGCCGCCACGTAGATGTTGCCGGGACCGGTGACGATGTCGACCGAAGCCAGCTCGGCGCCATCGGTGTCCACGCCACCGTGCGCCATCAGCGCCTGGGCCTGCGCGCCACCCGCTGCCCACACCTCGTCGACGCCGAGCAGTGCGGCGGCGGCGAGGATCGTCGGGTGCGGCAGGCCGCCGAACTCGGCCTGCGGCGGCGAGCACACCACCAGCGACTCGACGCCGGCGATCTGCGCGGGCACGACGTTCATCACGACCGTGGACGGGTAGACCGCGAGACCGCCGGGCGCGTAGAGACCGACGCGCTCGACCGGCACCCACTTCTCCGTCACGGTGCCACCAGGCACGACCTGCGTCGTCGTCTCCGTGCGGCGCTGGTCGGCGTGCACGCGCCGGATCCGCGCGATCACCTCTTCCAGCGCCTCGCGCAGGGCCGGGTCCAACGAGGACAAAGCAGACGAAATCTCCGACGCGGGCACGCGCACAGAAGCAGGACGAACGCCGTCGAACTTCTCCGTGTACTCGAGCACAGCCTCGACGCCACGAGCCGCCACCGCGTCCACGATCGGACGCACCTGATGCAGCACCGCGTCCACGTCCATCTCGGCGCGCGGCAGTACGGCGCGCAGCTGAGCGGGAGTCGTGGTGCGACCTCGCAGGTCGGTGCGGCTGAGCATGCCTTACAGCGTAGTTCCTGCCGAATTCTGTCAACGGTCAGCCCGCTATCGGCGCTACCTCAGCCTGTGACTGCGCGGCCACGCTCGGTTGAGCACCACTCCGTCGCAAACCCCTGCTGATGATGGAGGAGGAACGATGTTCAGTAAGCGCCGCGGCAAGATCGCCGCAGTGCTCGCCGTCTGTCTGCCCGTGCTGGTCGCGGGCATGGCGACGCCGAGCACAGCCGACTCCGGACGCTATCTGCTGGAAGTCACCGCGAACACGTCGGCCGAACGCACCCAGGTCGCCCAGATCGGCGTCGACGTGCTCGGTGCGACCAAGCTCACCACGGTCTCGGTGGTCGCGGACAAGGCCCAGTACAAGGCCCTGCAGGCGACCGGTCTGCCGATCAAGTACGTCGGCGACTTCGAGCAGCAGCTCAAGAGCCTGGGCAAGGTCGAGTTCGCCGACCCGCAGCCCGGCCAGGTCGGCACGCAGGACTTCCCGTCCGGCTACACCGGCTACCACAACTTCGCGGAGATGACCGCCGAGCTGCAGCAGACGGTCCGCGACCACCCGACCCTCACCAGCATGCGCAGCATCGGCAAGAGCTTCCAGAACCGGGACATCTGGGCGCTCAAGCTCAGCGACAACGTGGCCTCAGACGAGAGTGAGCCGGAGGTGCTGTTCGTCTGCGGCCAGCACGCCCGTGAGCACCTGACCGTCGAGCAGTGCCTGCAGATCATCAAGCGCTACACCGACAACTACGCCACCCCGGCGATCAAGAACCTGGTCGACAGCCGCGAGGTCTGGATCGTCCCGATGATGAACCCGGACGGCGCCGAGTACGACATCGCCACCGGCTCGTTCCGCGGCTGGCGCAAGAACCGCCAGGGCAACGGCACCGACCTCAACCGCAACTGGGGCTACAAGTGGGGCTGCTGCGGCGGCTCCAGCGGCAGCTCGACGTCGGACACCTACCGCGGCACCGCGGCGTTCTCCGCGCCGGAGACCACCCGCATCCGCGACTTCGTGAACTCGCGCGTGGTCGGTGGCACCCAGCAGATCAAGACGTTCATCGACTTCCACTCGTTCTCGGAGCTCGTGCTGTGGCCGTACGGCTACACCAAGGCGGACACGGACACCGGTCTCAACGCGGACGAGGCGCGCGCGTTCCAGACGCTCGGCCGGCAGATGGCCGCCACCAACGGCTACACGCCGGAGCAGGCGAGCGACCTGTACATCACCGACGGCACCAGCGACGACTGGATGTGGGGCCAGCACAAGATCTGGGCGTACACCTACGAGCTGTACCCGAGCAGCGGCGGCCTCAACGGCTTCTACCCGCGCGACACGGTCATCGCGGCGCAGACCGCACGCAACGACCGCGCCGTCGACCTGTTCCTGAGCTACTCGGACTGCGTGAAGCGGGTCATCAACCAGACCTGCTGATCCGTTCCAGCGCCTGATCGATCTCCTCCGGCGTGACGAAGTAGTGCGGGGAGGCCCGCACTACTTCGTCCAGGCCGCGCCTGGTCATGTCGATCAACGTCGAACCGCGCTGCGACACCGTGACGGCGACCTTCTCCGCCCATAGCCGGTCTTTCAGCTCCATCGCCGGCACCCGATCCGACGTGAAAGTGACGATGCCCGACTGCCGCACACCGAGGTCCTGCACGGTGATGCCCGGTATGGCCTTGAGGCCTTCGCGCAAACGCTTGGCACGGTCCGCGACCTCTTTTTCGATCACGTCCAGACCCTTGTCCAGCGCGTACTTCGCGGCGGCGATCAGACCCAGCCGGTCCGCGACGTTGAACTCCCACAGCTCGAACACCCGCGCGTCGTCGCGCGGCTCGTACCGGTCGGGCGCCGTCCACGCGGCGCCGTCGTGGTCCATCAGCCTGGGCCACAGCCTCTTCCGCACCTCGTTCCTGACGACCAGCGCTCCCGTGCCGCGTGGTCCGCGCAGCCACTTCCGGCCGGTGCAGACGAGCATGTCGTAGTCGTGGTCGCGCAGGTCGATCTGGCCGGTGGACTGGCACGCGTCGAGCAGCACCAGCGCGCCGACCTCGCGGGCCTTGGCGGTGACCTCGTTGACGGGGTTGATCAAACCGCCGTTCGTGGGCACGTGCACCAGTGAGATCAGCTTGACCCGCTCGTCCAGGTCCAGAGCGTCGACGTCCAGCTGTCCGTGCCGATCGGACGGCATCACCTCGATCGTCGCGCCGGTCTCCTCCACGCGGCGCAGCATCGGCACGGCGTTGCCCCCGTACTCGACCTCGGTGACCAGAATCCGGTCGCCTTCGGTGAGCGGGACGGCGTCGAACACGGTGAGCCACGAGCGTGTCGCGCTGTCGGTGAAGGCGACCTCGTCCGGGCGGCAGCCGAAGAGCTCGGCGAGCACGCCGTAGCCCGCTTCGAGGTCCTCACGGCGTTCCGCGGCTGCTCGGTAGCCGCCGATCTCGGTCTCCCGGCGGAGGTGACCGATCACCTCGTCGACGACCGGGGCGGGCGGGATCGACGAACCGGCGCTGTCCAGGAAGATCAGGTCGCTCACCGCTCCACTGTGCCACTCTCGAAGGCGCGCGTGAGTTCGAGTGCCGGATTCCGTTGGCTGCAATCGACACCGTGACCCACGGGCTGACCCGCCGGGCGTTGAACAAGACGCGGTCCGTTGTGGACGACACATTGCTGCACGAGGTCACGAAGATCGAGTTCTGGGCCGACAACCCCGACGCGATGGTGCGCGTGCTGCGGAAATAGGCTCGGCCACATGGTGGAGATCCCCTACGGCAAGCGCATGCGGCCGCGGTACTGGCGGTTCCTGATCATCACGGCGATCGGTGTCGCGCTGGTGGCGTTCGCGCTGGACATCCCGTGGCTGCTCATCACGCTGATCGTGCTGGGCGTGCTGAACACGATCGTGTGCGTGGGCGCGATCTACATCCTCCACCGCCAGCCGCACACCATCTCCGGCGACGAGCTCCGGTTGCGGCAGCTGGGGTTCTTCGACTGGCGCATCCCGACCTCGGACCTCGGCACCGCACAGGTCGCCGAACGCACCCACAAGGGTCAGCGCAGCGTCGAGGTGATCGGTGACGCGCTCGTCATCCAGTCGCTGACCAGGACGAACGTGTCCGTGCCCTTCCACGAGCCGCAGCTGGTGAACCTCGGCAAGACGGGCGTGCAGCGTGTCGAGCGAGTCGACTTCTGGGCGGACGACCCCGCCCGAGCCGTCCGCGAGATCAACGCCAGGACTACTTAGGTTCCCACTTGTCGAGGTTCCACCACGGGCCCCATGCCAGCGCGCCGTAGGAGTTCGGGTCGACCACGGCCTGGTAGCCGTTCCACGAGTCGCGCATCACGTACGTGTGCTCGGGGAAGACCAGCACCACCATCGACGGCGCGGCGACGAACGCCTGCTGGAAGAGCTTGTACGCCACCGCCCGCTGCGCCGGGTCGATGAGCTTGCGGCCGTTCTCCAGCGCCGCGTCGGCGGCAGGACTGCCCTGGCCGCGCAGGTCGTAGAGCATCAGGTCCGGGTCGAACGGCGACCCCTCGCCGTAGAGCAGTGCGTCCTGGCCCATGCGCGGGCGGATCGCCTCCCACGACAGGCCGGCGAGCTGCACGTCCACGCCGACGGCCTTGGCGTCGGCGGCGAAGGCCGTGGCCAGGTCGGCTCGCAGGTCGTCGCCGAGCGGGTACATCAGCGTGAAGCGGGCCGCCACGCCTTCGCGGACCCGGATGCCGTCCGTGCCGGGAACCCAGCCCGCCGCGTCGAGCAGCCGCGCGGCCTCGGTCTTGTCGAAGCGGAACTTCGCGGTCGGGTCGAACTCCTCCGCCAACGCGTCCGGCACCGGCGTGTAGGCGATGGTGCCCTTGCCTTCCAGCAGGCTGTCGATCATGCCCTGGCGGTTCGCTGCGTAGTTCAGCGCGAGGCGGATGGCGGCGTTGCCGGTGACCGGGTTCACCGCGGGCAGCCGCACGGCCCGGTAGTCGGCGCTGCGGTGGTACTGCACGAGCAGGCCCGACTTGCCGGTGAACTGCGCCGCGATCTTCTGCGGCAGCACCGTGCCGTCGAACTCGCCGTCCTGCATGCGGCGTGCGCGCTGGTTGTCGTCGGTGACGAACACGACGGTCACCTTCTTGACCTTGGGCGCGCCGTCGAAGTAGCTCTCGTTGGCGTCCAGCAGCAGCCGGTCGCCCTTCTTCCACTCGGTGACCTTGTACGGGCCGGTGCCGACCGGCTGACCGTCCGGGTTCGCCTGCTCGCTGGGCAGGACGCCGAGCACGAGCAGGTGCGGGAACGCGGCGTGCTGCTGGGTGAGGGTGAAGCGGACGGTCGACGGGTCGACCTGCTCGACGCCCTTGAGCGTGCTGAACCGGTCCTTGACCGGGTTTTTCAGCGCCGCGGTGTAGGTGGCGACCACGTCCTCCGCGCCGAACGTGCTGCCGTCGGTGAACTTCACGTCGCCGCGCAGCTTCACCGTCCAGCTCAGCCCGTCCGCGGCCGGTTCCGGAAGTTCGGCAGCCAGCTGCGGCTTGAGCGAGCCGTCCTGGCGGTGCTCGACGAGCCCGTCGTAGATCTTCGACACGCCCTGCGCGCCGTAGCCGAGCAGCGGGTTCAGCGTGGCCGGCTCGTCGCGGTCGGCGAGCACGATCGACGTGCCGTTCGAGCCACCGTCCGGGCGGGGTGTGGCGGTCTCGGTGCAGCCCGCGACGGCCAGCAACAGGACGAGCAGCAGTGGGTAACGCACAAAGCCGGACCCTACAGTGATCCCCATGCGGATCGCTGTGAGTCAGATCAGCTCGACGACCGACCCCAGGTCCAACCTGGAACTCGTCCGCGACGCGGTGCGCAGGGCCGACGGAGCACGGGTCGTCCTGCTGCCCGAGGCGACGATGTGCCGCTTCGGTGTGCCGCTGGGACCCGTTGCCGAACCGCTGGACGGACCGTGGGCGTCTGCGGTGCACGAGATCGCCGCGTCTCACGACGTCGTGGTGGTGGCGGGCATGTTCACGCCGTCCGGTGACCGCGTGACGAACACGATGCTGGTGACCGGGCCTGACATCCACGTGGGCTACGACAAGATCCACCTGTTCGACGCGTTCGGGTTCCAGGAGTCGCGCACCGTCGCGCCTGGCTCATCGCCGATGACTTTCAAGGTGGACGGCGTGACCTTGGGAGTCGCCACCTGCTACGACATCCGCTTTCCTGAGCTGTTCCGCGCGTTGGCGGACAAGGGCGCTTCCGCCGTGCTGGTCGGGGCGTCGTGGGGTGCCGGCCCCGGCAAGAAAGAGCAGTGGGAGCTCCTGGTACGGGCACGCGCACTGGACTGCACGTCATGGGTGGTGGCGTGCGGGCAGGCCTATCCCGGCGACCTGGGCTCATCGGCGCCGACCGGGATCGGGTTCTCGACGATCGCCGATCCGTTCGGGAACGTGGCCGTGCAGCTGGACGAGAAGCCTGCCGTCTCGGTCGTCGAGATCGACACCGAGGGTGCGGTGGAACAAGCGCGGAGTGTCCTCCCTGTGCTCGCGAACCGACGGCTACGTTGAGATCCATGCGCATCATTTCGGCTGTAGTGGCCGCTTTGCTGTTGTTCTCCGGCGTTGCCTCCGCGACGCCCTCGCGCGGCGTGACCGCTCGCGAGATCGCCAAATGGTCCGTCGACGACCGCGACTACGTCATCCGCGAGATCACCGTCGCCGCCGGGGGCAGCACGGGCTGGCACCATCACGACGGCACGCTCTACGCCGTGGTGAAGAAGGGTGTTCTGACCCGGACCATGTCCGACTGCACCACGACTTTCGTGCATCACCGCGGTGACACGCTGATCGAGGAACCCCACCACGTGCACGTGGGCCGCAACCTCGGCACCGAGCCGATGGTGCTCCAGGTGCTGTACGTGAACCCGGCCGGCACGCCGCTGTCGCGTGACGAGCCGAATCCCGGTTGCTCGTTCGAATGAGCTTGACCTCCAGTTAGGTCGAGCTCACAGGATCGGGGCATGACTCTTCCCGCGTTGCCCTCGTTCGTCCACGACCGCACGGACCTGGACGGCTTCAAGTCGATCTTCGCGAGGAGGGCAGGGCCCCGCCCTCCTCGGGGGCAGACCGGCCAACACTGTCAGCCTATTCGCGAAATCGGGCTGTCAAGCCGCCGCCGGTCGATCTGTGGACAACTCGGCTCGCGGTTCGAGTTGTCCACAGATCGCCGAGTGGTGGCTTGACACCGCGCTTCCGCAACTAACGTCAGGTCATACGGGATCGGGTGGTCAGCCCCCAGTGGAGGGCGGGGCCCTGCCCTCGGCGCGGCGTCGGTCGGCTCGGTCACCGCTGCCTGGCGCCGGGTGCAGAACTTCCCCGGCGTCCAGCACGTCAGCGTGGAGCGGTACCAGCCGCTAGCGAAGGTCCAGGCCGAGGTCGAGTGACGGGCTGGAGTGCGTGAGACCGCCCACCGCGAGGTAGTCCACGCCGGTCTCGGCGTACCGGCGGGCCAGGTCCAGCGTGAGCCCGCCGGACGCCTCCAGCTTCACGTTCTCCGGCCGCCGCTTGACGGCCTCGGCGCACTGCTCGGGCGTGAAGTTGTCCAGCAGCACCAGTTCCGCGCCTTCGGCGATCGCCTCGTCGAGCTGCTGCAGGCTGTCGACCTCGACCTCCATCAGCAGTTCGGGCGCGTGCGCGCGGGCCGCACGGATCGCGGCGCTCACCGAACCCGCGGCGGCGACGTGGTTGTCCTTGATGAGGATCGCGTCGCCGAGGCCCATCCGGTGGTTCACGCCGCCACCGCACCTGACCGCGTACTTCTGCAGAAGCCTCAGTCCCGGCAACGTCTTGCGTGAGTCACGGACCGCGGCGCCGGTGCCCTCGATCGCGTCGACCCAGCGCGCGGTCTGGGTGGCGATGCCGGACAGGTGGCAGACCAGGTTCAAAGCCGTGCGTTCTACCGTGAGCAGACCACGGGTCGGGCCGGTCAGCACCAGCGCGGGCTCACCGGGCACGGCCTTGTCGCCGTCCTGCGCCTCGGTGAGCACCTCGACCTCGGGCAGATAACGCTGGAAGGCCGCGCGTGCAATGGAAACGCCGCACAGCACACCGGCCGCCCGCGGGGTGATCTCCGCGGTTGCGACGGCCTTCTCCGGCACGGTCGCCAGTGTGGTGGCGTCCAGGCCGTAGCGGAGGTCTTCCTCCAGGGCGAGCTGGATGACCCGGTTCGCGTCGTCCCAGTCGATGGTCATGCGACACCTTCTGCGAGAACGGGATCGGCCAGCACAGGCTGGCCGGTCGGAGTGAGCCGGACGAGCTGGCTGCGTTGCCACGCCTCGGAGCGCGAAGTGTGGTCGGTGCGGACGTGGCAGCCGCGCGACTCGGTGCGTTCCTGCGCGGCGGCGATCAGGGCGCGGGCGGCCAAGGTCAGGGCAGCGTCCTCGACCAGTTCGCGCGACTCGAGCTGCTTGTCCACAGTGGACACGTCGAGCACAGAGCCGACGACGTCGAGGCCTTCCGCGTCACGGCCGATCGCGGCGTAACGGGACATCACGCGCTGGAGCAGGTCGCGGTCCGCGACCGGAGCCGTGGGAAGAACCGGATCCACGGCGCGAGCGGGTGCGATCAACCCGACAGCCAGATCGGCAGCCACGGCCTCGGCGGCACGGGTGCCGCAGACCAGGCCTTCGAGCAGGCTGTTGGAGGCCAGGCGGTTCGCGCCGTGCAGGCCCGTGCGGGCCACCTCACCGATGGCGTACAGGCCGGTCACGCCGGTGCGGCCGTCGACGGTGGAAACCACGCCACCGCAGGCGAAATGTGCCGCCGGGGCAACGGGAATCGGGTCCACAGCCGGATCGATCCCCACAGAAACGCAGGCCGAATACACGGTCGGGAAGCGAGAAGCCATGTCGTGCAACGCGGTCGCGTCCAGGAAGACGTGGTCGTCGACGCCGCCGGGCTCCGCTGCCATGTGCCGGGTGATCGCGGCCGCCACGACGTCGCGCGGGGCGAGATCTTCCAGCGGGTGCACGCCCTTCATCACGCGGGCGCCGGTCGCGTCGATCAGCACGGCACCCTCGCCGCGCACGGCTTCCGTGACGAGCGGGCACCTGCCTCGGGCACCGCGCCCGGTGTAGAGGACGGTCGGGTGGAACTGGATGAACTCGACGTCCGCGGCCAGCGCCCCGGCCCTGAGTGCCAGCGCCAGGCCGTCACCCGTTGCGACAGAGGGGTTCGAGGTCGCCTGGTACATCTGACCGATGCCACCGGTCGCGAGCAGCACGGCGGGAGCCGTGAGCACGCCGGGCACGCCGTTGCCGTCGAGCACCAGCAGGCCGCCGACTGCACCGAGTGGCGTCTTGACCGCGTCGACCGCAACGTGGTTCTCCAGCAGGGGAACCCGTCCGTCCACAGTGGCCTTGAGCAGCGCTCGTTCGACCTCGGCGCCGGTCGCGTCGCCGCCGGCGTGCACGACGCGGAACGCGCTGTGGCCGCCCTCGCGGGTCCGTTCCAGCAGGCCGTCGGGCTTCGCGTCGAACACGGCGCCGCGCTCGCGCAGCCTCGCGACGGCCTGGGGGCCGTCCGTGATGATCGTGGTGACCGCGACGTCGTCGCAGAGGCCCGCGCCTGCCGTCAGCGTGTCCTCGATGTGCCGCGCGACCGAGTCGCCGGGGTCGTGCTGGTCCTCCATGACCACCGCGACGCCGCCCTGCGCCCAGCGGGTGTTGCCGTCGTCGCCCGCGGCCTTGGTGACGACGAGGACGCGAAGTCCCAGCTCACGGGCCCGCAGCGCGGCCGTGAGGCCCGCTACGCCCGTACCGACCACGATCAGGTCGGCCCGCGCCTCCCAGCGCGCGGCCATCACTCACCGCCGCCGGGCTTGCCGATCTCGATCATCCGCTGCACGGCGCCCTGCGCGCGCTTCGCGGTCTCCAGGTCCACGTGCACCTCGTCCAGACCCTCGCGCACGCAACGCAGCAGCGCGGCCGGCGTGATCATCTTCATGTAGGTGCAGGACGCGCGGTCGTTGACGGCGCGGAAGTCGATCTCCGGGGCGGCCTTGCGCAGCTGGTGCAGCATGCCGACCTCGGTCGCGACGAGCACCTTGCGCGCGTTCGTACTGCGGGCGGCGGTGATCATGTCGCCGGTCGAGAGGATCTTGACCTTCTCCGCCGGCACGATGCCCTCGCCGCTCAGGTAGAGCGCCGACGTCGCGCAGCCGCACTCCGGGTGGATGAACAGGTCGGCGTCCGGGTTCGCGGCGGCGCGTTCGGCCAGCTCCGGGCCGTTGATGCCGGCGTGGACGTGGCACTCGCCGGCCCAGATGTGCAGGTTCTCGCGGCCGGTCTCGCGCTTGACGTGCGCGCCCAGGAACTGGTCCGGGCAGAAGAGCACCTCGCGGTCGGCGGGGATCGAACGCACCACGTCGACGGCGTTCGAGGACGTGCAGCAGATGTCCGTCTCCGCCTTCACCTCGGCGGTCGTGTTCACATAGGACACGACGACCGCGCCGGGGTGCTCCGCCTTCCACTCACGCAGCTGCGCGCCGGTGATGGAGTCGGCGAGCGAGCAGCCAGCGCGCTCGTCCGGGATCAGCACCGTCTTCTCCGGCGCGAGGATCTTCGCCGTCTCGGCCATGAAGTGCACGCCGCAGAAGATGATGGTCTGCGCGTCCGACTGCGCGGCGATCCTGCTCAGGGCGAGGGAGTCGCCGGTGTGGTGGGCGATGTCCTGGATCTCGGGCAGCTGGTAGTTGTGCGCCAGGATGACGGCGTCCCGCTCCTTCGCAAGCCGCAACACCTCGTCCCGCCACGCGGCGTCCGGCTCCACTCCACCGAATACACCTGACGCGGTTCGCTCCACAACTGCGGTAGCGACCATGACTGCCTCCTCGGTCCAGGTTTTCGCCTGGTGGTCGAAAACGTCGCCGATAGTATCAGCCGAGTGGCGGGCGTGGGACATGAAGTTCTGGCAGCTGTGCTGCGGGTGAGAGGTGCGTCACTCCAGGTCATGCTGTGGGAGCGCGCACGGGATCCACACGCTCACCGCTGGTCGCTGCCGGGTGGCGAGCTGCGGGTGGACGAGGACGTGGAGACCTCCATCCGCCGTCAGCTCGCGGAAAAAGTCGATGTGCGACAACTGTCACACGTCGAGCAGCTGGCTGTTTTCAGCGCGCCCGACCGCGTCCCCGGCCCTCGCGTCGTGGCGACGGCGTTCCTCGGACTGGTCCCTTCGGACGTCGATCCGGAGAGGCCGTCTGACACCGAGTGGCACTGCGTGGACACACTCCCCCCGATGGCGTTCGACCACGCCTCGATCGTGCATCGAGCACGGCACAGGCTGGGCTCGAAGCTGTCGTACACCAACGTCGGCTTCGCCTTGGCGCCACCGGAGTTCACGATCTCCTTGTTGCGCGACCACTACTCGGCCGCGCTGGGCTACCGGGTGTCCGCGACGAACCTCCAGCGGGTGCTGTCGCGCCGGCTGTTGCTGGAGCCGACAGGTGGCACCGCTCCCCCAGGCCCGTCAGGAGGCCGCCCGGCCGCCCTGTTCCGGTTCAGCGCCAAGGGAATCAAGGTCACCGATCCGTTCGCCGTGCTGAGGCCACCGGGATCCGGCCGTCCGGCGGGCGGGAGTGGTACCCCGTAACGTGGACGCGTGGCCGAGACGCTCCCGCTCTTCCCCCTGGGCACAGTGCTGTTGCCCGGGGCGTCTTTGCCGCTGCACATCTTCGAGCCCCGCTACCGCCAGCTGGTCGTGGACCTGATGACCGGCTCGCTGTTCGGCCGCACCTTCGGCGTCGTGTGCATCAAGGAGGGCTGGGAGGTGGGCTCCGACAACGTCCACTCCCTGCAGGACGTCGGCTGCTCGGCCGACCTCCTCGACGCCCGCCCGCTGCCGGAGGGCCGCTTCGACATCGTCACGCGCGGAGTGCGCCGCTTCCGGCTGCTGGACGTCGACTCGACGACCGCGCCCTACCTGCTGGCGCACGTCGACTACATCGAGGACGCCCCCGTGCCCGAGGCGGCACAGGAGGTCGTGCCGATCCTGGAACGCGGGGCGCGCGCGGCCCACGAACGGTACTGCGGCGCGGCCTGGCACCGTGAGGACTGGTCACCACCCGGCGATGACGTCTCACTGGGTTCGCTGTCATACCTGCTCGCGGCCGACTGCCTGCTGCCGGTGGAGGATCGGCAGCGGTTGCTGGAGGAGAGATCGCCGGCGCGGCGGTTGCGGCTCGTTCGGCGGATGCTGCACCGGGAGACCGGGATTCTCAGCGCTTTGAAGGCGGTGCCGGTGCCTTTGACCGAGTTCGGGCACGTGCCGAACCCGAACTAGCTCGCCGTTGCGCTTTTGAGCGTGGGCGTGGCGGGTTCGGGACGCTCCGCTTGGGAGTTGTGGATCGGGTCCGCGAACCTGGGTTTTCGGCGTTGGGGAGCAGGTCCACTGGGCCGGGACTAAGACTGGCCGAACCGCAAGTAGACCCGCCCGCCGGGCAGGCCGTCCGAGCCGGGAGCAAGTCGGGCCGAGCCGGGAGAAGGCTGGTCTTGCTGGGACATCTGCAAGCACCGCCGGCCTGGCCATTGCCCGCGACCCACCGCCGCGAACGCCCGCCCAGCCACTCGCTGATACCAGCAACCCGCCGCCCCGCCATCGCCAAATACCTCACCCCCACCTGCTCCTCACGGACCGTTGAGCCGCACAAGCCAGCGCCATCAAGCCCAGCCCACCCACGCCGATCGTCGGATCGTTGGATTGTGGCCTTGTGGGATTGTTGAACAATCCTTACTCTGAGGGCCACATCACACTCAATCACTCCTCCACCACGCTGCGAGGTGTCCCATGAGCACGACCACGACCGAGGACACAGGCCGAGGTGCCTGGTTCCGCAGTCTCGGCCAGAAGGGCAAGCGCGCGTTCATAGGCGCGTTCGGCGGTTATGGCCTGGACTCGTACGACTACTGGGTCCTGCCGCTGAGCCTGGTCGCGATCACCGGCTACTTCGGCCTCACCAAGGCGGAAGCCGGCCTGCTGGGCACGAGCACCCTGCTGATGAGCGCCATCGGCGGCGCGGTGGCGGGAATCATGGCCGACCGGTTCGGCCGTTCCAAAACGCTGATAATCACGGTCGCGGCGTACGCGTTCTTCACCGTCCTGTGCGGCTTCGCGACGAGCTACGAGACGCTGCTGGTCTTCCGCGCCCTGCAGGGACTGGGTTTCGGCGGCGAGTGGGCGGCCGGCGCGATCCTCGTGGCCGAGTACTGCAAGCCGAAGTACCGCGGCCGCACGGTGGCGTTCATCCAGAGCGCGTGGGCGGTCGGCTGGGGGCTCGCGGTCATCATCAACACCCTGGTCGCCTCGCTGGCGGACCCGGCGTGGTCGTGGCGGATCATGTTCTGGACGGGCGCGCTGCCCGCGATCCTCATCTTCTACGTGCGCCGCAACGTAGACGACGCACCCGAGGCGAAGGCGCAGACCAACCAGAAGGGCACGTTCCCGAAGATCTTCCAGGGTCCGATGCTCAAGACGACGCTCTTCGCGGCGCTGCTCGCCACCGGTGTCCAGGGCGGCTACTACACGCTCGCGCAGTGGCTGCCGTTGTTCCTGCAGACCGGTCGCGGGTTGACGATCATCGGCACCGGCGGCTACCTCGCGTTCCTCATCACCGGAGCGTGGATCGGGTACGTCAGCGGCGGCTATCTCACGGACTACCTGGGGCGCAAGAAGACCTTCGTGCTGTTCGCGATCGCGAGCGCGCTGCTGATCGTGGCGTACACGCAGATTCCCAACGGTGCCAACACTTTGGTGATGTTCCTCGGTTTCCCGCTCGGGTTCTGCATGAGTGCGATCTTCAGCGGGTTCGGCAGTTACCTCAGCGAGCTCTACCCCACCCACCTGCGGGGAACCGGGCAGGGCTTCACGTACAACCTCGGGCGCGCCTTCGGTGCGGTGTTCCCCGGCGTCGTCGGGTTCATGGCCGACAAACTGGGTATCGGCGGTGCGATGCTGTTCGGGGCGGCGGCGTACGGGATCGCGGTCATCGCGCTGCTCTGGCTGCCGGAGACCGTGAACAAGGAGCTGGAATGACGACAGCGGGCAAGGCACCGGGACAGGCCCAGGCCAACCTCATCGCCATCCCCAAGGACTGGGCGTACGACTTCCTCCTCTTCACGCACCGCAACCCCAAGCCGTGCCCGGTGCTCGACGTGCTGGACGCCGGCGAGACGGTCAGCGCGCTCAAGCAGGACGCGGACGTGCGCACCCACGCGCCGCGCTACCGGATCTGGGAACACGGCGAACTGACAGCAGAACCGGAGAACGCCACGGACCACTGGCGCGACGACCTGGTGACGTTCCTGATCGGCTGCAGCTTCACGTTCGAGACCGCACTGGAAAACGCCGGAGTGCCGCTGCGGCACGTGGACCAGAAGAAGAACGTCTCCATGTTCGTCACGGACATCCAGTGCCGGCCGGCAGGACGGCTGCACGGGCCGATGGTCGTGTCGATGCGGTGGATTCCGGAGTCCCTTGTGGACATCGCGCACAAGGTCACGGCGCTGATGCCGTCGGTGCACGGGGCTCCGGTCGGCGCGGGCGATCCGCGGATGCTCGGCATCAACGACATCCACCAGCCGGACTTCGGTGACGCCGTCACGCCGGAACCCGGTGACGTGCCGGTGTTCTGGGCGTGCGGTGTGACTCCGCAGGCGGTGCTCATGAAGTCCAAGCCGCCGTTCGCGATCACGCACGCGCCGGGTCAGATGTTCGTGACCGACATGCCCGACTTCGCCTACCGAGTGGGGTAGGTCGCTCGAGGGCGGTGCCTCACCCGAGGCGCCGCCCCAGGTCGTCCAGGCCGTTCCACGCCACACAGCAACCGTAGGACAGCGCGGCGGCGAGCGGCCACGCCAGAATTCCCCACGACGTTTCCAGGGCCGGAGCGACCAGCAACGTGTCGTTCGGCTTGATCGTCGAGGGCATCGGGTACGCGCCGGCGGCGAGCGATCCGCCCAGGTACTGCGCGAACCACGCCGCCGCGAACGAGCCCGCCGTCATCCCCAGCATCACGACAGGCCCGCGCCGCTGCCGCAGCAGCCACACCGCGATGCCGGTGATCGCGCCCGCGCCGAGACCGATCAGCACGAACACCATCAGCGCGTCGAGCCGGTGATAGCTCTCCACCCCGATCGGGTAGAACTTGTTGTCCTGCGCCGAGACGATCTTGAGCTGTGCCGGGGCGAGCCACGACCACAGGTACGCGGCGGGCAGCCCGAACGCGAACGTCGTCAGCAGCACCACCAGGCCCGGCAGCAGATCCCGCTTCACCACGACCTTCGGCCGCGGCCGGACGTAGTGGTAGACGTACGGCGGCTCCGGTACGGGTTCGATGCGGACCGGTGCTGCTTTCTCGTCCATTCGCGAGAGGTTACTACCGCATCCATCAGGGGCATGAAGTGATCAGGCCGTGACGGCTGCAGCGCGCCGCCCAGCCGTCCGGGGTCACCTGGACGACCATGCGGCGCGCACACTCCGAGCAGTACCGCGGCGGGTCGATCATGGACAACCGCTGACGGCAGAACGCGTGGTCGCCGTCAGCTTCCTCTTTGCCGCAAAAAGAGCAGTAAGTCATCACAGGGTCTGGCTCAGCGCCTTGATCGGCATGGACAGCTCTTCCAGCATGTCGAGGTCCTGCTGGGCAGGGCGGCCGAGGTTTGTCAGGTAGTTGCCGACGATGATCGCGTTGATGCCGCCGAGCATGCCCTGCTTCGCGCCCAGGTCGCCGAACGTCAGCTCACGGCCGCCGGCGAACCGCAGGATCGTGCGCGGCAGTGCCAGCCGGAACGCGCCGACCGTGCGCAGCGCCTCCGTGCCCTCGACGACCGGGTAGTTCTCGTAGGGCGTGCCGGGGTTCGGGATGAGGAAGTTCAGCGGCACCTCGTCCGGCTCCAGCTCGGCCAGCTGCACGGCGAACTCCGCGCGCTGCGCCAGCGACTCGCCCATGCCGATGATGCCGCCGCAGCAGACCTCCATGCCGGCGTCGCGGATCATCCTCAACGTGTCCCAGCGCTCCTCCCAGGAGTGCGTGGTGACGACGTTCGGGAAGTGCGAGCGAGCCGTCTCGAGGTTGTGGTTGTAGCGGTGCACGCCCATCGCCACGAGCTCGTCGACCTGCTCCTGCGTGAGCATGCCGAGCGAGCAGGCGATCTGGATGTCGTTGCCGTCCTCGCGGATGGCCTTGATGCCGTCGCGCACCTGCGAGAGCAGCCGCTTGTCCGGGCCGCGCACGGCCGCGACGATGCAGAACTCGGTCGCGCCGGTGTCACGGGTCTGCCGTGCCGCGCGGACCAGGCCGGGGATGTCCAGCCACGCCGACCGCACCGGCGACGGGAACTGGCCCGACTGCGAGCAGAAGTGGCAGTCCTCCGGGCAGCCGCCGGTCTTCAGCGAGACGATGCCCTCGACCTCGACCTCCGGGCCGCACCAGCGCTCTCGCACCTCGTGGGCGAGGGCGAGCAGCTCGGGGATCCGGTCTTCCGGAAGCTCGAGCACCTTCAGCACCTGAGCCTCGGTGAGCCCAACGCCTCGTTCGAGCACCTGCTCACGAGCCTCGTTGAGCACGTCGATCTGTTCCGGTGCTGCGGTCACGGTGTCTCCTCCTCTGTGGCCTGGCGAGCCAGTGTGCCTCACTGAATCCTTCATCGTGGAGCGACGTAGGTCACTGGACCGCGAACTGAGCCGCGAACGTCTCCGGGTCGAACTCGCCGCCGAACCACGGTGAAAACGATCTCTTGGCGACCGCCAGGAAATCCACAGAACCGAGCTTCGTCACACCCTGGGGCAGCGCGCCGAGCAGCGGACCGCCCGCCGCCTCCGGCAGGTCTGCCAGGTTCGTGAGCGAAGCGAGGTCCGGGTGCAACGGCCAGCTGCCGACCACGACCCCCAGCGACTCGATGCCACGCCGCTGCAACGCCTCGGCCGTCAGCGCCGTCGCGTTCAACGTGCCGAGCCCGGCCTGGGCCACGACCAGCACGGGCGCGTTCACCGCCCACGCGATGTCGGCCAGGGTGGATCCGCTCTCGTCGAACCGCACCAGCAACCCGCCCGCGCCCTCGACCAGCACCAGGTCGTGGGTGGCGTCGAGCTCGACGACCGCGGAGGCGACGTCCGCGGGGTGCACGGTGGCCATGCCCGCCCTCCGGGCGGCCGTGACAGGCGCCAGCGGATCGGGGTATCTGGCCAGCTCACGGGTCGTCACGTCACCCGCCAGCCGCGCCACCTCCGCCACGTCACCCGGCTCGCCGGGCAGCAGGCCGGTCTGCGCGGGCTTCAGCACCGCGACTCGCCTGCCTTCTGCCCTGGCCAGCGCCGCGATGCCCGCGGTGACGGCGGTCTTGCCGACCTCGGTCCCAGTTCCCGTGATCACCAGCACGCTCACAGGCACTCACCCTAGGCCGTCACCTACGGTGACAGCATGAGTGACGAGCCGATCGTGATGTACGGCGCCGAATGGTGTGGCGACTGCCGCCGCGCCAAGTCGTGGCTGACCCGCAACAACGTGCCGTTCACCTACCTCGACGTCGAGAACGACGACGAGGCGCGGGACAAGGCGATCGAGATCTCCGGCCGCAAGCAGATCCCCGTCGTCGTGCTCCCGAACGGCGAGTTCCTGGTCGAGCCGACCGACACTCAGCTCGCCGCCGCGATCACACCCTGACAGATCGTCGCGACGTCGTCGTCGGTACTGACGAACGGCGGCATCGTGTAGATCAGGTCGCGGAACGGCCGCAGCCACACACCCGCATCCACGGCCGCCTTGGTGGCTCGTGTCATGTCCACGGGCTGATGGAGCTGCACAACGCCGATAGCGCCCAGCACGCGCACGTCCTTCACTCCGGGCAACGCGCGTGCGGGCGCGAGTCCCGCCGACAGCCCGGCCGAGATGCGCGCGACCTCGCGCTTCCAGTCCTGGGACAGCAGCAGGTCGATCGACGCCAGCGACACCGCCGACGCGAGCGGATTCCCCATGAACGTCGGCCCGTGCGCGAGCACCGGCACCTCGCCCTTGCTGATCCCGTCCGCCACCCGTGACGTGCACAGCGTGGCTGCCATCGACAGATAGCCGCCGGTCAGCGACTTGCCGACGCACATCACGTCCGGGCTGACGTTCGCGTGATCAGCGGCGAACAGCTCGCCGGTGCGCCCGAATCCCGTGGCGATCTCATCGAATACAAGCAGTACGTCGTTCGTATACGCGAGCTCACGCAGCACGTGCAGGTAGCGCGGATCGTGAAATCGCATACCGCCGGCACCCTGCACGACCGGCTCGACGATGATCGCGGCGAGTTCGTGCGCGTGTTCCTCGACGAGGTCCGCGAGGTGCTGAACGTATGCAGTATCCAATTCAGCGGGTGGACTGTCTGCAAAAACCTGCACCGGCAGAATTCCACGCCACAGCGAATGCATACCGCCATCGGGATCGCACACCGACATCGGGTTGAACGTGTCCCCGTGGTAGCCGCCGCGCCAGGTCAGCAGCCGGCGCTTCTCCGGCCGGTTCTGCGAACGCCAATACTGCATACACATCTTGATGGCGACCTCGACCGACACCGAGCCCGAGTCGCACAGGAAGACGTGCTGCAGCGGCTCAGGTGTGATCTCGACGAGCTTCGAGCAGAGCCTGATGGCGGGCTCGTGCGTGAGCCCGCCGAACATCACGTGACTCATCCTGCCGAGCTGCTCGGTGACCGCCGCGTCCAGCACCGGGTGCCGGTAGCCGTGGATGGCCGCCCACCACGACGACATGCCGTCGACGAGCTCCCGGCCGTCCGCGAGCGTGAGCCGGACACCCTCCGCCGACTCTACGAGCAACGGCTCCTGGGTGCCCGGCATCGGGCCGTACGGGTGCCAGACGTGCGCCTGGTCGAGCTTCAGCAGGTCGTCCACCCGCCGAACATTACGAGAGGCGCCCTAGGAAAGACGGACCGGCAGCGTGAGCAGACCGCGGATCAGCGTGCTGTCCCGCCACGCCAGCGTCTCCGGTTCGGCCGCGAGCTCGATGCCGGGGAAGCGCTTCAGCAACGCCGTGAGCGCCACGTCGAACTCCAACCGCGCCAGCGGTGCGCCGAGGCAGAAGTGGATGCCGTGACCGAACGCGACGTGGCCCCGTGCGTCGCGGGTGACGTCGAGTTTGTCGGCGTCCGCGTAGCGCTCCGGATCCCGGTTCGCCGCGATCAGCGACACCATCACGAGCTCCTCGGCCGGGATCGTGACGCCGCCCAGCTCCACCGGCTCGGTCGTGTAACGGAAGGTCGCGATGTTCACCGGTCCTTCCAGCCGCAGGAACTCCTCGGCCGACGCCGCGATCAGCTCGGGCCGGTCCTTGAGGATCTGCAGCTGGTCGGTGTTGCGCAGCAACGCCAGCACCGCGTTCCCGATCAGGTTCACGGTCGTCTCGTGGCCGGCGACGAGCAGCAGGAACGCCATCGACACCAGCTCGTTGCGGTCGAGGCGATCACCGGAGTCGTCGGCGTGCACCAGCGCCGAGAAGAAGTCGTCGGTCGGCTCGGCCGCCGCGATCCGGTCGACGTGTTCGAACAGGAACTGCGCCATCGCGGCACCGGCGTGCGCGATCTGCTCCTGCGTGCCGTAGGAGAGCAGCGTGTTCGACCACGCGCGGAACTCGTCGCGGTTGTCGATCGGGATGCCGAGCAGCTCGCAGATCACCGTGATCGGCAGCGGGAACGCGAAGTCCTCCAGCAGGTCGACCTCGGTGCCGTCGGCCATCTTCGCGATCAGGTCGGCGGCGATCTCCTCGACGCGCGGCCGCATCAGCTCGATCCGGCGGGCGGTGAACGCCTTGGTCACGAGCTTGCGCAGGCGGGTGTGACCGGGCGGGTCCATGTTGAGCATGTGCACGGTCAGCGCCTGGTCGAACATGCGCCGGTCGGCGTCGGGGGGTGAGTGCCGTTCGAAGACGTGGCTGCCGGCGAGGATGTTCTTGCTGATCCTCGGGTCCGTGAGCGCGACCTTGGCCTCTTCGTAACGAGTCACGAGCCAGACCTTGAGCCCACGCGGCAGGTGGACTTCCTGCACGGGCCCCTCGGCACGCAACATGTCGTGCACTTCGTGTGGGTTCTGGACGTAGTCGGCGGGTAACTGGGTGATGGTCGTCACCTCACCCAGTTAACCCCGTTAACTCATTGCCCGCCAGTAATTCTCAGCTAACCGAGACATCCCGGTCCGAGCAGCGCCTTCAGGTCGCCCATCAACGACGGCGTCGGCGCCACCCGCAGCGCGTCGTCCAGCTTCAACACGGTGTTACGGGAACCGTTGATGATCAGGTTGAGGTGGACCTCCGTCGTGCCGGGGTGCGCCCGCAGCACGTCCTTGAGCTGCGTGACGATCTCCGGCCGGCACTTGGTGGCCATCATCTTCAGCCGCATCGCCCGCGACCCGATCTCGCTCAGGTCCGGCACCACCAGGTCGTTCGCGATCAGCGAGATGCGGTCGTCCCGCTTGGCCACGCGGGCCTTGACCAGCACGATCGCGTCCTCGACCACCGACATGCCGTGCACCATGAAGCTCTTCGGGAAGAACAGCACCTCGATGCCACCGGCGAGGTCCTCGAGCTGGGCGGAGGCCCACGACTCGCCGTTCTTGTTCACCCGGCGCGTGACCGAGGCGAGGATGCCGCCGATGGTGACCTGGGTGCCGTCAGGAACGTCACCTTCCAGGATCCGCGCGATGGAGGCGTCGGAGTAGGACTCCAGCACGTGCTCGACGCCGTTGAGCGGGTGGCCGGAGACGTAGAGGCCGAGCATCTCCCGTTCGAGGGCGAGCTGGTGCTTGGACTCCCACTGCTCCGGCGGGATCTTGACGTCGAACACGCCCGCGATGTCCTCGTCGGCCGCGTCGCCGCCGCCGAAGAGGTCGAACTGGCCCTTGGCCTCTTCCTTCTTCGTGATCATCACGGCGTCGACCGCGTCGACGTGGACCATGTGCAGGCCCTTGCGCGGGTGGCCGAGCGAGTCGAAGGCGCCGGCCTTGATCAGCGACTCGACGACCTTCTTGTTGCAGGCCGTGGCGTCGATCTTGCGCAGGAAGTCGGAGAAGTCGGCGAACTTCCCCTTCTCCTTGCGCGCCTTGATGATCGAGTCGACGACGTTCGCGCCGACGTTGCGGATCGCGCCGAGGCCGAAGCGGATGTCGGTGCCGACCGGGGCGAACTCGCGCTCGGACTCGTTGACGTCCGGCGGGAGCACCGTGATGCCCATGCGGCGGCACTCGGCGAGGTAGATCGCCGACTTGTCCTTGTTGTCCGAGTTCGTGGTGAGCAGCGCGGCCATGTACTCGGCCGGGTAGTTCGCCTTGAGGTACGCGGTCCAGTACGCGATGACGCCGTAGGTCGCGGAGTGCGCCTTGTTGAACGCGTAGTCGGCGAACGGGACCAGGATGTCCCAGAGGGTCTTGATCGCCTCTTTCGAGTACCCGTTGTCGAGCATGCCCTTCTCGAAGCCCTCGAACTCCTTGTCGAGGATCTCCTTCTTCTTCTTGCCCATCGCGCGGCGGAGCAGGTCCGCTTGGGCCAGCGTGTAGCCCGCGACCTTTCGCGCGATCGCCATGACCTGCTCCTGATAGACGATCAGGCCGTAGGTCGTGTCGAGGATGTCCGCGAGCGACTCCCGCAGCTCCTCGTGGATCGGGGTGATCTCCTGCTGCTTGTTCTTGCGCAGCGCGTAGTTGATGTGCGAGTTCGCGCCCATCGGGCCCGGCCGGTACAGGGCGATGACGGCGGAGACGTCCTCGAAGTTGTCCGGCTTCATCAGCCGCAGCAGGTCGCGCAGCGCCGAACCGTCGAGCTGGAACACGCCCAGCGTGTCGCCACGGCCGAGCAGCTCGTAGGTCTTCTTGTCGTTCAACGGCACCTGCGCGCCGTCGGTGATCTCGATCTTGCCCTTGCCGTTGAGCTCGATGTTGCGCAGCGCGTCGTCGATGGTCGTGAGGTTCGAGAGCCCCAGGAAGTCCATCTTGAGCAGGCCGAGCGTCTCGCAGGTCGGGTAGTCGAACTGCGTGATGATCGAGCCGTCCTGCGGTCGCATCCAGACCGGGATGTGGTCCATCAGCGGTTCCGCGGACATGATGACCGCGCAGGCGTGCACACCCGCGTTGCGGATCAGGCCCTCGAGCCCGCGACCGGTGTCGATGATCTCCTTGACCTGCGGGTCCGTGTCGTAGAGCCCGCGGACCTCGGTGGCCTCGTTGTACCGCTTGTGCGACGAGTCGAAGATGCCGGACAGCGGGATGTCCTTGCCCATGACAGCGGGCGGCATCGCCTTGGAGATGCGGTCGGCCACGGCGTAACCGGGCTGGCCGTAGAGGACCCTGGCCGAGTCCTTGATGGCGGCCTTCGCCTTGATGGTGCCGAACGTGATGACCTGGGCGACGTTGGCCGAGCCCCACTTCTCCGTGACGTACCGGATGACGTCGCCGCGCCGGCGCTCGTCGAAGTCGATGTCGATGTCGGGGGGCGAGACGCGGTCGGGGTTCAGGAACCGCTCGAAGATCAGGCCGTGCGGCAGCGGGTCGAGGTCGGTGATGCCGAGCGCGTACGCGATCAGCGCTCCAGGGGCCGAACCACGGCCGGGACCGACGCGGATGCCGTTGGCCTTGGCCCAGTTGATGAAGTCCGCGACGACGAGGAAGTACGACGGGAACCCCATCTGCAGGATGACGCCGATCTCGAACTCGACCTGCTTGGTGTGCTCCTCGTCGACCCCGTCGGGGAACCGGCGGTGCATGCCGCGCCAGACCTCGTCGCGGAAGTACTGGTCCTCGGTCAGCCCCTCCGGCACCGGGAACCTCGGCATCAGGTTCTTGAAGTCGAACATGCCGGTCGTGTCGACCTTCTCGGCGATCACCAGGGTGTTGCGGCACCCCTCCTGCCACGCGTCGCTCGAGTCGACCGCCCGCATCTCGTCCGGCGACTTCAGGTAGTAGCCGGTGCCGTCGAACTTGAACCTGGTCGGGTCCTGCAGCGTCTTACCGGTCTGGATGCACAGCAGGGCTTCGTGCGTTTCCTTGTCGGTCGGGTACGTGTAGTGCGAGTCGTTCGTGACCACGAACGGGATGTCGAGCTTCTTCTGGATCTCCAGCAACCCACCGCGGACCCGGCTCTCGATCTCGATGCCGTGGTCCATGATCTCCATGTAGAAGTTCTCTTTGCCGTAGATCTCCTGCCACTTGGCGGCGGCTTCGAGCGCCTCCTTCTCGTGGCCGAGCCGCAGCCGCGTCTGCACCTCACCGGACGGGCAGCCGGTGGTCGCCATGAGCCCCGCGGAGTGCTCCGCGATGAGCTCGGCGTCCATCCGAGGCCACTTGCCCAGCTGCCCCTCGGTGGAGGCGAGGCTGGAGAGCTTCATGAGGTTGTGCAGGCCCTCGGCGTTGCGCGCCCAGATCGTCTGGTGGGTGTAGGCACCACTGGCCGAGACGTCGTCGGACTTCTGACCGGGGTCACCCCACAGCACGCGCTTCTTGTTGAACCGGGACTCCGGCGCCATGTACGCCTCGATGCCGATGATCGGCTTGACCCCGGCACCCTGCGCCTGCTTGAAGAAGTCGTAGGCGCCGTACATGTTGCCGTGGTCGGTGATCGCGGCGGCGGGCATGCCCATGCGCTCGCACTCGGCGAACATGTCCTTGAGCTTCGCCGCACCGTCGAGCATCGAGTACTCGGTGTGCACGTGCAGATGCACAAACGAGTCCGACACCATGCCTCCAGGAAGATCGAACGGGCGCGCGGGAAGGGCGCGGATCGGGGATCTCCAACCCTATCTCGCCTCGAAGATCACCTCACGGAGGCTCGGGGGGTTTTGTCGCCGTGATCTCCAACCGGCCAGGCGGTGACGCGCGGATCTTGAGCGCGAGGTAGCGTTCAAATCGTGGTGGCCCCCGATCCCGTAGACGCTCGCCTGCTCGCCGTTCTCGCCGAGTCAGGCCGTGCGGCCGTGCACGAGATCGCCCAGCGCCTGGGCATGGACCCACGCGAAGCCGCCATGCGCCTGATCACATTGTCGGGCAGCGGCCTCCCGCTCCTGGTGGGCGTCGAGTGCGACCCGAACGGCCTGCGCCGGGCTCTGGCCAATGCCGCCGCGTACGGCAGCTACACCGGCCCGCCCCCGTCGGGCCCGTACTCCGTGCACCAAAGCGGCCCTCACCACGTCAGCGGCCCGCACCAGGTTCCTTACGGCCCGCAGAACCCGGCCAGTCAGCCGTTTCCCGCCCAGCCCCAGGCCACGTGGGGCCCGCCCCAGTCGGCCGGCTGGGTCAGGGCGGACCAGCCCCAGCCCAGGCCCGTCTCGCGCACCGGCAAGATCGGCTCCGCCCTGGAGGCCGAAAGCCTGGAGGGCGCCCAGCTCTCGATCCAGCTGGTCGAGGTGGTGGACCCGGCGGACTTCCTCTTCACCGCGGCCGGCTACAAGCTCGCCGAGGGCGAACGCGCCGTCGTCGTGCACACCGAGGTGATGAACACCTCGCAGGTTCCGTACACCTCACTGCCCGACATGTACCTCGTCCTGGTCACCAAGACCGGCGAGACCGTGACGAAGGCCCCGGTGTCGCTGTCGTCACGCCCCGCGCACAAGCTGGGCGTCCAGCCGGGCGAAACCGCCGGTGGGCACACGGTGTTCGTGCTGCCGGACACCACCGACGTCATCCAGGTGCGGTGGAGCGTCCGCCCGGAGGTCGACCTCAACACTCTGGTGTGGACGGTCGAGGACTAGGCAGCAAGGCCGCGGTCAGCGAGTCCGACACGAAGGCACCGAACCGGTCGGCCGACCACCCGCGACCGTGCGGCCCGCGGCGCCCCGGCACGTGCCGCCAC
>NZ_VSRL01000410.1 GCF_012184385.1 Lentzea indica
TGACCGTCTCACCGGCACGGACGCACCGACGGCGGCAAGGCGAAGCTCCCCCCTGTGGCCGTGGACATGATCAGCCGGATCGGACCGGTGCGGTCGGTGAGCGCGACCGGCGAGACCGGTGCGACCGTGCGCCGCACGGACCTGGTGCCCGCGCAGGAGACCGGCGGCCTGAGCGTCAAGGCCGCGCGGGCTCGACCTCCTGCCGGTGCTCGGCGGAACGGTCAGGACGGGACGGTTCCTCGACCGGGCCAGCGAGTCGTTCCCGGTGGCCGTGCTCGGCGCACGGGCCGCGCGGATGCTGGGCACCGAACTGAAGCCGGGGCTGCCCTCTCCCGCTGTGTGGATCAAGGACCGGTGGTTCACCGTCATCGGCGTGCTGCACGCAACCCGCTCGCGTTCGAGGTCGACAACGCGGTGCTGGTCGGCTGGAAGGCGGCACAGGACCTCCTCGGGTTCGACGGCACGCCCGGCCAGATCTACGTGCGGGCCGACGACCGCGCGGTCGAGGCCGTCAAGGCGGTGCTCGGCCGCACCGCCAACCCGAAGAGCCCCCACGAAGTGCTGGTCAGCCGGCCCTCGGACGCGCTCGCCGCGCAACAGCTCGTCGAACAGGCGTACTCGGGGCTGTTCCTCGGGCTCGGCGGGGTGGCGTTGCTGGTCGGCGGGATCGGGGTGGCGAACACCATGGTCATCTCCGTGCTCGAACGCCGCCGCGAGATCGGGCTGCGGCGCGCGCTCGGCGCCAGCAGGCGTCAGATCAGCGGTCAGTTCCTGGCCGAGGCGGTCGTGCTGGCCGGCATCGGCGGCGGCATCGGCCTGCTGATCGGGGTGGCGGCGACCGCCGTCTACTCCGCGTTGCAGGGATGGCCTGCCGTGCTCCCGCTGGCCGCGCTCGCGGGGCGGTGTGGGCGCGGCCGTTGTGGTCGGCGTGCTTGCCGGTGTCTACCCGGCGGTACGGGCGTCGCGGCTCACCCCCACCGAGGCGCTGGCGACCACCTGAAAAACCGCACCCCCGGCGGATGAGCGCCGGGGGTGCGGGTCGGGTGGTGAGATCAGCCGCGGCTCTGGAAGCCGAACGACAGCAGCCGGTAGCTGCCGCAGGTCACCCAGAGGTTCCAGCGGCCGGGCCGACCCACGGGGTGTAGTAGGTGCCGCCGTTGGAGCAGCGGCCGTACATACGCACCTCGCCGCTCACGACCGTGCAGGTCGCGTCGACGCGCTGAGTGGTCGCACGCCAGTCACATCGGTAGGTCGCCTGGACGCCGACCTCGTCACCGGACTGCTGGACGACCTGCGGTGCGGCGGCGACGGCAGCCGACGCGTTCATCGTGGCAACGCCACCGAACAGCGCCAGCACCATCAGCAGAACGCTGGTCATTCGCTTGATCACGGACATCTGACTTCCCCTCTTGTGCTTGCGGCAGAACACGGGAAAGCCTCTTCCGAACAACCTCTTTATCCCAGAAGTGGAAGGAAACACTTCCACTCGACTTCGCTTAGCACAACCGAACACCCGAGCCCAGAAAAGGAAGTGACTCCTTCCACTTGATCATTCCATGCGAGGGTCAACTTATGCCCGTCTTATAAACGCAGTGCCAGACTCGTTCCCCAGGGGCGGGCCCACGGTTGTGCTCTTCACCGGAGGGCCGTGACAACAGGGGGATAACTCAATGCGCCAAATCTGGAAGTGGGGCCGGTGATGCCACACCGTCCCGCCAGACAGATGACGATCGACGAGTTCGCCGCAGAGATCGGCATGACCACCCGTACCGTCCGTTCGTACCAAGCGCGCGGCTTGTTGCCGGCACCGAAGCGGATGGGTCGCTCACCGATGTACGACAGCTTCCACCTGACTCGCATGCGGACCGTGCTGCGGCTGCAGCACAAGGGGTTGCCGCTGGAGGCGATCAGGGCACTGCTGGAACCGGATCTCGTGCTGCGGCAGTTCCTCCCGACCGGCGGCGCGCTCGCGTGCGCGTTGCGCCAGAACCCGGAGCTGCTGCACGCGGCGATCGAGTGCGTCGTCGTGACGCGGTTGCCGGACGGGTCGCTGGAGCTGCGCAACGCACGTGCTGTGCTCGCCGCAGGGCGCAGAGGTGCACCGATCGCGCACACGGTGAACGTGCTCGTGCAGGCCGTCTGCGCGTTGCAGCCACATGCCGAGTCCGCGTTCGCCGACGTGCAACGGTCCGCACCCTCGGTGCCGCAGGAGAACCTCGCGGAACTCGCCGTGGAGGCGTTCCGGATCGCGATCGCGGCGATCGCGAGTCACGACGTCTCGCGAACCGCTTGATGAATTCCTGGTTGCCCGTACTCGAAAAGTCGGTGTCCAGGTACGGCGCGTGGCGATACTGAGGGTGTGCCTGATCCCTTTTCCGCCGGTCTGCTGATGGTGCTGGAGACCGTGCTGGAGCGCGTGCTGCTCAGTCTCTTCGACATCGTTCACAAGGGAGCCAAGAACAAGAGGCGCCAGCGGGAGCTGACCAGACCGGGACCGCTGGTCGAGCGGGTCAGCACCGAGCTAGCCCGAGGTGAACTGAGCTCCGTCGAGCAGCACGAGTGGCAGGCAGCGGTGGACGCGGTGCGCGAGTCCATCGAGGCTTCGTTGCCGCTGCGAGAGGACGAGGCGCTGCGGGTGATGCTGACGCCCGAGTCGCTGCGGGCGTACGTGATGTCCAGGTCGGAGAAGATCCGGCGGGCGGCGGGCCTGTCCGGCCTGGCGACGGCGGTCTACGACGCGTTGCTGCTGCGGGTGTGCGTCGCCGTCGTGGAGCTGGTCTGGTCGCAGCCGGAGTACGCGCGACGGCTCGCGGTGGAGATGTTCCGGATCAGCCGGGCGACCGCCGACGCCGTGGCGCGTCTCGCCGACCAGCAGCAGCTGGCGCTGACCGCTTCGCATCGGGACTTCGAGGACCGTTACGCCGACCAGGTCGCGCACTCGCTGGGCGGGCTGGAGCTGTTCGGGGTGTCGCGTGGACGAGCGCCGCGGCGGCACTCGTTCGACACCTCGTACGTGTCGCTGGCGGTGGCACGGGTCGGCGACACCGACGAGCTGACCGGCGCCGGGCTGCCGGTCGCCGCCGCATTGGCGGACACGCCTCGGGTGCTGATCAGAGGTGGTGCGGGCGCCGGCAAGACGACGTTCCTGCGGTGGCTGGCGATGAACGCGCTGGGCGAGACGCGGACCTCGGGCAACGAGTGGCTCGGGCTGGTGCCGTTCTTCGTGCCGCTGCGGCAGTACACGACGCTGCCGAAGCCGGAGGAGTTCATCTCGTCGACCGCCTCGATGATCGAGGAGGAGAAGCCGGCCGGATGGGTCACCGCGCGGCTCAAGGAAGGGCGCGCGCTCGTCCTGATCGACGGCGTGGACGAGCTGGTGTCGGAACGGCGGGAGGAGGCGCGCGAGTGGCTCTGCCGGCTGGTGAACGCCTATCCGCAGGCGCGGTACGCGATCACGACTCGTCCGTCCGCCGTGCCGGAGGACTGGATGGAGGAGTGTGACTTCGCGGCGTTCGACCTGTTGCCGTTGAGCGACAAGGGTGTGCGTGACTTCGTCGAGGCCTGGCACACCGCGGCCCGCGACGAGCCAGGGCTGACGCGGGACGCGCGGGTGTGGCTGACCGAGTGCGAGGCGCGGCTGGCGGGGACCCTGGCGAAGCGGCCGGACCTGCGGCGGCTGGCGTCGAGCCCGTTGCTGGCAGGACTGTTGTGCGCGTTGCACCAGGACCGGAACATGCACCTGCCACGTGATCGGCGGTCGCTGTACGAAGCCGCGCTGGACCTGTTGCTGGTGCGATGGGACGAGGACCGCGGGCTGGCGCTGCCGTCGTTCTCCAAGGAGGAACAGCTCGTTCTGCTGCAGCGGTTCGCGTACTCGCTGGTGCGCAACCGGGAGCTGATGGTGCCGCGTTCCGAAGCCGTGCACCGGCTCGGGAACGCGATGCGCGGGTTGCGGTCGCACGAGATCGATCCGGACGACGCGATGCAGCGGCTGCTCGAACGTGCCGGGCTGCTGCGGGAAGTGTCGTCCGAACGGGTGCAGTTCGTGCACCGGACGTTCCGCGACTACCTGGCCGCCAAGGAAGTGGTCGACGCCGGCGACCTGAACCTGTTGGTGGACAGGGCGCATCTCGACGAGTGGCACGACGTCGTGGTGATGGCCGTCGCGCACGCCCGTCCGCGCGAACGGGCTCGGGTGTTGATGGACCTGTTGGGCGGCAACGACGACACGCGCAAGGACGAGCGGGGACGGGACAAGCTGCGGCTGCTCGCGCTGGCGTGCCTCGAACAAGCCGACGTGATCGAACCGGAGTCGGCACGGGCGCAGGTGACCTCCGCCGCCGCCTCGCTGATTCCACCGAAGAGCTTCGCGCACGCCGACGCGCTGTCCGAGGCCGGGTCGTTCGTGGTGGATCTGCTACCCGGACCTGAGGCGACTGAAGAAGCCGCGTACATCGTGCGGACGCTGGCCAACATCGGCGGTGAGGCCGCGTGGGAACGGATCGCGGAGTTCGTGGCCGTGGATCACGCGATGGTCATCGACGAGCTGCTGCGAGCGTGGCGGAACACGCCGGACGCCGAGAAGTACGCCAAGACCGTTCTGTCCAAAGTGGACTTCGGCGATCGGCGGGTCGACGTCCGCGGCTGGCACCGGATCCAGTTCATCATGCACCTGGAGAAGCTGCGGTACGTGCGGTGCATCGGCAACATCAACCCGCTCGACCCGTTGGGCGCGATGCCGTCACTGCACCGGCTGGAGCTGTGGCAGAACGAAGTGATGCGCGACCTCACGCCGCTTGCGGACTCCCGGTCGCTTCGGGAGCTGCATCTGAGCCGGTGCCGCCCGCTCGGACGGATCGACCTGTCGCCGGTGAAGGACCTGGACGAGCTGCACCTGCACTTCAGCCGCGTCGAGCTGGCGTCGCTGGAGGGCGGCGCGGTGCGGCGGCTGCAGATCCGTGACTCGGCGACCGACGACGGGCTGGCCGCGCTGCCGGCGCTGC
>NZ_VSRL01000411.1 GCF_012184385.1 Lentzea indica
ATCACCAGCGCGCTCTTGCCGACGCCGCCCATGCCGTCCACCGCCCACAGCGTCGTGCCGGTGGCGGGCCGGGTGAGCGCGTCGAGGTCGTGCTCGCGTCCGGTGAAGTCGGGCACGTCGAACGGCAACGTGCTGATGCCGGCGGCAGGAACGGGTGCCGGCTCGACCGGTGCGCCGCGCAACACGAGCTCCTGAGCGGCCTTCAGCTCGTCGCCGGGATCCGAGGCGAGCTCGTCGGCGAGCAGCCTGCGGGTGCGGTCGAACCGCTGCAACGCCTCGGCCTGCTGCCCGCACAGGTACAGCGCCCGCATCGCCAGCGCCACCAGCTTCTCCCGCAACGGGTGGTCTGCCGCGTGCCCGGTGAGCTCGGCGAGCACCTCGCGGTGCCTGCCCGCCGCCAGCTCGGCGGCGGCCCACTCCTCGGTCGCGGACAACATCTCCTCGACCATCCCGGTGCGGAACCGCCCGAGCAGATCCGTGCCCGTCACACCGCCGAGCGGGTCACCGCGCCACAGGTCGAGCGCTTCACGGTGGGCTCCTGCCCTGATCAGCGCCCGGAACCGGTGCACGTCGACCTCGTCGCGGCCGACCTCCAGGGTGTAGCCGGCCGAGGTGCGCCTGATCGTGATTCCGGTGGGCTTGAGCACCTTGCGCAGACGTGACACGTACCCCTGCACGAGCCCGCGAGCGTCACGTGGTGAGTCGTCGTCCCAGAGGCAGTCGATCAGCCGGTCCGGCGCGACGGCTTCGCCGGCCTCCAACGCGAGTACGGCGAGCACGCACCGCTGCTGCGGTGCACCGATGGGCAGAGGTTCCCCGTCGAGCCAGACCTCGACGGACCCGAGCACTCCGACTCGCACCGTCGCAGCATAGACAGCGGATCGTCGCGGGACGTCCAGAATTCGTCCAGAACCGGCGACAGCCTGCCGTTGACAATCTCGCGACAACAGTGACGTTTTCGAGGGGGAACTCAGGTGAAGAGACTCGTGCTGGCGCTGCTCGCGCTCGCGGGGATGCTCGTGTGGCCTCAGGCACAGGCGGAGGAGTACGGCGCCCCGGTGTGCGCCGAGTACGGCCACGACGCGGGCTTCCGGGACGAGGCGCTGGTCAAGGCCATCGCGATCGGCATGGCCGAATCGACGTGCCGCCCGTCGGCGAAGGCCCCGAACGAGGACAGTGGGCTGTGGCAGATCGCGCCGACGCAGGCTCGCGTGGAGCTCTACGGCAACCTGCTGGTGCCGGAGAACAACGCGCGGGCCGCGTTCGACATGTCGGGCCGCGGCACGAACTGGCAGACGCACTGGGCCGCGTCCAACTGCACGGACGCGGGCAACCGGAGTTGCTTCGCGTACTGGATGGCCACCGCCGAGAACGCCGCGCGCCCCTACCGCAACGACACCGCGCAGGCCGCCGTCTCGATGCGCGACGGGCACCAGGAGGTGTTCACCCGTGGTGCGGACGGCCAGGTGTGGCACAAGTGGTGGTACGGCGGCGGGTGGAGTGGCTGGGCGACGCTCGGCGGTGGCGAGGTGGCTTCACCGCCGGCCGCCGTCTCCATGCAGGACAACCACATCGAGCTGTTCGCCCGTGGCGTGAACGGTGACGTGCTGCACCGGTTCTGGTGGGGTGGCGACTGGTCGGGCTGGCACAGCCTGGGCGGCAACGTCGTCGGTACTCCTTCCGCTGTGTCCATGCGGCCCGGACACCTGGAGATCTTCGCCCGGTTCACCGACAACCAGATCTGGCACAAATGGTGGTACGGGGACAAGTGGAGCGACTGGGCGCCGCTCGGCGGTGGCCAGGTCGCCTCCTCTCCGTCCGCGGTCTCCATGTACGACGGGCACATCGAGCTGTTCGTCCGCGGCACGGGCGGCGACCTGCTGCACCGGTTCTGGTACTCCGGCGGCAGCTGGTCCGCCTACCACAGCCTCGGTGGTCAGATCGTCGGCGCGCCCGCCGCGGTGTCCATGTACGCCAACCACCTGGAGGTGTTCGCGCGCGGCACGGACAACGGCATCCACTCCCGCCACTACTACGGCCAGGGTTGGAGCGTCTGGGGCGGCCACGGTGGCTCCATGACCTCGGCGCCGTCCGTGCTGTCGATGAGGCCGGACCACCTGGAGCTGTTCGCTCGTGGTGCCGACGGTGGCGTGTACCACCGCTTCTACTACGGCAACGACTGGTCCGGCTGGCACCACCTCGGCTGAGCAGGTCAGCGAATGGTGCCCGTGACCTGGCGCAGGTGATAGGTCCACAACGAGTTCGGGAAGCTCCCGGTTCGTGCCACCGACACCACGGTGGTCACGGACCGGGAGTCCGGCAACGTGCCGTACACCGTCCGCAGCACGCCGGGGTTGTGGTTGCGCTGGTAACCGGTCAGGTTCTGCGTGACGAACCCCTCTGAGGTCCACCGGCCGGTACCGCCCCAGATGCTCGCGCCGTCGATGCTGACCAGCTCCACGCGCGCGGAGATGTACGACGGCTCGTCGCTCGGGTACGGCGCCGCCTCGCGGGCGGCGTAGAACCGGTCGCGGCTCGGGTCGTAGGCGATGTCGAAGTTGTGCAGCACGTCGCCGCCGAGACCCTCGTTGGTGATCCGCACCGGCGCACCGACGACCGGGTTCGCCATGTCCTCGAGCTTCAGGTAGCGGAAGTACGACTCGGTGGTCGGCCCGCCCTGGCTGTAGAACAGCATCAGCTCCCCGGTCGCCGGGTTGATCGTCGTGGCACTCGGCTGCCCGACACCCCAGTGGCCCGGTTCGAACGGTGTTGTCACGATCGGCTTCGGGTGCTTCACCCACGGGCCGTCCAGCTTCTGCGCGAACGCGACACCGATCTGGTTGTTGGTGTTCGCGTGATCCGTGCCGAGGAAGAACATCACGTACCGGTAGTCCGTCTGTCCATAACGGACGTTCGCGCGACCACGGTCGGGTCGCAGATGTGTGTGGAGTCCCACCCGCTCACGCTCGGCCGCACCACGGATCTGCTGTCGTTGCCCTTGCTCAGGTAGACGTGGTCGAGGATCTCGCCGGACGAGTTGTTGTGGCACGTGTAGACGTACGTCTGCCCGTTCTCGGTCACCGCGGCCGGCGCGTACGCGTACCGCTGCGGACCGTCCGGTGTGTAGAGATGCGTCACGCTGCCCCACGTGACCGCCGCCGACGCGGGTGCCGCGCTCGCGCACAACGCGACCGCGGCCAGCAGAACCTTGCCCCTCACGACTTTCTCCTCCCGTGGGAAGGCCGCCCGTCGCCGGGCGGCCTTCACGTCGTCCGTCAGACGGAGCCCAGGCTGTGCCAGCCGCTCCACTGTCCGCCGTCGTAGTAGAACTTGTGGTACATCTGGTTGTCCGTGCCGCGTGCGAACAGCTCCAGGTGGTTGCCGCGCATGGTCAGCACCGATGGGCTGTCCTTCAGCGATCCACCCAGCGAGCCCCACTCGCTCCACGAGGTGCCGTACCAGTGGCGGTTGTAGATCGCGTTGTCCGTGCCGCGGGCGAACACCTCCAGGTGACCGTTGTACATCGACACCGCGGACGGGCTGCCCACGATCTGGCCACCCAGGCTGTGGTACGGAGACCAGCCGTCGCCGTACCAGAACCGGTGCAGCAGGTCGCCGTTCTGACCACGGACGAACAGCTCCAGGTGCCCGTCGCGCTGCGACGCGACGCTCGGCGTGGAGGTCACCGCGCCGCCGCCCATCGGTGCCCAGTCGCTCCACTTGTCGCCGTACCACCACTTGTGCCAGATCTGGTTGTCCGTGAACCGCGCGAACACCTCGAGGTGACCCGGCTTCATCGACACGACAGCGGGTGCGCCGATGATGTTCCCACCTAGGCTGTACCACGGCGACCAACCGTTGCCCCAGTAGAACCGGTGCACGACATCACCGCCCTGACCACGGGCGAACAACTCGATGTGGCTGTCCTGCATGGAAACCGCCGCCGGCGCCGACGTCACGGCACCGCCACCCATGTCGGCCCAGTCGGACCAACTGCTGCCGTACCACCACTTGTGATGCACGCTGCCGTTGGCGCCACGGGTGAAGATCTCCTGGTGGCCGTCGCGCATCGACACCGCGGACGGCGAGCCCTCGACCGAGGCCTGCCCACCGGTGTACCAGGTCGTCCGCTTGTACGCGCCGTCCCAGCTGAAGCTGATGTGGATGTGGTCCTGGTGCGGGCTGTCACCGGAGTACGGCTGCCAGCCGAGGTTCGGCCGGTAGCTCTCCCAGATCCTGTTGTTCCAGATGAGGTACATGACGCCGAGGCGCCGCGCCATCGCGTGCGCGTTGCCGTACTGGTCCGTGGCGAGCGCCCAGTTGAGGAAGTCCTCGGCCTCGGCCCTGTCCTCGGCGTTGAAGTAGTTGAAGTGGTAGTCGAGCGCCCTGCCCTCGTGGTGCTCGCTCACCGTGCCGTTGCAGTTGCGGCTGATGCCCGCGGTGTGTGCGCCGTAGGTGGCGTTCAGCAGGTCGCGCACCGCGATCGGGCCCGGCTTGGCACTTGCCTCGCAGGTCGTCTGTCCTTGATACGGCGAGTACGCGTCGATGCCCGGCCCGAAGTGCGGCGTCGCCGGCGCGGCCTGTGCGGTGGCCGGCGCCACCAGGATCGTGGTGAGCGCCAGCCCGGCGGCCCCGACCCAGCCGATCAGTTTTCTCATGTTCCCCAGCTCCCTTCAGCGATCGAGGGGAACTGTGGAATCCGGTTCTGGACGTGAGCAGCACGTTTTCTGGACGGCGCCGAGCCGGACCAATGCGCACCGAGCATCAATGCATCGGACATTGCTGTTGGACCACGCACAGTGCCCGGCCACACACTCAGGGCCACGCCGCTCAACGACGAGACGAGGGCCCATGAGAAGGATTTCCAGACGCACCGCGCTCGCCCTGGCCGCGGGGGTGGCCGCTTCTCCGGCCGTGAGCACCGCGACGGCGTCGGCCG
>NZ_VSRL01000412.1 GCF_012184385.1 Lentzea indica
CTACACGGGCAAGGCCCCGAAGGCCGCCCCGGCTCCGCAGCAGCAGCGCAAGGCGCAGCCGCAGCAGCGCCAGGCGCCGGTGCAGCAGGCGCCGGTCGTCGCGCTCGCGGGCTCGAAGTCGAACCCGAACGGCAACTACGAGATCAAGGCGGGCGACACCCTGTCGAAGATCGCCGAGGCCAACAAGGTCGACGGCGGCTGGCAGGCCATCGTGGAGAAGAACAAGGACTTCCTCACGAACCCGGACCTGATCTTCCCCGGCGCCAAGATCCTGCTCTGAGCAGGACGACCGGCTGATTGACGGTTGGCCCCGATGGCTGGGCTGACGCAGGAACCAGGGATCTCACCGCTACCCCCCGGCGGTGAGGTCCCTGCCTGCGTTTCCGGGTACGGGCGGTGAGGTCCGGCGGCAAGCACCTGCCACAGCAACATCGCTACCGGCGTGTCCACACCCCCGGCACGACCGCGAAGGCGAAACCGAGCCCGAAAGTCCAACACCAGGCGGGCAACGGCGAAGCCGCGCACCCACAACGGCAATGCGAAGCGAGCCGACCGCACGACCCATCTGAACAGCGGTGATGACGCAACCACCCGAAATCGTCGCGAAGCGGCGATGAAATGACCACGCGCGTCAGGACCTGAGCGACCACCAACGCAACGCGAGACGACCGCACTGGCGACCACCCCGCTGGAACCGGCGCCCACCACCGCAACGGCACCACCGCGATCGCAACCACCGCGAGACGACCCGCGCGGTGCCAACCGCAGCCATCAGGGGCAGTTGACCCACTCGTCCTCGCCGCCGGGGAACACCTGCCGCTTCCACACCGGCAACCGGGCCTTGACCTCGTCGACCAGGTCGGCGCACAACGAGAAGGCCTCCTTGCGGTGCTCGGCAGCCACCGCGCAGGCCAACGCCACATCACCGATCTTCAACGGCCCGACCCGGTGCGACACCGCGATCCCGTGCACCCCGGAGTACTTCCCGGCGAGCGACTCGACGACCTCGGCCACGACGTCCCCCGCGGACGGATGCGAGTGGTACTCCAGCTCCAGCACCGACCGCCCACCGTCGTGATCACGCACGACGCCGGAGAAGGTCACGACAGCGCCTGCACGGTCCGAGGCGACGAGGGCGGCGTGCTCCTCGACCGACAAGGGCTCCTCGGTCACGACGGCCCGCAGCACCACGCTCATCTGTGGTCACCTCCACGCAGTTGGTCCAGCGCATGCTCTACGACGTTGCCGAGCACGTCCAGCCCGTCCCGCACCCCGCCGGTCGACCCCGGCAGGTTCACGATCAACGTCCGTCCCGCCACCCCGGCCACGCCGCGCGACAGGACGGAACCCGGCACGCGCGGCCACCCGGACATCCGGATCACGTCGGCCAGTCCCGGCACCTCGTAGTCCAGCACCGCGCGGGTGGCCTCCGGCGTCCGGTCGGTCGGGTTGATCCCGGTGCCGCCGGTCGTGATCACGAGGTCCGCGCCGGAAGACACGGCAGAAGCCAGCGCCTCACGCACCGGTTCGCCGTCCGGCACCACGACCGGTGCGGACACCGAGAAACCCCGTGAGGTGAGCCAGTCGACGATGATCGGTCCGCTGCGATCGGCGTAGACCCCGGCGGCGGCGCGGTTGGACGCCGTGACGACCACTGCCTTCACGGACGCTCCCACAGCCCCGACTTTCCGCCTTCCTTGCGCTCCACCCGCACCGCGTCCAGAGAAGCGGCGGGGTCGACGGACTTCACCATGTCGTGCAGGGTGAGGCCGGCGACGGAGACCGCGGTCAGGGCCTCCATCTCGACGCCGGTGCGGTCGGTGGTGCGGACCGTGGCCGTGATCAGGACGGCCTCGTCGGCCAGAGCCAGGTCCACGACCACCGACGACAGGGCGATCGGGTGGCACAACGGCACGAGCTCCCAGGTGCGCTTCGCGGCCATGATGCCCGCGATCCTGGCGGTGGCGAGGGCGTCGCCCTTGGGCAGGCCGTCGGTGCCCAGCAGCGCAATCACCTCGGCGGTCGTGTGCAGGATCCCGCTGGCCACGGCCGTCCGGGTGGTCTGCTCCTTGCCGGAGACGTCGACCATGCGGGCCGCGCCGTGTGAGTCCAGGTGGGTGAACTGCTTGGTCATACCGCGATCGTATGCCTGGCTCACAGGAACGGCCCGTGGCCAGTCTTACGAAGTCGCCGCCTTGCGCACCGCTTCGGCCACGGCCGGAGCAACGGTGTTGTCGAAGACCGAGGGAACGATGAACGACGCGTTGAGGCGGTCGCCGTCCACCACGTCGGCGATGGCCTGCGCGGCGGCCAGCAGCATCGCGTCGGTGATGGTCCTGGCGTGCGCGTCCAGCAGGCCGCGGAAGACGCCGGGGAACGCCAGCACGTTGTTGATCTGGTTCGGGAAGTCCGAGCGGCCGGTCGCGACGACGGCGGCGTGCTGCTGGGCCTCCATCGGGTCGATCTCCGGGTCCGGGTTGGCCAGCGCGAACACGATGGCGTCCTCCGCCATCGTCGCGACCTGGTCCGCGCCGAAGAGGTTCGGGGCCGAGACGCCGATGAACACGTCCGAACCGACCAGCGCGTCGTGCAGGCGGCCAGACTGGTTGCCCTTGTTGGTGGTCGCGGCGATGGACTTCAGGTTCGCGTCCAGGCCGGGACGGTCGCGGTGCACGATGCCGTCGACGTCCACGGCGATGATGTCGCCGGGCTCCTGCGCCTGCAGCAGGCGGATGATCGCCGAACCGGCGGCGCCGACGCCGCAGACCGTGATGCGGCAGTCCTTGATGTCCTTCTTGACGACGCGCAGAGCGTTCCGCAGCGCCGCGACGACGACGATGGCCGTGCCGTGCTGGTCGTCGTGGAAGACCGGGATGTCGAGCTTCTCGCGCAGGCGTGCCTCGATCTCGAAGCAGCGCGGCGCGGAGATGTCCTCGAGGTTGATGCCGCCGTACACGGGAGCGATGAGCTCGACCGCGCGGATGATCTCCTCGGTGTCCTGGGTGTCCAGGCAGACCGGCCAGGCGTCGACGCCGGCGAACTTCTTGAACAGCGCCGCCTTGCCCTCCATCACCGGCAGAGCGGCGGCGGGGCCGAGGTTGCCCAGGCCCAGCACGGCCGAACCGTCGGTGACGACGGCGACGGTGTTGCGCTTGATCGTCAGACGGCGCGCGTCGTCCGGGTTCTTGGCGATCGCCTCACACACACGCGCGACACCCGGCGTGTACGCGCGAGAGAGGTCGTCACGGTTGCGCAGCGGCACCTTCGACGCGATCTCGATCTTGCCGCCGAGGTGCACGAGGAACGTGCGGTCCGACACCTTGCGGACGACGATGCCGGGCAACGTCTCCAGCGTGTCGGTGATGTCCTTGGCGTGGTTCGCGGACAGCGCGTTGCACGTGAGGTCGATGACGACGCGATCGTTGTGCGACTCCACGACGTCGAACGCCGTGATCACTCCGCCCGCGCGGCCGACAGCCGTCGTGAGGTCACCCGCGGCGCTCGCTGACGGCGGCGCCTCCAGACGAACGGTGATCGAGTAACCAGGGCCGGGGACCGGCATCGTCTTCCTCCCACGAAGTGCTGCTCAAGCGGGAAGTGAGCCTATCCCCGGCCCCATTGCGGTACTCACGCGACTCGACAGTCTTAAGCCACCTCTGACAAACGCACGCGGGGACCTTTCGTACTCGTCGAGAGCACGAAAGGTCCCCGCGGGCACTTCAGGTCAGGACTTGTTGATCTCGGTCACCGGGTGGGTGTAGCCGAGGTCCTCCACCGGCAGCGGGAACGTCACCGTGCCGAACGGGGAGAGCGCACCCTGCACGTCACTGGTCAGTTCGGTGACGGGGTGGCCACCGTCGGGGCCCTCCGGCCAGTGCGGGTCGACCCGTCCAGGGCGTCCTTTCGCCACTTTCTCCTCCTCGGTGATGCCGATGACGCGACAAGTGTGACAGACCCACTTTCTCGTCCGGGCAACGACGAGTTCTCCAGCCGCCCATATACCGTGGTGAGAATGTCCGGCACCACTCTCGCCGACTGGCTGCGCGCCCAGGACGACGCCGCTCTGGTGGCACTGCTGCGCGCGCGTCCTGACCTGGCAACGCCCCCACCTGCCGATATGTCCGTGCTCGCGACACGGGTCGGCACCAGGGCGTCGATCGCGCGCGCGTGCGAGGACCTCGACACGTTCACGCTCGCCGTGCTCGAAGGCCTGGTCGTGCTGGGCTCGGACACCGAGCCCGTGGCGTTGACCACACTCGCCGGGGTGCTCGGGCCGGACGTGAAGCCCAAGCCGCTCAAGCAGGCCGTCGCCAAGCTCAGGTCGCTCGCGCTCGTGTGGGGCGAGGACGAGGCGCTGTCGATACCCCCGATCACGCGGGAGGCGTTCGGCACGTATCCCGGCGGGCTCGGCCACTCGACCGGGCAGACGTACGACCTGGGCGGCATCACCGAGGGCGAGCAGCGGGTCCTGCAGAAGCTCGCCGCCGGACCGCCCATCGGCGACACCAAGGACGCCTCACGGGTCGTGCCGCTCGACAAGGCCGACACTCCCGTGCAACGGCTCCTCGCCCGCGGTCTGCTGCTGCGCCGCGATCCCGGCACCGTCGAGCTGCCGCGGGAGATCGCGCTCCAGCTGCGCGGTGAACGCCCGCTCGGCCCGATCCAGGCCGCCGAGCCGAGGCTGAAGACCACCACGCTCCAGCAGTCGAGCATCGACGCCACAGGTGGCGGCGAGGCCCTGGAACTCGTCCGGCACGTCGAGAACCTGATCGCGAGCTGGTCGGCAGAGCCGCCGCCGGTGCTGCGGACCGGTGGCCTCGGTGTTCGCGAGCTGCGCAAGGCCGCCAAGGACCTCGACGTCGACGAACGCCGTGCCGCCCTGCTGATCGAGCTCGTGGTCGGCGCCGACCTGGCCGCGAACACCGAGG
>NZ_VSRL01000413.1 GCF_012184385.1 Lentzea indica
TACTGGCCGAACGCGGTGCCGACGACGGCGACCGGCTTGCCGGTCAGCGCGCCCGCGCCGTAGGGGCGCGACAGCCAGTCGATGGCGTTCTTCAGCACCGCGGGGATGGTGCCGTTGTACTCGGGCGAGACCAGCAGCAGGGCGTCGGCCTCGACGGCGGCCTCGCGCAGCTTGACGGCGGCGGCGGGAACGCTGCCCTCGGCATCGATGTCCTCGTTGTAGAACGGCACGGTGTCCAGGCCGTCGAACAGGCCGACCTCGACGTGGTCCGGTGCGATCTGGACCGCGGCCTCGGCGAGCCTGCGGTTGTGCGATCCGGCGCGGAGGCTGCCGACGAGGGTGAGGATGCGGACGGCCATGAGGAACTCCCGAGGTGGAGGCGGTGATCGGACGGTCGTCACGATAAACGGGACGCGGCCCGCTTATCTTCCCGCTAGGCTGCTGAGGTGATCGACGGCACACACCTGCCCCTCATCGGCGAGGAAACGCACCTGCGTGCGGACGCGGTGCGCAACCGCGCCCGGTTGCTCGAGGCCGCGGCCCGGCTTGCGGCCGAACGAGGCGCGGCGGCCATCACGATGGAGACCGTGGCGGCCGAGGCGGGGGTCGGCAAGGGCACGGTGTCGCGTCGCTTCGGCGACCGCAACGGACTGCTCCAGGCCCTGCTGGACCACTCGGAGCAACGGTTCCAGGAGGCGTTCCTCAGCGGCCCGCCGCCGCTGGGACCCGAGGCCGACCCGGCGACGCGGCTCAGGGCGTTCGGACCGGCTCTGCTGCACCACGAACGCGCGAACCTCGACCTCTACCTGGCCGCCGAACCCGCGGCCGAGCGGCGGTTCGCAGTGCCACCGCGGCGGCTGCGCCACACCCACGTCGCAATGCTGGTGCGCGCGCTCCTTCCGGACGCCGACGCCGAACTGCTCGCCCACGCTCTGCTGTCGTCGGTGGAGGTCGTCCTGGTCGACCATCTCGTCCGCGACCACGGCATGCCGTTGGCGCGGGTCGAAGCGGGCTGGCACGACCTGGTCGACCGGCTCCTGGGCTGACCGCGCTCCGAGTCCCTGGTGGGAATCGGCCGCTGCGACGTCATCCCCCGGTCGAGGAGAGTGTCACTGCAGGTCCCGGAAGCTCGTGGTCCAGGCGGTGTTCCGCCCAGGAAGGCCGGCCGGTCCCCGCTGCACCGTGTAGGGGCAGAACATGCTGTTGAGCAGCCAGGGAGTCGACTTCGGCCCGAAGTCGGCCACCATGGCGGCGTCCTGGGACACGCCGTAGGTGGCCACGGCCAGCCGGCCGGTGGCCCGGAAGCGCCGCACCGCGTCGCGCAGGAAGTGTCGGCGGTTGGCGAACCACGGGGACAGCGCCAGGAAGTCGTTCCACTTCTGCTGCGTGAAGGGACGCCGGATCGCGTCCGCGATCACCTCCCAGACCTGAGTGGTGGCCGGGATTGCGTACTTGGCCGCGAACGCTCCCGAGACCGGGTCGCTCAGGTGCGCCTTCCAGTGGTGCACCAGGGAGAACTCCAAGGCCAGGAAGGTCTGGCCGTCGCGCAGCCGGGGCAGGACGTAGTCCAGGAACGCCTGTGCCTCCTCCAGTCCCGCCACGTGCGGGTGGATGTCCACCCCGTCCAGCGCGGCGGTGTCGCGGGTGAACGACATCCAGCGATCCGTGGCGGCGGTCCGCCAGGCGGGATCGTTGAGGCGGTTGAGTGCGCCCATGTAGAGCTTGGTCTTGTTGGACGCGCCGCCGTGCTGGTCACGGAACGCGATGACGCGGCGCGCGATCGCCTCGTAGAAAGCGTTCAGCTGCGGCGTGTTCCGGTCCTCCTGCCTGCACTCGATGAACGGCTCGTTGCCGACGACCAGGACGTCCACCTTGCCCATCACGGCAGGAAGCACCTTGTCCAGCCGTGTCAACGCGGTGGCCATGGCCGCACTGCCCGGCACCGGGACAGGTTGCTCGTAGTACGGGAACTTCAACGACAGGACTGTGCCGTACCCCTGCTCGGCGGCAGAGAGCACGGTGTGAACCACGGGCTGGTCGGCGACCGCTCCCTTGTCGGCATCCGGCACGGGGAAGAACCCGCGCAGCCAGGTGGCCGACACGTCCCGCAACTGGCCGAAGTCGGACCAGTCCTTGGCGCCGTTGAAGTTCGCGCCGAGCACGTTCTTCGGCGGCGGTGCGACCACGCGGCCAGACCGAGTCTCCAGGTGGGAGTGCGTCGCCGAGGTGCCGGACGGCGCACCGGCGGCCGAGCCAGGGGCGCTCCACGCCGTGATCCCCAGCGCGGCCGCCAGCTCCATCGCTCGCCGTCGCGAGAGTCGCTGTCCGCTTCCATTCGCGGCGTTCTCCGACCGGGTGGCGTCTTCCATGGAATCCTCTCTGCGCAACCATCGGGCGAGCACGGTACGAACACGTCTTTCGCTCGAGGCTAGGGCGTGCGCCAATCGACCTCAAGCCGAGAACTCGCTGTCTGGCCCGACCTCACACCTTTTCGTCGATTGTGGACATTGCCCTTGATGGTTGCCGACCACGGGGAAAGCCGTTCACTCGTGGTTGAGAGCCCCTGACCGGAACACCGCGAACTCGGCGCCCGAGAACCCGGCCGTGCGGACCAGCTCGGCCAGCGCCTGCCGGATCTCCGGCAGGCCGGCGAGATGCGGGTCGAGCTCGACCTGCCGATGTCGCCGAGGTCGCGCACCCGCAGGTCCCTGGCGGGAGTACCGGCTTCGGCGAGCCAGGTCCGGACGGCGACCTCCGCGCGCTGCACCCTGGCCAGGCGGGCAGGGGTGATCGTGAGCCCGTACCGGACACGGCTGGCCAGGCACGGCATCGCTGGTTTGTCCCAAGTGGACAGACCCCACAGCCGGCTCACCGCGCGGACGTCCGCCTTCGTCATCGCGAGGTCGCGCAACGGGGTGTGCACGCCGATCTCGTCGCCGGCGCGGATGCCGGGCCGGAACGGGTCGCGTGCGTCGTCGGCGTTGGTGCCGGTGGCCACCGCGGTCAGGCCGTTGTCCGCGGCGACTGCCGTGATGGTGTCGAGCACGGTGGATTTGCAGAAGTAGCAACGGTCCCGGCCGTTCGCGGCGTACCCGGGGTTGTCCAGTTCGGTGGTTTCGGGTGTCAGGTGCCGCACGCCGAGGTGGTCGGCGAACGCGACCGCGGCGGTCAGTTCGGCGGTGGCGAGGCTGGCCGAGTCGGCGGTGACGGCCAGTACGGCGCCGGGTCCGGTGGCGCGGACCGCGGCGGCGAGGACGAGCGCGGAGTCCACGCCGCCGGAGAACGCCACGGCGAGCGGGCCGATCTCAGCGAGTCGTGCCACCAGTTGTGCGGCGGCGGTTTCGGTGTCCATTCAGCGGTCCCTCGGCATTTCCGCGGCCGCGGTCAGCACGGCACGCAACGGCAGGCCGGTCTGCCGGGCCACCGCGACGGCGTCGTCGAACTCGGCTTTGCCGTGGTGGGGCCCGTGTTTGCGGCGCACCGGCAGTCCGTGGACGCCGACGACGTCGGTCGTGCGAGCCGCGGCGGTGCGACGTACGTTCGTTCGCCGCACACCGAGGGTTCCGGTCTCGGCGAGCATCGCCTGTTCGATCTCGTCGGCGGTGTCCGGGGTGGCGAGGGCGTGCAGGACGTGCGCCGGCCTGCCTTCTTCATCACGGCGGGGGTGATCCAGCTGTCGAGGGCGCCGCGGTCGAGCAGGTGGCCGACGACGTAACCGAGGACTTCGCCGGTGACGTCGTCGAGGTTGGTCTCCAGCACCACGAGGTCGCGCACGTCCGCGGTGTCGAGCGCGCCGAGCCGGACGACCGCGACGTTGGGGCGGTCGGGAAGGGTCCGGGTGCCGACGCCGTATCCGGTGGCGGACAACCACAGCGGAGGCGGCGGGCTGTAGTCGGCGGACAGCGCACGCAGGAGGGCGGCGGCCGTCGGCGTGACGGTCTCGCCCTTGAGCGTGGTGCCGATGACGAGTGCGCCTTCCAACAGGGCCGAGGTGGCAGGGGCCGGGCACGGCAGGACGCCGTGGGCCGTGCGGACCGAGCCGGTGCCGAGCGGCAACGGTTCACAGTGGACGGTGCGGACGTCGAGCGCGTGCAGGGCGGCGGCCACGCCGACGATGTCGACGAGGGTGTCGTGGCCACCCAGCTCGTGCAGGTGCACCTCGGCGGGATCCTCGCCGTGTAGATGTCCCTCGACTTCGGCGATGGCACGCAACGCCTTTGTCGCCGTGTCCGCCACCGCGCGGTCGCGGACCCGCCCGGCCATGGCGATCAGTTCACCCGCCTTGCGGCTCGTGGCGTCGTCGGACACCGACACGACGGCGCGGCTGCCGCTGAGGCCGTGGGTGAGCACCCGGGTGACGGTGAGGTCCCAGCCGGTGAGGCCGGTGTCGGTGATGGCGGCGCGGATCGCGGGCAGCGGTGCGCCGGCGTCGACGAGGGCGGCCAGCAGCATGTCGCCGGCCAGACCGGTGAACGGTGAGATGAGGCAGACATTGCTCACGACGTGCTCCGGAAGGCTACGCGGGACAGGCGGAAAGCGGCCATCGCGGCGCCGAAGCCGGAGTCGATGTTGACCACGGTGATGCCGGCGGCGCAGGAGGCGTGCATGGCCAGCAGGGCGGTGATGCCCTCCAGTCCCGCGCCGTAGCCGGTGGACGTGGGAACGGCGACGACCGGGCAGGCCACGAGGCCACCGACCGCGCTGGCCAGTGCACCTTCCATGCCGGCGACGACGATGACGGTGTCGGCGGCGCGCAGGCGGTCCTGCTCGGCGAGGAGGCGGTGGAGGCCCGCCACGCCAACGTCGGTGACAGTCGTGACGCCGAGGCCGACAGCCGTGGCGATGGCGGCGGCTTCGCGGGCCACGGGCTGGTCGGCGGTGCCCGCCGCGGCCACGACCACGCTGAAACCGATCG
>NZ_VSRL01000414.1 GCF_012184385.1 Lentzea indica
GCCAGGATCAACCCGGCCGTTTGCGCGCGTTTGACCGCCGCCGCGCAGCACCTGTCCGGCGGTAGCGACATCCCGCCGGTCCCGGTGCGCGGGCAGGACGAGATCGCGGGCCTGACCAGGGCGTTCAACACGATGGCGGCGAACAGGGCGCAGCTGGAGCAGGCGCGCAAGGCGATGGTCAGCGATGTCGCGCACGAACTGCGCACCCCGTTGAGCAACATTCGGGGCTGGCTGGAGGCGGCAGAGGACGGCGTGAGCGACCTCGACCCCGCGCTGATCACGTTGCTGCTCAAGGAAGCGCTGGTGCTGCAGCACGTCGTGGACGACCTGCAGGACCTCGCCGTGGCCGACGCGGGCTCGTTGCGGCTCACCGTCGAACCGGTGCCGGTCGCGAGCGCGTTGGAGCAGGTCCGCGCCGCGCACGAGGTACGAGCCGCGCAGGCAGGGGTCACGCTGACGGTGTCCGCCGATCCCTCGCTCGTCGTTCGCGCGGACGCGTTGCGGTTGCGGCAGATCCTCGACAACCTCGTGGCGAACGCGCTGCGCTACGTGCCCTCCGGCGGGTCGGTGTCGGTCAGCGCGGTCGAGGACGGTTCCGATGTGGTGATCGCGGTGGCGGACACCGGCGCGGGCATCGCCGAGGAGGACCTGCCGCACGTGTTCGACCGGTTCTGGCGCGCGGACAAGTCACGTGCCCGCAGCACCGGCGGCAGCGGTTTGGGGCTCGCGATCGTGCGGAAGCTCGTCGAGGCGCACGGCGGATCGGTCGGTGTGACCAGCACGACAGGTCAGGGCACCACGTTCGCCCTCCGATTGCAGGAACTCAGCTGATACTGCCAGCGTTAGTCCGCTGGAGAGGAAATCGGTGATTGTTCCCATGCCCACGAGCGCGCCCCGTCGCACGGGCTCGTTCGTACTGACCGAAGACGTCGCCGTCCGGGTGACCGGACAGGCCCGCACGGCGGCCGCGATGCTGCGCGAGCACATCTTCGCTCAGACCGGCTACCTGCTCGCCGAGTCGCAGGACGGCATGCTCATGGTGTCGCACGATCCCGCCATGCGCGGGCTCGGTCCCGAGGGCTATGCGTTGCTGGTCAGCAACGACGCGGTGATGCTGCGGGCGGGAACCCAGGCGGGGCTGCGGCACGGCGTGCAGTCGTTCCGTCAGCTGATGACCCGCGACGGCACGGTCCGCGCGGCCGACCTGCGGGACTCCCCCGCGTTCGCCTGGCGCGGGGTGTCGAGCGCCCTGCTGCCGCCGGCCGAGATGCGCAAGGCCATCGACAAGATGGCCGCCTACAAGCTCAACGTCCTGCACGTCTTCCCCGAGGGCGACCCCGACGCGCTGCGGGAACTCGTCGAGTACGGCAGGGACCACGGCATCACCGTCGTCCCCGAGCTCAGCCCGGCGACGATCGAGCTGCTCGACCTCTTCCCGAGCCGGTGGGTGCACATCGGCAGCGCCAAGCTGAGCGCCCGGTTCGCCGGCCTCCTGCAGCGTCACGGCCGCCTGCCGGTGCGGTGGCACGACGGGAGCACCGACGTTCTCGGCCCGCACGGACGGCTCATCGAGGGCGACGACGGACTGCGTGCCGTCGCGACCGCGGGCTGGGTGGGCGGTCTCGGCACCGCGTCCGCCGTCTCTCCGGCCACGGTGTAGCGCTGTTCGTTGACCGGCGCGCTGTTCACACTTGCCACTCGAGCGCAGGTCACACAGGCCCGCCATTAACATGTTTATCGTTGAATTACCGGTCCGGCGCGACCGCGAAGATTCGCGAACCACATGGCATGTGCTCCGAATGCTGCACCGGATAGTTCCTCACGGCCGCAGAACTGGAGAAATCCGCCTGCTGATCACATTTGTGAACGATCTCCGGTGGCTGTCCATTGGCTGTTGCACCACCTCCGTGACCTGGTCCGACGCAGGGGCAGCGTGCGATTCTTCGTTCTGTGCGCCTGCTGCTCGTGGAAGACGACAGGGAGCTGGTGGAGTTGCTCTCCGCCGTGTTCCGAGGTGACGGACATGTGGTGGACATCGCGCTGGACGGGCAGCGCGGACTGCATCTCGCGCTGACCCGGCCTTACGACGTGGTCGTGATCGATCGTGGACTGCCCGTTCTCGACGGGCTCGATCTGCTTTCCCGGTTGCGTTCCCGGTCGGTGCGGACACAGGCTTTGATGTTGACCGCGATGGGCACGGTCCGCGATCGCATCGACGGGCTCGACGCCGGCGCGGACGACTACCTGATGAAACCGTTCGACCTGGGTGAGCTGCGCGCGCGGGTGCGGGCGTTGCACCGGCGGGCCGGGGAGCTGGCCGCCGTGCTGCGGATCGGCGCTGGTCGCCTGGAGCTGGAGCAGCACCAGGTGGTGCTGCCCGACGGCGAACGGGTGCCGCTGACCGCCAGGGAGTTCGCCCTGCTGCGGGTGCTCGCCACCCACCCCGGCACCGTGCACACGCGGGCCTCGTTGCGGCGCACGGTGTTCCAGGACGCGCCATCGCAGTCCATTGTGGACACTTACGTGCACTACCTGCGGTCCAAGGTGGGGCGATCGGTGGTGCGCACGGTTCAGGGAGTCGGCTACCGGTTGGGGGCGCTGTGAGGGCTTCGTGGGCCGAGGCGGAGCGCGCGGAGGTCCGGCGCGCGCGGCTGCGGGTCAGCGTGCTGGTGGGCCTGGCGATCACGGTGATGATCGCCTTCGTCGGCGCGATCGCATACGTGGTCATGGTGCACGCGCAGGAAACGCAGGTGGCGCGCGAGCTCCAGTACAACGCCCGCTTCGGCGTGCCGGACGTCGCGCCCCGGTGCGCGTGGGTGTTCGTGCTCGACGACGGCGTGCTCGACGAGGGTGTGCTGGCGGTGCCCGGCGGGTTCCCGCTGCACGGCGATCTCGAGGCGGTGCGGTCGTCCGGTGTCGCAGTCGAGCGTGACGTTTCCGCGAACGGCACCGAGTACATGGTGCTCACGACACCGGGCTCGGACTCGACCACCGTGCAGGCGGTGTTCGACATGCGGTACCTGCTGGCCGACCGCCGGCATCTGTTGCTGGCACTCGGGATCGCGCAGGTGGCGGGCCTGCTCGTGGCGGCGTTGATCGGCCTGGGCGTGAGCCGCCGGACGGTCGGTCCGCTGGCGGAGGCGCTGGCCAGGCAACGGCGGTTCGTCACGGACGCCAGCCACGAGCTGCGCACCCCGATCGCACGGGCGTACCTGCGAGCCCAGCTGCTGTCGGCGGCCGCGGACCTGCCGGCCGACCAGCGCGACAGCCTCGACGCGTTGGCGAGGTCGATCCGCGGGCTGTCCGACGTGGTGGACGACCTGTTGCAGTCGGCGCAGCTGAACCAGGGACTCGACGGCGTGCCCGTGGACCTCACCGCGGTGGCCTCGTCCGCGGTGGCCGGGGAGCGCGAGCGGGCGGCGGAACGACGGATCGCGCTGACCGTCGAGCATCCGGGAGGCCCGCTGATGGTGAGCGGCGTGGAGACCGCGTTGCGGCGGGCGGTGGACGAGTTGCTGGCCAACGCGGTGCGCCACACGCCGGAGGGCGGGCGGATCTCGGTGCGGGTCGGGTCGCGAGGTGGACACGTGGAGCTGGAGGTGGCGGACACCGGCGAGGGGTTCGACCCGGCGGAGGCGTCGCTGTTGTTCGACCGGTTCCACCACGGCCGGGGTGAGAAGCGGTTCGGGCTGGGGCTCGCGCTGGTGCGGGAGATCGTGACCGGGCACGGTGGCGAGGTGGAGGCGGTCGGGCATCCGGGGCGGGGGGCGCGGTTCACGTTGCGGCTGCCGATGGCTCGGACAGGTTCGGCGCGGCCGCGCGAGCGGATCACGTCCGCCTGCCCGTGAGAGGCACCTGCTGTAGCGCTCGTCCGGCGGAGGGCATCACCACTGCCGTCCAGTCACCACGTCGGCGGCGATCCGCACGTCGACGTCCAGCGGCCGGTCCGGATCCACCGGCTCGATGACGTCGGCGAGGGCGTCCAGCAACGCCGCGCACCGGGGCGCGGTCGGCCTCCTGCCACCCACGTGCACCGCCTGCCGCAGCCCCAACGCGAGCGAGCCGCACAACAACCGCAACAGCTCGGCGAGGTCGTAGGTGCGCAACGCGGCCTGGGTTCCGAACGGCACGACGTCCTGGTTGTGCAGGTTCGTCGGCAAACTCTGGGTGCTGGCAGGCAGAACGTTCCGCCTGATCTCGGCCACGAACGCCGTCGTGGCCAGCTGCACGCCCTGCAACCCGTGCTGCTGACCAGGTCCCGCGGCCAGCATCGGCGGCAGGCCGGTGTTGCGGGCCGGGTCCACGAGGAGGTCCAGCTGGCGTTCCGCCAGGTTGCCCAGTGACGCCGTGACCATCGCCAGGACGTCGGCGGCGAACGCGGCGGGCTGGCCGAAGAAGTTGCCGCCGTGCGCCACCAGGTCGTCGCCGGGGAAGAACAACGGGTTGTCGCTGACCCCGCCGAGGTCCGCCGCGACCACGCCGTCCACGTAGCGCAACGCGTCTTCGGCCGCGCCGAGCAGTTGGGGTGAGCACCGGATGCTGTACGGCTCCTGCAGCGCACGCGCACCGCTGGGACGGGTGCCGTCCAGCAACGCGCGCATGTCCGCGGCGACCGCGGTGGCGCCGGCGTGACCGAACGCCGAGATCAGGCGCGGGTCCAGGAATCCGGGGTCGGCGCCGAGAACGTCCACCAGCAGACAGGTGAGGTCCGCGACCGCACGATGCGAGGCACGCACCGACGACAGCGCGAGAGCCGTGGCAGCGGTGGTGACGGACGTGCCGTTGACGAGTGCCAGCGCGTCGCGGCCGTCCAGCCGCAAGGCTCCAGGCC
>NZ_VSRL01000415.1 GCF_012184385.1 Lentzea indica
CGACCAACTCAGGCCTGATCTGCTGGCCACCCTCCGAGAAGCGCTAACGAATGTTGTGCGTCACGCGAGAGCTATGCACGTGGCTGTCGCCGTGAGCGTACCCGGCACCGGCGACGTACGAGAAGCCGGCGATGATCGCGTTCGGGAGGTACCCGACGCACAGCAGGAACACCCCGAGCCCAACGCCGACCGACGGACCGGTCCCCGCGAAGAGCTCACTGGTCCTGGGCCACGAGATCGCCAGCCCGGCCGCTACTGCCAACGCACCTGCGCTGACCAGCGCGAACAGTGCCATGAACCCGGCTCGCATGCCGTGCAGCGCCACCGGGTCGAGCTTGTCGAACACCACTTCGACCAGGCCGCAGCGACGGGCGACGCCGATCGTGGCGGCCAGACCGGACACGGCGGCGCAGCCGAAGAACGCGACGGCGGGCGTGGCGCGCACGACACCGTCGCCCATCACCAGCGCGATCGTGCCGCCGACGACCGCGTGCGCGCCGGCGATGCTCAGCACGACACCGCGAGCCTGAAGTGGTTCGTAGAGGCCGAGACGGTCGGCGGTACCCGCGGCGGTGCGGCCGACGAGCAGCATCAGCAACGCGGTGGGCAGCAACGGCAGCACACCGAGTTGACCTGCGTCGAAGCGCAACGGCACGTGATGCGCGGCCAGCCACGCGGGCGCGGCGGCGCTCAACACGCCGGCGGTGGAGAACTCCGCGTACGTGGCCGTCGCGGAGACCAGTGCGAGGACTGCGGCCACCGCCGCGTACCCGACGACCACCGACCCGACCGCGGCCGCGACGAGCACGCGCATGCGTTCGGAGCGCGAGAACTCCGGCGGACGCACGGTGGTGACCTCGCGGGTCACATCGCGTTGCAGCACGGGCACTTCTCCACTGTGTCAGGCCGGCTGAGCCGTTCGGGTGAGGCACGCCGGGTCATACGACAAGGGTGGTGCCGGCAGACACCGGCACCACCCCTGAGTCGAACGGTTCGCGGACCTTACTGCTGCGGTCCGCCGAAGCCACCGGGCGGCGTGCCCGGCGAGCCGAACTGGCCGGGCTGCGGCATGAAGCTGGTCTGCTGCGGCGGCTGACCCGGCTGCTGGGGCTGCTGCGGCTGCTGACCGAACTGCTGCTGCTGGCCGAACTGCGGCTGCGGGGCCTGCTGCTGCGGCGCACCGTGCTGCGGGTGCTGGCCCTGCTGCGGGAACGCACCGGACTGCGGGTTCCAGCCACCGGGCTGACCCTGCTGACCGGCGTACGGGTTCGCGGGCTTCGGCTCGAACTTCACGATGCCCTCGGCGAGCAGGAAGGCGAGCACGATCGCCGCCGTCTCCAGCAGCGCGACGATCAGCAGCACGATGTCGAGGCCCTGCACGGACGGCGACTTGATGATGCCCTGCAGCTGCAGCAACGTCTGCACAGCGGCCAGGATCGCGGCGACCGGGACGAACCCCTTCGGGATGCTCGGCAGCACGGAAAGACCGGCGAGCAGACCCGCGGCGAGCAGGTACGTGACGTTGCCGCTGACGTCGTCCGCGAACGCGACGAGGTACGCGACGAGGCCGAGACCGGCCGCGACCAGCGGAAGGATCAGACCCAGGTTGATGTTGTTGGCGCCGGGGGCGCCGGGGGTCTGAGGCGGTGCCTGGTGCTGTGCCGGACCCGGCGGCTGCTGTTGGGGTGCGCCGTAAGGCACGGACATGTCGAGGTCTCCTCCTCAGCCAGGGTTGCGTCAACGACGCTAGCAGTGTTGTCTGCCGCTCCTGCGGAGGCGGCGGCGAGTTCGTCGAGAAGCCGGTCGTCCGGCACGAACTCGCGGGTCCAGCTCTTGCTACTACGACGGTGACCGGATCATGCCGGTTCCGCCAGACGAGCGAGGGCCGGACTCCGAAAGTACTCCGGTGTCCGGCCCTCATGTTGCTCAACGTGCGGGTTGTGAGATCAGATGGTGCTCATGATCTCGCGCATCAGAGCGGCGGTCTCGGACGGCGTCTTGCCGACCTTGACGCCTGCGGCCTCGAGGGCCTCCTTCTTCGCCTGCGCGGTGCCCGCCGAGCCGGAGACGATGGCGCCGGCGTGGCCCATGGTCTTGCCCTCGGGAGCGGTGAAGCCCGCGACGTAGCCGACGACCGGCTTGGTCACGTTCTCCTTGATGTACGCCGCCGCACGCTCCTCGGCGTCGCCGCCGATCTCACCGATCATCACGATCGCGACGGTCTCCTCGTCGGCCTGGAAGGCCTCGAGGGCGTCGATGTGCGTGGTGCCGATGATCGGGTCGCCACCGATGCCGATCGCGGTGGAGAAACCGAAGTCGCGCAGCTCGTACATCATCTGGTAGGTCAGCGTGCCGGACTTCGACACCAGACCGATCTTGCCCGCGCCCGCGATGTTCGCGGGGATGATGCCGGCGTTCGACTTGCCGGGGCTGATGATGCCGGGGCAGTTCGGGCCGATGATGCGGGTCTTGTTGCCGGTCGCGACGGCGTGCGCCCAGAAGTAGGCGGTGTCGTGCACCGGGATGCCCTCGGTGATGACGACGGCCAGCTCGATCTCGGCGTCGATCGCCTCGAGCACGGCGGCCTTCGAGAAGGCGGGCGGCACGAAGATCACGGTCACGTTCGCGCCGGTGGCCTCCATGGCCTCCTTGACGGTGCCGAAGACCGGGAGCACGGTGCCGTCGAAGTCGACCTTCTCGCCGGCCTTGCGCGGGTTCACGCCACCGACGATGTTCGTGCCGGACGCGAGCATGCGCTTGGTGTGCTTGGTGCCTTCGGCACCGGTCATGCCCTGGACGATGACCTTGCTGGTCTCGTTGAGGAAGATAGCCATCTTGGTCAGACCCCCGCAGCCGCGAGCTCGGCGGCCTTGGCGGCCGCGTTGTCCATCGTGTCGACAACGGTCACCAGCGGGTGGTTGGCCTCGGCGAGAATGCGGCGGCCCTCCTCCACGTTGTTGCCGTCGAGGCGGACGACGAGCGGCTTGGTGGCCTCGTCGCCGAGGATCTCCAGTGCCGCCACGATGCCGTTGGCGACCGCGTCACAAGCGGTGATGCCACCGAAGACGTTGACGAACACGGAGCGGACGGCCTCGTCGTGGAGGATGACGTCCAGGCCGTTCGCCATGACCTCAGCGGACGCGCCGCCACCGATGTCGAGGAAGTTCGCGGGCTTCACGCCGTACTGCTCACCGGCGTACGCGACGACGTCCAGAGTGGACATCACGAGACCGGCGCCGTTGCCGATGATGCCGACCTCGCCGTCGAGCTTGACGTAGTTGAGGCCCTTCTCCTTGGCCTTGGCCTCGAGCGGGTTCTCAGCCTGCTTGTCGACCAGCTCCGCGTGGGCGGGGTGGCGGAAGTCGGCGTTCTCGTCGAGCGTGACCTTGCCGTCGAGCGCGACGATCTTGCCCTGCGGGTCGCGGACCAGCGGGTTGACCTCGACGAGCGTGGCGTCCTCCGCGACGAAGGTCTCCCACAGCTTGACGATCACGTCGACGACCTGGTCCTTGACCTCGGCCGGGAAGTTCGCCGCGTCGGCGATCTCCTTGGCCTTGGCCGCGTCGACGCCCTGGATGGCGTCGATGTGGATCTTCGCGAGGGCCTCGGGCTTGGTGGCCGCGACCTCCTCGATGTCCATGCCGCCCTCAACGCTCGCCATGGCGAGGAAGGTGCGGTTGGCACGGTCGAGGAGGAAGGAGAAGTAGTACTCCTCGGCGATGTCGGAGGCGGGCGTCACCAGCACGCGGTGAACGATGTGCCCCTTGATGTCCAGGCCGAGGATGGCGGTCGCCTTCTCCTCGGTCTCCTCGGCGGTGGAAGCGAGCTTCACACCACCGGCCTTGCCGCGGCCGCCGGTCTTGACCTGGGCCTTGACGACGACCGGCTGGCCGAACTTCGCGGCGATGGCCTTGGCGTCGGCGGGGTTGGTTGCCACATCGCCCGGCAGTACCGGGACGCCGTGGGCGGCGAAGAGGTCCTTCGCCTGGTACTCGTACAGGTCCACTCGGGTCTCCTGCGACGTCGGTGTCGGAACACCGCGCCTGGGTGGTCCTCAAGGGGCCAAGCGAACCCACTTGACGCGGCTGGGCCCAGACACTATCGAGCTGCACGTACCGCTCGCACGCCACACCTGGTGAGGTCTGTCTCAACGGCGGTGAGGTCGATCACGGGTGCGTGCGCACATAGAGGTCAACGCGTGTTTCACCGTGTCGCGCGAGCCCCCATCAAGCCCGCCGCGACCAGCAGCGCAGCGCAGGACGCCAGCGCCAGCCACGTGCCGGGCCCCGCCACCGCGCCCACGACCTTGTCGCCGGTCAGCGGCAGCTCCAGCGCTCGCACGCCGAGCAACAACACAGCACCCGCGAGCACCGCGGCACCACGAGCGGGCCTCGAGCGAAGTGCGATCACCAGCCCGATGATCAAGAAAACGAGAGAAGACAACAACGCCCACGAGACACCGGGATCACCGGCCGGCACCAACGTCGGAGCCGTGTAGTTGTCGGCGCGCACGGTCGGCAACGCGAAAGCGCCTGCCGCGAAGAGCCCTGCCAGCAGCACCGCACCCAGCTCGGCCACCGGCACCTCCTGCCGCTTGCCGCCGTCGGCGTTCTCCCGCTCGACGGCACCGGCGAGGCCCGCGCAGATCAACGCCAGCAGGCCGAGGGGGAACTCGACGACCATCAGCCAGAAGCCGGCACCCGGCTGCGCGATGCCCGCCTGGCTGGCGGCCACCACGGGCTGGGCCGCGCC
>NZ_VSRL01000416.1 GCF_012184385.1 Lentzea indica
CTGGAATCTTGTACTGCAGCGCGTATCGATGTCGCTCGCCTGGGTAGAGAGTTCGCGGAAGCTTAATCTCCACATTGAATCGCGAGTCTGAAAATCGCTGGTCGCGCGCAAGAACCTCGCGCTGGGCGAGGAGATCGCGCTCGACGACGGCACCAAGGTGCGCTTCGACTCCGTGAACGACTGGGTGTCGTTGCAGGTCTCGCACGACCCGACGCAGGGCTACGTGCTGGTGTTCGCCATCCTGATCATCCTCGGCCTGGGGGTGTCGCTGACCGTCAAGCGCCGCCGGGTGTGGGTGCGTGCGACCCCTCAGGACGACGGGCGTACGTTGGTCGAGGTCGGCGGGCTCGCCCGCACTGACCAGGCAGGATACGGCGAGGAGTTCACGCGGCTCGCCCGCGCGGTTCTGAACGAGGAGAAGTCCTGATGCCGGTCAACGAGACCCTCGCGACCTACAGCGACTGGCTGTACCGCAGCGCGCTGGGCGTCTACCTCTTCGCGATCCTGTTCTACGCCGTCGAGCAGGCCTTCGCCCATGCTCCGCGCAGGAAGACTGAAGCGTTCGTCGGAGCCGGTGCGCCGGTGCCGGGCATCCTCACCGACGAGCCGAAGAGCGAGCTGTCCCGCTCCGAGCGCATCGGGCGCATGGGCGCCGCGCTGACGGTCCTCGGCGCGCTGCTGCACCTGGGCTCACTGGTGATGCGCGGTCTGTCCGCAGGACGCGCGCCCTGGGGCAACATGTACGAGTACATGTCGCTGCTGTGCCTTGCCGCGGTGGTGACGTGGATCGTGCTGATGGCGAAGTTCCCGATTCGCCGCCTCGGCGCGTTCGTGCTGACGCCGATCTTGATCCTGCTGTTCCTCGGCGGCACCGTTCTCTACGCCGAGTCCGCGCCTGTCCAGCCGGCGCTGCGGTCGTACTGGCTCGTGATCCACGTCTCGGTGATCTCGATCTCCTCCGGCGTGCTGCTGATCCCCGGCGTGACCTCGATCCTCTACCTGCTCAAGGACGGCAAGGCGGACCGCTTCCCGAAGCTGCCGTCCGCCGACGTGCTGGACCGGATGTCCTACCGGACCACCGTGCTCGCGTTCCCGTTGTTCACCGCGGGCATCATCTGCGGCGCGATCTGGGCGGAGGCCGCGTGGGGCCGGTTCTGGGGCTGGGACCCCAAGGAGACCGTGGCGTTCGTCTCGTGGGTGGTCTACGCGGCGTATCTGCACGCGCGTGCGACGGCCGGTTGGCGTGGTCGTGGGGCCGCTTGGATCAACGTCGTCGGCTTCGCGTTGAACGTGTTCAACCTGTTCTTCATCAACTTGGTCACCAGCGGGTTGCATTCGTACGCGGGTCTCTAACGACTTAAGCCCCCAGGTCGATGGAACCGGTGCTGGTTGCGTACCGTCGCAACCCGGGGGTCGGGGAAGTCCTGGTCCCTCTTGCTCAGGGAGGGCCACAGCGGTGAATTGGCAACCACCGGGTGAGGAACAGGGCTCCGGCCCGCAGTACGTCGACCCGCAGACGGCCTACCTCGACCCGCAGCAGTCCGGTCCGCAGCACGTCAGCGGCGGTCAATCAGGTCCGTACCACGTGGGCGGCAACCAGTCGGGGCCCTACCAGGTGCCCGGCAACTCTTCCGGCTCCTACCAGGTGCCGGGGAACGCGTCCGGTCCCTACCAGGTGCCCGGCAACGCGTCCGGTCCCTACCCGGTGCCAGGTTCGCAGTCCGGCTCGTACTCCGTGGACGGCTCCGGGGCGTACCAGGTGGGCGGCGGCCAGTCGGGTGCTCATTCCGTCAGCGGCGGCCGTCCGGACCGCACAACACGGCCCAGAACACCGCGCAGTTCGGCCAGTTCGCCGGTGCGCAGTACCCGAACAACTTCCCGCAGCAGCCGTACCGCTCGCAGGCGCAGGAAGTCTCGTCGCAGCAGCTGATCAAGAAGGACAAGCGACCGCCGTCGTCGGGCTGGCGCAAGTCCCTGCACTCGGTCACCGGCGGCATCGTCAACCTCGGCGAGAGCCCGGCCGACGTGCGCCGTCGTGAGCTGATCGCGCGGATCAACCAGCCGCTGCGCGGGTGCTACAAGATCGCGATGCTGTCGCTGAAGGGCGGCGTCGGCAAGACCACGACGACCACGACGCTGGGCTCGACGTTCTCGTCGCTGCGCGGTGACCGGGTGATCGCGGTCGACGCGAACCCCGACCGCGGCACGCTGGCGTTGAAGATCCCGCGGGAGACCACGGCGACCGTGCGGCACCTGCTGCGCGACGCCCCGCGGATCACGAAGTACAGCGACGTGCGCGCGTACACCTCGCAGTCGCCGGCACGCCTGGAGGTGCTGGCGTCCGAGCAGGACCCGGCGGTGTCGGAGGCGTTCAGCGAGGACGACTACCGCCGCACGGTGGCGTTGCTGGAGCACTTCTACAACATCGTCCTGACGGACTGCGGCACCGGTCTCATGCACTCCGCGATGAAGGGCGTGCTGGACGAGGCGGACCTGCTCGTGCTGGTGTCGTCCGGCTCGGTCGACGGCGCGCAGACGTCAGCGGCGACGCTGGATTGGCTGGAGGCGCACGGCTACCGCGACCTGGTCGCGAAGTCCGTCTGCGTGATCAACTCGGTGCGCCCGAAGTCGGGCAAGGTCGATCTCGACAAGCTCTCCGCGCACTTCCAGCAGCGCTGCCGCGCTGTGGTCCGCCTGCCGTTCGACGAGCACCTCGAAGAGGGCGCCGAGATCGCGCTGGACCAGCTCGCGCCGGAGACGCGGCTGGCGCTGCTCGAGCTCGCCGCCGTCGTCGCGGACGACTTCCCGCACGCCTGAGCACACCTGAGCACCGGCGAAGGGGCCCTGAGGTCAGGGCCCCTTTTCCGTTCACTCGTCGCGCTTGCGCTGCTCGTCGAGCTTGCGCAGGAACTCCGGGTCGTCATCAGGTGCGATCACCTTGCGGCCCGGGGTGTACTCCGAATGCTGCGGGGCGAACGCTCGCCACACGAGCACAGCCACGGTGAGCGCACCGATCACCGCCAGCAGGTAGATCATCTGGTCGCCACCTCCCTTTGCCACGAGATTACCCGCGGCACAGGGATTACTACGGTTTCAGTGGCGTACAGGTTCAGTGGCCTCGGTGGTCAGCTCCGAAAGCAGGGCCTTCACCTCGGTCTCACGGAACCTGCGATGTCCTCCTGGCGTGCGGATCGAGCCGATGCGACCGGCGGTGGCCCATCGGGTCACGGTCTTCGGGTCGACCCGGAACAGATTGGCGACTTCCCCAGGCGTCAACAGGCGCTCGGACGCTGTAGTCACTCGTCCTCCTCAGATCAGACGTTCCGGTCTGATCGTGGCATCTCACCCTTCAGGTACTCGAACGCTTGTTTTTTGGTAAAGAGGTAGTAAGGGACGACCGGGGCGAACCGGACATGTGACCACGGCTACGTGAGTGCACTCGTGGGGCATAGGGTGTCGCGGGTGGATGCTCTTGATCGACAGATCATCGCCGCATTGCGTGCCAACGGCAGGGCCACCTATGCCGATCTCGGCAGGCAGGTAGGCCTGTCCGCCTCCGCCGTGCACGAGCGTGTCGGCAAGCTCGAGTCCAGCGGCGTGATCGTCGGGTATCACGCGGTCGTCGACCCCAGCGCGGTCGGACTGGGCGTGACGGCGTTGATCGGCATCCATCCCACCGACATCGCGGACGACAACGAGGTCGCGGACGCGTTGAGCGAGCTCATCGAGGTCGAGTCCTGCTACCGGGTGGCGGGAGACGAGTCGTTCATCGTCAAGGTCAGGGTGGCGACGGTGGACGACCTGGAGCGCTCTCTCGGGCGGCTGCGGCGCATCCCCGGCGTTGCCCGTACGCGCACGACCGTCGTGCTGTCCACGCGGTTCGAAGGACGCCCGAACACCAGTGACGACGATGGCGACGTAACCTGAACGGGTGCTCGCTCGTGATGTGACGCTTTACGTCCTCGCCCGCCTCGGTCTCGTTGCGGTGGTGTCAGGCGCGCTCATGTTGTTCACGGTTCCTTTGCTGCCCGCGCTCGCCGTCGGCGTGGTCGTGGCGTTGCCGGCCTCGTTGTTCCTGTTCAAGGGACTGCGTGAGCGCGTGGCGGCCGGGTTGAACGCGCGCCAGGCAGTGCGTCAGGCCGAGCGCGACAAGCTGCGCGCCGAACTGCGTGGTGACGAAGGTCCTCTCACCCAGGCGTGAGAGCCGGGCGCGGTTATCGTGCCCGCTGTGAGTACTTCCGTTGACCGGTGTTGCAGCAGGACCAGGCACTGGGTGCGCGAGGCCGTCGGGATCATCGAGGCGGACGCGAACCGCAGCGCGGACACCCATCTGCTGCGTTACCCGCTGCCGCTCGACTGGGGCATCGACCTCTACCTGAAAGACGAGTCGACGCACCCCACCGGTTCGTTGAAGCACCGCTTGGCGCGGTCGCTGTTCCTCTACGCGATCTGCAACGGCTGGATCACCGGTGGCACGCCCGTGATCGAGGCGTCCTCCGGGTCGACAGCGGTGTCCGAGGCCTACTTCGCGCGGCTGCTGGGGCTGCCGTTCATCGCCGTGATGCCCCGCTCGACCTCGCCGGAGAAGATCGCGCTGATCGAGCGGCAGGGCGGAAAGTGCCACTTCATCGACCAGCCTTCGGCGATCTACGACGAGTCGCGGCGGCTGGCCG
>NZ_VSRL01000417.1 GCF_012184385.1 Lentzea indica
GTGAGAAGGGTGTTCAGGTCGGTCGTCACAAACTGATCTTGAACACCCTTCGTCCGTCTGCAGCCACCGCCCGGACTTAGGACTTACTCGTCTAGGTCCGAACACCGCCATCTTCCTCCGAACAGGACACTTGCTGTCCGTTCCGCTCGCACTTGGCGGCGAGCAGTCGCGCTGACCTGCGGCCCCGCCACGTAGGTCCGGACACTCCGATCTGTTGTTGTCCGGATCTACATGGCGGTTTCGGTGCCGTGGGGTGGTTGGGGCCCCTTATGGGTGTCGAGGTCGTCGAGTTGCTGCTGGACGCGGGCGGCGTCAGTGTCACGGCCTTGATCCCGGTACAGCTGCACCGCCTCCCGCCACACCGCACGGGCCCGCTCGTGCTCGCCGAGGGCGACGTGCGGGTGACCCACGCGGTCGAGGGTGTCCGCGACCAGGTAGGTGTTGCCGAGGGCGCGGAACAGGGTGAGGGCGTGGTGGTAGTGGTCGAGGGCCTGGTGGTGGTCGCCGGTGCGGTGGGCGATGTAGCCGAGGCTGTCGAGGGTGTTCGCCTCGCCGGTGGGGTGGTGGTGTTGTCGGTGCAGGGTAAGGGCGGTGTGGCAGTGGTCGCGGGCGGTGTCGAACTCGCCCAGCCGCGCGGCTAACCAGCCCATCCCGTTGAGCGCGATAGCTTCCCCCACCGGCTGGTCGAGGGTGCGGAGGAGGTCGCGGGCGTGGCGGGCGTGGTCCAGGGCCCGCCGGTCGGTCCCCCCGCCGCTCCCAGGCGTCCGCGAGCGCGTGGTGGGTGTGGGCTTGTTCGGTGGGGTCGTGGTGGCGTGTGGCCAGGGCGAGGGCGTGGTCCAGGTGCTCGGTGGCCTGCTCGTGCAGGCCCAGCCGGGCATAGGCCTGGCCGAGGGTTCGGTGGGTGCGGATGTGGCTGGTGGGGTCGGGTAGGTGGGGCGGCGGCGTCGGCGGCGGCCCGCCACACGGCGAGCAGGTCGTGGTGGTGTCCCCGCCGGGCATGGAAGGAGTCCAGTGCCTGGGCGAGGTGCCAGACGACTGCGTGGCGGCCGAGGGTGGCGGCGGTGTGTTGGGTGGCCAGCAGGGTGGGGTGCTCGGCGGCCAGCCACGCCATCGCGGCCGTGGCGTCGGGCAACGGGTGAGGGTGGACACCACACGCGGGCGGCTCGGGATGCAGCAGCGGGCGGTGGGGTTCCAGGAGACGGTCGGCGGCGTGGACGGTGTGCAGGTGGAAGTCGCTCACCCGGACCAAGGCCGCCTCCCGCACCTCGTCGGGCAGGGCGTGGGCGGTGGTGGTGGCGTAGGCGCGCACCAGGTCGTGCATCGCGTACCGGCCACCCGGTCCCCGGTCGAGCAGGGACGCTTCCTCCAACGCTGTCAGTGCCCTGCGCGCGGCGGCCGCGGGTAGGTCGGTGAGGGCGGTCACGGCGGGCAGGGTGGTGTCCGGACCGGGGGCGATGCCGAGCAGGGCGAACACCACGCGTTGGGTGTCGGTGAGCCGGTGCAGGGACCAGGACAGGACGGTGGGCAGGCTGGCGGCGGGGTCGTCGTGGTGGTCGAGCATCTCCAGCCCCAGCTCCCGCAGCTCGGCCGCCACCTCGGCCAGCGCGACGGTGGGGTGGGTGGCGGCGGTGCGGGCGGTGATCGACAGCGCCAGCGGGAACCCCCCGCACAGCCCCACCAGCTCCTCCACCGCCTCCGGCTCGGCGGCCACCCGGTCGACGCCCAGGCGGGCGGTCAGCAGGGCGTGGGCCTCATCCCAGGTGAGGGTGCCGAGGGTGAGGTGGTGGGCGCCGTGCCGGTCGATCAACGAGGCCAACCTGCGGCGGCCGGTGACCAGCACCGTGCAGGTCGGGCTGCCGGGCAGCAGGGGGGTGACCTGGTCGGTGGTGGCGGCGTTGTCCAGCACGATCAGCATCCGCCGCCCCACCACCAGGCTGCGGTACAGCGCCGCTTGGGCGGGTAGGTCGGTGGGGATGCGGCTGGGTTCGACGTCGAGGGCGTCGAGGAACCCGCGCACCGCAGCCGCCGGGGCCGTCGGTTTCCCTGCGGGGCTGAAGCCGTGCAGGTCGACGAACAGCTGCCCGTCGGGGAACCGGTCCAGGTGCTGGTGGGCCCAGGTCAAGGCCAGCCAGGTCTTGCCGATGCCCCCAGCACCGCCAATCGCCGACACCACCAGCATCCCCGCAGAGAGGTCCAGGGCCGCAGTCAGCCGGTCGAGCTCGGCGGTGCGGCCGACGAACCCCGAGGGGATGGCGGGCAACTGCCGCGGCACCGGCCGCCCCGCAACAGCAGGGTGATGGAGGTGGATGTCGCCAGTAATCGTGTGGGCCTGCACCACGCTCGATACCGAGGTCGCGACCACCGTGTTCTGCACCTCAACGCCGGGTGGCTGCCCACCCGGCGGGCACTGCTCGCCCGCCTCTGCGGTGTCGTCGTGCTGGTCTTGGACCGTCATCACCCCACCCCCGCACCACCGCCTGGAAGACCCACGACGCTACGAGACGATCACCCCGCCCGGCCCAGGTACCGAGACGTCACCACCCAGACAGGCGAACATCACCCCTCGAACGCCACTGGTGCCCCGCCGAGGAAGTGATCAAGCGTCGGCGCGGCGGCATTCTCTCGGGCGGCGCCAGCGCCGCCTCACCGGCCCCGACAAGTACCTTCGGACGCCGACCCAGCCGACAACTAGGTCCGTACACCGACAAGTTCGGGTCTGTCAATCGAACGGCTCTGGCTCGTAGTCGGTGGTGACGTGGAGTGGCCGTCAGGGCAGAAGGATGCGGTGGCGGAGAAGGTTGAATCCCGCGCGTCCGTGCATCTGTCTCATGATCCTCTTGGTACGGGTGTTGACGCCTTCGGTGCGGCCGTTGTGGTAGGGCAAGGTGACGGCACCGTCCACAGCGGACCGGTCGATCTCGAGACCGTTGGTGAGACTGCGTAGATGCGGCAGATCGACGGCGCGAGCCTCCGCGATCCACTCGGTGAGCTTCACGTCGTTACCCGCAGCCGGCGTCAGCAGTGCGGCGAAGCCGCGTACCAGACTGGCGAGTGCGGTCATCTCGGGGCAGGCTGCGGCGATTTTCTCCAGCAGGGTCGTGTCCTTCGGGCGCAGGTTCCCCGGTTTGGTGAGCAGGAGGCGGCTGGCGTAACGGGAGGTCGTGACGGGGCGGTCGCCTTCGGCGCGGCCCTGGTTGAGGTAGCGGACCAGCAGGTTGGCACTGCCGGTGTAGCCCAGTTCGCGAATCTCCGCGAGCAGTTGGGTGACAGGGACCGCGGGATCGGCCGCGCGGCGGGCACGCAGATGATCACGGTAGGGGTCGACCAGGGTCGGGCGGTAGGTCGGGGTGATGCGCAGGGCCTGAGGTTCGGGCATGCGGGCGTAGCGTTTGACCGTGTTCAGGGCCACGCCGAGGCGGCGGGAGCAGTCGAGCAGACCGATCCCTTGGCCGAGTGATCGTGGACCTTGTTCCAGCGTTCGCGAGTGGTCTGCTCGTGAACGCGCCGGGGCGCGGCGGGTTGACGGTGGCCCAGCATCCGGCGTGCGCGCGGACCTCGAGCAGAACCTTGTCACAGAGATTCCGCCACAGGTGCCATCGGTCACTGACCTGCACCGCGTCGGGCAGGGCTCGGCGGACAGCTTCGGCGTATGTGGCCGAGCCGTCCCGGCACACGACCTCGACACCGGGGTGCTCGCGCAGCCACGACTCCAGGGTGGCCGCGTCGCGACCGGGCAGGACCGCGACACGCCGCCGGTCTCGGTATCGATGATGATCGTGGCGTAGCGCTGGCGGCGACGCAGGGCGAAGTCGTCCACGCCGATCACCCGCGGAATCGTCAACCGGGGCAGCGGCAGGCACCGCAGACGGCGCAACGCGGTGCTACGGGACATGGGCACAGCGAGCAGGCCGGCCAGGCGTGCGGCCGCCCGGCCACATAACTCTTGCGCCACATGGGATATCTGCCGGACAAGCCGCACCGTGCGGCGCTGATGGCGTTGCAGCAGTCCGGGAATCTGTTCCCGGAACGTCTGCCGCGGGCAGTTCCGAGCCGGGCAGACCAGCCGCCGTACGCGCAGGCGGACGACGACCTGGCGGCCATCGACCGGCACGTCCTTCACTGTCCGCTGGTGATACCCGTGCACCTTCGCCGTCGCAGTCCCGCAGGCCGGGCACGGCACGGCCACATCCCGAGTGCGGGCCGTGACCACCACCATGCCGCTGCCCTCCGCCACGTCCTCGATAACCAACGCTGAAAGTCCGGAGAACACCGTCCCCACAAGGGAATCGACAGCCATCACAAGATCATGATCGCGAACAGCTACCCGCCGTCACCACCGACTACGAGCCAGAGCCGAACGTTTTACAGTCCCACAAGTTCAGTCGGACCAGACAATCTGTGTCCTGTCCGGTCGAACTTGACGGAAAGCGGCTCGTTGAGCTGCACCTCGCCAAGTAGGTACGGACGCTAGCCGGAGAAATTGTTCCGACCTAGTTGGCGGAATCGGTTGCTGGTGGCGTTTCCGATGTGGGGTTGTGGTCCAGGGTTCCGGCAAAGTCGGGTAGGCCTTGGATGTGGGACGGGCACGGCTCTCTGGTTGATCATGTGAGTGTCTAAGTCCCATGATCGTGTGGAGTGC
>NZ_VSRL01000418.1 GCF_012184385.1 Lentzea indica
CAGGTCAGATCGCTGGTGCGCAGCACCGAGTTCTCGAGGTGCTGGCGAATCGCGGTCGCGGCGCGGTGGATGTTCGACACCGCCGCCATCTGCTCGCGACGCAGCGGCACCGCACCGGCGGTGGCTCGCTCCTGAGAGATCCTGACCGCGTCTGCGATTCGCGGTGACACCCAGCTGAAGCCGGCGGCCGAAGGAGACGGGTCCGGATGCGGGTCGTTCGTGAAGGGATCACGCTCGACCTGCGCCACGGAGTCGAGCAGCGCCTCACGTTGCGCGGGAGTGAGCGCCGCGTGAGCAGCGATGACGCCGCCAAGCAGTGCGCCGGCCTTCTCGTCGGAGAGTTCGCAACGGGCACCGTCGATGACACCGGGCTTGTTGGCGTTCACTGGCCACCTCCCCTGGGTCCGTAGGGCTTCAAGTGCGGAGACTCTCGGAGCACGTCGAGCGTGCGTTTGATCATCAAACGGACCGCCCGTTCCGTGACCTCGAAGAGTTCGGCGATGTGGCTGGCCGGAAGGTCGTCGATGAACCAAGCCAGCAGGGTGTCGCGTTGGTGGTCGGACAGCTCGGCAATCGCGGTTTGAAGTGCCGCGGCGCAAGCGGAGCCGACCACCTCCTCAGACAACCAGCTCGAGGAGGCCAGGAGCCGGCTGTCCTCCAGCGCGGCGAGGTCGGCGCAGCCGCCCATCGTCCGCGTCCGGGACCGAGCCTTGGCCAACTCCCGGAAGTACTGCTTGAGGACAAACCGCGCGTTGCAGTACAGGAAGACCCTCAGATTTGGCGGGGGCTCCTGGCCGGGATGGGCCTTCTGCCACACAAGTAGACGCAGGAACGTCTCCTGAGTGAGCAGGTCGGCCTCGGCCTCGAGCCCGCGTCGACAGAAGTACTCGTGCACGCGCACGAGGTCCGCGCCCAGCGTCGCCGGGTCGAGGAGCCAAGGCTGCTCGGGCGGCCCTGGTTCCCGCTCGGGCAGCTCGTCCGATGTGGAGACGGTCACGACCGCGCGACCTCCGCGGTGCCCGGCGCCTCGGGGTGCTCGGCTGCGCCGACGCTGATCGACCAGGTCGTCCCGTCCGGCTCACGTGCCGTGACCGACGCCGACCGCGTCTGCCCCGCGAGCGTGGCGGCGAGCTCCGCCATCGTGGCACCGCGCTCGACCGCAAGCGCAACCCGTCCCCTGGACTGCACCACCGTGCGGACCAGTCCCGTGATTCCACGCGGGACCTGCGCCAGCAGGTCTTCGATCGGCACATCTGCCGGGGGTTCCAGCGTCACGCGACGCCTCCTTCAAGGGGTGATCCGGTACACCTCCACACCGACATCGGCGGCGCTGAGCGGAACAAGACCCTCCAAACTGTGGCCGTGATCACACTCGCGGCCACAGTTTGGGGGCTCGTGGCCTGGACGTTCGTGAACTCATCGAGTGCATGTCTTCGGAGATTGCGGCCGCGCGAAAAGTGAGTGCCGGCACTGGGTGCTGTGTCGTGCCAGACGGCGTACGGGTCCAGGATCAACCGAGGGCGAGTTCGCGTGGCTGCGGCTTTGCGTCGTTGTCCATGCCGCGTGACGGTGTGGTGGCCTCGCGGTGCGGCCGTCGTGTCCCTGAGAGGCGTGCTGCGCGAACTGGTTGGTGGCGTGGCGAGTTTGCTCCGGCGTCCGCCTGGGCCCAGTATTCGATCACGCTTCAGGCCCGATGCCGTGAAGCCTTCTCGCTCTCCCGCCGCAGCTTGATTCGGGCAGTCCGGTCGGGCTGGTGCGGGCCAAGGTGATCAAGGCGTTGGGCTGGGCATGTAGCGGCTGCGGCCGCCGCGGGGAATTCGTCGACCACGATCACTTCACCGGCATGGTGCGGGGGTTTCTGTGCAAGCACTGCGGAGCGGACCGGCGTGAGCTAAGGGTGATCACCACGAACCCGCGAAGGTCAACACAAGGTACTCGGCAGGTCGTGGAGGTGCACTGGCCGCTCGCTCAGCTGAGCGAGGACGCGAACTCGAGATGATTCGCCCTCCGAGCACGACGGTGAATCGCGGTCAGTCGACAAGCCGTAGCGGTGTGGTGCTCAGGACACCCGCAAAGAGGTCGCCGAGCAGGTCCGGGAGGTTGGCAGGCAGGAGTTTGTCCATGCCCGTGGCAACCGACCTCGTCCACCGCCTGCGGACGAGCCCGTGCCGGATATGACCGTGCACGTCGGCGGCAACACCGCCGCCGGGGTCGATCTTGCCGACCGCGTGACCGACAAGCTGCCACTCGTCATCGGAGTCGTCCTGCTGCTGTCGGTCACGGTCCTGCTGCTGTCCTTCCGAGCGCCACTGCTGGCGTAGAAGGCGGCGGTGATGGACCTGATCTCCGTCGGCGCTGCCTACGGCGTCCTCGTGGCGGTGTTCAGCTGCGCCCGCTTCGCGTACCAGCCTGAGCCTGACGGGCCGGAGATGACGGACAGTCGTGATCGGCGGGCCGGGCGAGCAGGTGCTGACCGGGGAACGTCCTCCACTGACCATCCGACGGAAACTCATCGGTCCGCGTAGGGTCCAGGTCGTGATCGAGACGCTGGAGCCGTTCCGGATCGAGCTGACCGGCTACTGCTACCGCATGCTCGGCTCCGGCTTCGAGGCCGAGGACGCCGTGCAGGAGACGCTCGTGCGCGCGTGGAAGGCGTTCGACAGCTACGACTCGTCGCGCGCGTCGCTGCGGACGTGGCTCTACCGCATCGCCACCAACATCTGCATCGACATGCAGCGCAGCGCCCAGAGACGCGCCCTGGCCATCGACCTCGGACCGGCCGGCGGTGACATCGGCGCGCCGCTGCACGAACGCGTCTTCGTGCAACCGGTGCCCGACGTGAAGGTCCTGCCTGAGGACCAGGCGATCCGACGCGAAACCATCCGGCTGGCGTTCGTCGCCGCACTTCAGCACCTGCCGCCCCGCCAGCGAGCCGTGCTGATCCTGCGGGACGTGCTGGCCTGGCAGGCTTCCGAGGTCGCGGCGTTGCTGGACATCTCGGTCGCGTCGGCGAACAGCGCGTTGCAGCGGGCGCGGGCGACGTTGCGGGCCGTCGACCCCGGCGAGCCGTTGAACCCCGCAGACCCCGTGCAGAAGGCGCTGCTCAGCCGCTACTGCGAGGCGTTCGAACGGCACGACGTGCGGACTCTGGTGGCTTTGCTGCACGAGGACGTCACGATGTCGATGCCGCCGTTCAGCTGGTGGCTGCGCGGGCGTGGACCGATCTCGGTCGCTTTGAGCGATCCCAACTCGTCGTGCAAGGGCGCGTGGCTGGTTCCGGTCAACGCCAACGCTTCGCCCGCGTACTGGCAGATGCGGCCCGGGATGGACCAGCCGTTCGGGCTGGTGTTCCTCGACGTGCGGGGTGGGCGGGTCACGGGCAACACGACGTTCCTGAACGTCTCCGAGCTGCTGCCGATTTTCGGTGCACCGATGAGTTCCGGCCCGTCGTCCCGTATCCCGGTGGACGACTAGGAGGACATCATGGCGATCCAGCCCATCATCGCGACCCCGAACCTGAAGGCCGTGCAGGCGTTCTACGAGCAGGTCCTCGGCGCGACCGAGGTGTTCCGGTATCCGGAGAAGGGACGCGTGTTCTACAAGACGGTCAAGATCGGCGACGCCGAGCTCGGGCTGGTGGCCGAGAAGGTCGACGTCTCGGCGCCGTCCCGGATCACGTTGAGCATCGCGGTGGCCGACGTCAACGCGGTGCTGCCGCTGGTCGAAGCGGCGGGAGGCCGGGTGCAGGGGCCGTCCAACGACATGCCCTGGGGTCAACGCGTTGCGCACGTGTTCGATCCCGACGGAAACGCCGTGAACCTCACCCAGGACCTCTAAGCTTGGTCCCGTGATCCGGATCGTGCCGTCGGACGAGGTGCCGTGGGAGGACGTCGAGGCGATCTTCGACGGGTCCGAGCCGGGCAAGTGCCACTGCCAGCGCTACAAGGTCAAGGGCTGGATGTGGCGCGACTCGACGTTCGACGAGCGCTACGCCGCGCACGAGGAGCAGTCGGCGAGGGGCAGCGGGCTGGTGGCCTATGTGGACGATCAGCCCGCCGGGTGGGTGGCCGTCGAACCCCGGTGTGACTACGCCAAGTTGCTCGACATGCCCATCCCGTGGAAGGGCCGCGCCGAGGACAAGGACGACGACGGCGTGTGGGCCGTGACGTGTTTCGTGGTGCGCAAAGGGTTCCGCAGGCAAGGGCTCACCTACGAGCTCGCGGCGGCGACCGTGGAGCACGCGCGCAAGAACGGGGCGAGCGCGGTCGAGGCCTACCCCATGATCGCCGCCCCCGGCCAGAACGTCACCTGGGGCGAGATGCACGTCGGTGCGCGCCAGGTGTTCGAGGAGGCCGGATTCACCCAGGTCACGCACCCCACCAAACGACGTTTCGTGATGCGAGTGGAGTTCTCATGAACTTCGAGGAGATCATCGTCCGGACCGAGCGGCTGGACTTCCCCGCGCTGACCGCGGGTGACGGGCCGATCGTCGTGTGCTGGCATGGCTTTCCCGACCATCCGGCCTCGTTCAGGCCGCTCGCCGAACGCCTGGTCGCCGCGGGACGCCGGGTGGTCGCGCCGTTCCTGCGCGGGCACCACCCGTCGACGCTGGGGCAGCTGCCGTTCGGTGAC
>NZ_VSRL01000419.1 GCF_012184385.1 Lentzea indica
CGTAGGCGGCACGGACCTCCGCACGACGGCGCCGGTGTCGCGGGTCGGTGAGTGCCCGGTCGTAGTCGGAGATGTCACAGTGGTCGAGCAGCGCCCGGCGTGCGTCCCAGATCTGCACCACCCGCAGGTGGAGGCGCAGCGCGAGATCGCGGCGGTGCGGTGACCACTTCTCGTCCCACCGGGTCGCGAACTTCGAGCTGTCGCCGAACCACCTGGCCAGTCCTGACCGTCCCAGCGACATCCGGACGTGCGGGTAGGCCGTGGTGAGCCGCGACCAGAGCGGGTGGAGCCGGCGGAACGCCCTGTACATGCGCCACCACCGCAGCGCTGCGGCCAGCCGTGGCCCCCAGCCGGGCACCGTGACGCCGATCAACACCAACGGCAGGGACGCGGTGATGAGCCACCCCGTGACGGCGCCCTCCTTGATCGGGATCCGGTTGCCGAGCGTCGCCATGACGATGAACGTCGTGCGCACGACGCAGTACACGCCGGCCATCACGAAACCGGCGGCCCCGATGACCAGTCCTCGACGGATCCACGGCTCGTCGACCAGCCGCGACCACTTCCAGGAGAGCCTGCCGGCGCCGCCCACCAGCACCGCCAGGTAGCCCGTGAACAGCGCGAGGTAGACGGCGCTGATCGGGCCGTTCTCGTAGTCCGCGACGAAACTCGCGAGGAAGTCGCCGGGTGCCGCGCCGATGGCCAGCGTCAGCGCCACGGCGAGCACGACGACGAGCGCCATGCCGTGCCGCCGCACGTGCCGGACCGCCGCGTCGCGCTCGAGCGCCATGAAGACGTAGGCGCTGTACCCGAGGTAGACGGCGATCATCGCGAGCGCGTGCTGGGTGATCGAGATCCACCGCAGAGCCGCGGGGATCGGATCCATCAGGTGGAGCCCGTAGAGGGTCAGGCCCAGGCAGAGGCTGAAGGCGAAGCACTGGGTGCTGAGCCACGTGGCGCGCAGCGCGAGGTTGTCCGGCTTGCGGACCAACGACCGCAGCAGATACATCGCGCACACGGTGGCGATGGTCGAGGAGATGACGGTGGGGTCGAGCAGGATCACGAGCTGGTTCTCCGGTTCATGAGCGCCGCCTCGAAGCGGGCGTTCGCCTCCGCGACCGCCCGTGAGCGGTGTGGCGCCGGGACCATGCTGCGTGCCGCTCCCGCCCGCATCCACATCAGGGCGGCGGCGATCTCGGCGACCTTCTCCTCCGCACCCGAGTACCCGTCGCGCCGGGCGAACCGCTGTGCCGTCTCGACCAGCTCCGGGTCGAGTTCGGTGAACTCGTCGCCGGTGAGGTCCTCCAGGGACGTGCCGCTGTGTTCGAACAGGATGTGCGCGGCCTCGTGCATGATCACGTGCTCCTGCTGGAGCGGCGGCAGCGTCTCGTCGAACACGATCACGAGATCCTTCGCGCGTTCGATGACGAGCCCGCCCGCGCCGTCACGTGGCAGTGCCGCGGGATACAGCGAGATCCGCTTGCCCCGGCGCGCGGAGATCTGGCCGAGCAGGCGGTCCAGGTCGAACGGCGGGTCCCAGACCAGCTCGTCGAGCATCTCGTCGATGAGGCGGCGCAGCGTGGACAGGTCCGTCCCGTCCGCGCGAAGCGGGTCCGTCACGCGTCCGCCTCCGCCTCGCCCAGTTCCTCGATGAGCCGGGCGACGGTCAGCAGGCTGTCCGGGGAAAGGCTGCACAGTCTCGCGTTGATGCCCTTCACGCCGTTGCGTTCCGCTGCTTCCTGGAGCCGGCGTGCTGCGACGAGGGAGTCGAGCTCCTCGTCCGCGACCGCGGCCAGTTCCTCGTCGAGGAAGTAGCCGACCTTCACCCCGAAGAACTGGGCCAGGGCTTCCAGTGTCTCGATCTTGGGGTTCTGCTCCTGGCCGGTGCGCAGCTTCCACACCGTGGTCCGCGACTTGCCGATGTGGTCGCCGATCACCTGGTCGGCGACGGAGTCCTGGCCGTCCAGCCGCGCCTTCTTCTCGATCAAGGTGTTCAGTGCGTCCGCGAGTGTGCGGCGGCGGTCTGCGCCCATGAGACCCCCATCGTGTTCAGTTAACTTTACTTGACACCGTTGACACCCGTTCATATTGTCGGACGTCGCTGGACGAGGTGGCATTGGAGGGGTGTACGTCTCGCCGGTCTGGGGGGAATTGGAGGCTGCCGTCGGTCGCCCGTGCGAACGGGTTTCCGACGGGTGCATCCGGTGGGGAGATTCATGAACTTCCGCGTGCTGGGCCCGATCGAGGCAGTGGTAGCGGGGGCACCCGTCACCCTCGGAGGGCCGAAGCCACGCACGTTGCTCGCGATACTCGCGGCCCAGGCGGGCCGGGTGGTGCCGCTGGAGCAGCTCGTCGACGCGATCTGGGGAGAGGATCCGCCGGACCAGGCGCGAGCCGCGATCTACACCTACATCTCGACGTTGCGTCGTGCACTCGCCACGGCTGAGGGTACTGAGCTCATCGTGCGCACCGGCGGTGGTTATCGGCTGGAGGCCGGATTCGAGCAGATCGACCTGCACGTCTTCACTCGTGAGACGGCTACGGCACGCCGTGCGCGGGCGGAGGGCAGGCTCGCCCAGGCCGCGGCGCACTTCGAGGCGGCGTTGGCCCAGTGGCGAGGGACCGCATTGGGCGGTGCGCAGGGCACTTGGGCGGAGAACGAACGCGTGCGGCTCGACGAACTGCGCCTCGCTGCCTTGGAGGACAGCGCGGACGTCGGCTCGCCACGGGTCGCGGTGAGGCGCTCGTGGCCGAGCTCACCACGGCGGTCGCCGAGCAGCCGCTGCGGGAACGCCTGCGCGGCCAGTTGATGCTCGCCCTGTGCCAGGCGGGTCGTCAGGCCGACGCGCTGGAGTGCTACCAGGAGGGCAGGCGGGTGCTGCTCGACGAGCTGGGGCTGGAGCCGGGCCAGGCTCTGCGCGGCGCGCACGAGCAGGTCCTGCGGTCCGGGTCCGAACAGGAGCCGCCCGCGGCCGAGGGGGAGCAACCGGAGGAGGAGGCGGCAGAACCGCCGCAGATCGTCCGCACGCCGAGCCAGCTGCCGTTCGACATCGCAGACTTCACCGGCCGTGTCGTCGAGGTCGCGGCGCTGCGCAGGCGGCTGTCAGAGGAGGCGACGGGATCAAGGCTGTGCGCCGTCTACGGCAAGCCGGGCGCGGGCAAGAGCACGCTCGCCATGCACGTGGCGCACCGCGTCCGCGAGCACTTCCCCGATGGTCAGCTGTACGCGTCGTTGCGCGGCGTGCGAACCGTGCGCGCCGACCCCGCCGAGGTGCTGGCAGGGTTCCTGCGCGCTCTCGGTGTCGCCGACAGCGCGATCCCGGAGGAGCAGGACGAGCGGGCGCGGCTCTACCGCACGATGCTCGCCGACCGGCGGATCCTGGTCGTGCTGGACGACGCGTTCGACGAGGGTCAGGTGCGGCCGCTGCTGCCAGGTGGGCACACCTCGGCCGCGCTCGTGACGAGCAGGGAACGGCTCGGCGCGCTCAGCGGGGCGACGCAGCTGGACCTGCACGTGCTCACCGACGACGAGGCGTTGCAGTTGCTGGACAAGGTGGTCGGCGACGGCCGCGTCCCCGCCGAGCAGGAGGCGGCGCGGGAGATCGTGCGGTTGTGCGGCGGGCTGCCGCTGGCGGTTCGTATCGCCGGGGCCCGGCTCGCCGCGCGGTCGCGGTGGCGGGTGAGCCGCATGGTCGACCGGCTGCGCGTGCAGCACCGCGTCCTGCAGGAGCTCTCCATCGGCGACCTGGAGGTCCGCGGGAGCTCGCGCTGAGCTACGACGGGCTGCCGGAACGCGAACGAATGGCGTTGCGCAGGCTAGGACTGCTCGACGTGTCGTCGTTCGGCGGCTGGGTCGTGGCGCCACTGCTCGGATCTTCCTGGCACGACGCGGAAGAAGTGGTCGAGAGACTGGTCGACGCCCAGCTCCTCGACGTGTCCACAACGGACGACAACGGCTCGCTGCGCTACCAGATCCACGACCTGATCCGGGCGTTCGCGCGGGAACGCGGTGAGGCCGAGGAGACGGTCGACACGATCCGCACCGCGGCGGCACGGGCGGCGGAGTGCTGGCTCGGCCTCGTGCAGGTCGCGGGCAGCCGCATGCCGCACGCCACCCTGGACACGATCCGGACCCCGGTGCTCGACCAGTACATCGAGGCGGACCACGTCGAGGAGATCGTGGCCGATCCCGAGGCCTGGTTCGACGCCGAGCAGACCGGGCTGGTCGGCGTTGTCGAGCGGGTCAGCGAGCTGGACCTGACCGACATCGCCACGAGGCTCGCGGCCACGCTGTGCTCGTCACGGTTCTCCGTGCGCAACCTCTTCGGGCAGTGGTGGCGGACGCACACCGCCGCGCTGGCCGCCGCACGCAGAGCCGGTGACCGCCGTGGTGAAGCACGGCTGCTGGCGGGACTCGGATGGCTGCGGTACGAACAGGACCGTTTCGACGAGGCCGCCGGTTACTACGAGCAGGCGCTCGTCGCCTACGAACACAGCGACGATCGGCGCGGTCAGGCTGTCACGCGAACTCGGGCACGTGCAGCTCGGCCGCGATGTGCTTGACCAGCCACTCGCGGATCGTCTGCGTCGTCGTGACGGCGCGGCTGCCCGTCGCGGCACC
>NZ_VSRL01000041.1:0-15827 GCF_012184385.1 Lentzea indica
CTTCCGGACGCGGGCGGCGGGCAGGAGCGCCCTCAGGACGCGGACGACGGGCAGAAGCGCCTTCTGAGCGCGCTTCCGGGCGGGGACGGCGCGGGCGGTCTTCCGCGGCATCGTCGCGCGCGGGCTTGGGCTTGCGGGCGGCGGGCTTGCTGCGGGACTTCAGCTCGGCCTTGGCCTCGCGGACCTCGTCCTTGGACGGCCGGTTCGGGTCCTTCTGGATGACGATCCGCAGGATGCCGAGCGCGACGGTGACGGCGGTGGTGACGGCCATGACCGGGAAGCTGTCGATCAGCGGCCTGCCCAGGCCGATCGCCATGGACGCCAGGCCGCCCTTCTGCACGCCGCCGGTGAACATCACGAGCAGCGGCACCGTGGCGGCGAGGATCAGCGGCGGCTGCACCATCGGCGCGAACAGGCTGCGGCGCTGGACCAGCAGGATTCCGGCGAGCGCACCGACGAAGAACACGGCGTTGAACGTCCAGCCGACGGTCTTGCTGGAGTTGATGTCGATGAACGCGCCGATGAACGCAGGGACCAGGGCACACAGGATCGCGGCCCACCACGGGACGCCCTTGAACGATCCGAAGATGGCCCGGTAGTTCCACGGAACGGCCTCGTAGTCCTCGACGTCGTCGAAGCCAGCCGAACGCTCGCGCAACTCACTCACGCCGCACACGGTAGCCGTTCGGCCATTCGGTGTTCGTCAGTCCGCTGCTTTCTCACCCAGAAGCAACCTCCGGGCACGCTCCGTGCGTTTTATGCGGACTGTTCATCCGCCCTTCGGACGAGGGGGAGGGGCGTGGGGGTGGCGGAGGCGTCCGTCAGCGGCTCCACGCTCGCCCGGAAGCCCTCCAGTGCGTCCAGCTCGCGCCTGCGTGCGGAGAGGAAGCGCTGCAGGTGGGTGGTTGAGAGGTTGACCGCCTCGATGGCGGTGTCGGCGGCGCGGTTCGCCCGTCCTGCCTGCAGCCTGACCTGTTCGACGTCGTCGGCGAGGGCCCGTTCGGTGACCGCGAACATCGCGCTGGAGGCGATCACGGCGAACCCGGTCGGGCCGCACAGGAAGACCCGGCGGTCCAGCAACCAGCGCAGGAGCTCGGGATCGGTGTCCAGGGCGGCGACGACCGCGCCGTCGTTGGGGACGAACATGATCGTGCCGTAGATCGCGTCCGCCCAGCGCTGGTAGCCCTTGCCCGCCAGTTCGGCGGCACGAGAGCGGATGTTGCGGACGTGGACCCTGAGCGCGTCCTGGCGTTCCTGCGGATCGTCCGTTTCGACCGCTTCCGCCCAGCACGCCATGGACATCTTCGAGTCGACCGGGACCTGCCGGCCGCCACCGACGTTCAGGACCATGTCCGGGCGCACCGCACCGCCGCCGGCGACGTCGGTCTGGAGCGTGTAGTGGAGGTTTTCCCTCAGGCCGAGTGCGCGCGCCGTTTCGACGAGCACCTGTTCGCCGAGCTCACCACGGCCGCTGACGCTGGAGAACGCCACCTCGTAACGCTGCAGGGCTTGTTGTTGCGAGTCGAAGCGCGCGCGTTCGGTGCTGATGGCGTGGAGCGCCTCGTCGGTGCGGCGAACGCTGTCCTGGTAGAGGCGCCAGACGAACACCAGCGCCCCGGCACTGACGAGCACCAGGACGAGCGAGGCGGTGATGATCACTGCGGTCACGGCACCGATGATGCTCCCCCAGAGATGTTGAACTCGATCGGGTGACACGCCGGGAACCCTCCCGGAGTTTTGTCGGACCCCGTCTCTACGGTTGGGCCCATGCGGATCCTGCACACCTCCGACTGGCACGTGGGGCGCACGTTCCACGGTCGCGATCTGCTCGTGGAGCAGGAGTCGGTGCTGAGCGGCCTCGCTGACCTGGTGGCCTCCGAGAAGGTCGACGTGGTGGTCATCTCCGGCGACCTCTACGACAGGGCGGTGCCGTCGGCCGACGCGGTGGCGTTGTGCGCGCGGGTGCTGATGCGGATCCGATCGGCCGGGGCGCGGATCGTGATCACGCCGGGCAACCACGACTCGGCGGCGCGGATCGGGGTGTTCGGGGAGTTCGCCGCGGCGGGCGGGCTGTACCTGCGCACGCAGATCTCGTTGCTGGACAAGCCGGTCGAGCTGGAGGACGAGCACGGTCCCGTCGCGGTGTACGGGATCCCGTTCCTGGAGCCGGAACCCGCCCGGCACGTGCTCGGCGTGGCCGACAAGGGGCACGCTCCCGTGCTGACCGAGGCGATGCGGCGGATCCGGGCTGACCTGGCCGGTCGTGAGGCGCGGTCGGTGGTGCTGGCCCATGCGTTCGTGACAGGCGGGGCGCCGTCGGAGTCCGAGCGCACCATCGCGGTGGGCGGAGTGCAGGACGTGTCGATGCAGGTGTTCTCCGGCGTCGACTACGTGGCTCTCGGGCATCTGCACGGGCCGCAGACGTTGGCGGAGAACCTGCGTTACTCGGGAAGTCCGCTGGCCTACTCGTTCTCGGAGGCACGGCACCGGAAGTCGGTGTGGCTGGTCGAGCTGGACGCGGGCGGGCTCGTCGGCGTGGAGCGGCGTGATCTGCCGGTGCCGCGGCAGCTGGCCACCGTGACCGGCACCCTCGCCGACGTGCTGGAGGATCCGGCGCACACGCCGTTGGAAGATCACTTCCTGTCCGTGGTGCTGACAGACCACGTGCGGCCGATGGACGCGTTGCGGCAGTTGCAGAAGCGGTTCGAGCACGCGGTGCACGTGGAGTGGCGGCCGGAGCAGGGGCTGCAGCACACCATGACGTACGCGGACCGGGTGCGCGGCCGTTCCGACGAGGAAGTGGCGTGCTGTTTCGTGTCGGACGCGCGGGGTTCCGAGCCGACCGACGCGGAGAAGGCGTTGCTGCGCGAGGCGTTCGCCTCGGTGGCGAGGGAGCAGGAGCAATGAGACTGCACCGCCTGGAGCTGACGGCGTTCGGGCCCTATCCGCGGCCGGAGACGGTCGACTTCGACGAGCTGGGCGCGGACGGGTTGTTCCTGCTGCACGGCGACACGGGCGCAGGCAAGACGACGTTGCTCGACGCGGTGGCGTTCGCCCTGTTCGGCCGCGTGCCGGGCGCGCGTGGCGACGTGAAGAAGCTGCGCTGCGAGTACGCGGATCCCGAGGTGCCGACGTCGGTGTCCCTGGAGCTCACGGTGCAGAGCCGCCGGTTCCGGATCGTGCGCTCACCGGAGTTCGACAGGCCGAAGAAGCGCGGCGGCGGCTTCACCACCCAGCCCGCGAAGTGCTCGCTGACGTGGCTCGAAGGCTGGGACGGCGAGGGCATCACCCGCATCGACGACGTGGCGCGGGCCGTCGAGGACATGCTCGGCATGTCGTACGAGCAGTTCTTCCAGGTCGTGCTGCTGCCGCAGGGCGAGTTCGCCCGCTTCCTGCGCTCGGACACGGCCGAACGCGAGGTGTTGCTGGAGAAGCTCTTCGGCACCGAGCGGTTCCTGGACGTCGAGAAGTGGTTCCGCGACAAGCGGGTCGTGGCCGGCCGCGTGCTGGAGGAACGCCGTCAGGGCGCCGCCGAGCTGATGCACGCGATGGCGGAGGCCGCGGGCGAGGAGCCGTCGTTCGAGCCGGGCTGGCTGGAGTCCGTGCTGGAGCGGCTTTCCCTCGCCGTCCGGGAAGCTGAGGCGTTGTCCGTGGAGACGGCCGGTGTGGCCGACGGCGCGGACGCTCTGCTGGCGCACGCCCGTGTGCAGGCCGACCAGATCCGCCGCGTGCGCGAGGCGCGCGAGTTGCTGGCTCGCGTGGAGGCCGCGGACTCGGCGTCGTGGTTCGCTGAACGTGACGCTGCCCGTCGCGCGAGCCCCGTCGTGCGGCCTTCGGTGAGATCGCGAAACTCGAGCAGTCCTACGAGTTCGCCGTTCGCGACGAGACCCGTGCCGCGGAGGCGTTGGCGCGCTTGGGTTACACCGGCTCACAGTTGCGGGAGGACGCTGAGCGGTACCGCGAGGAAGCCGGTGGTCTGGCCGAGCTGGCCGCCGAGGCCGAACGCCAGCAGGCCGACGTGCGCAAGCTGTCGGTCCTGAAGAACTCCTCGCACCAGGTCGAGCGCCGGTTGCTGGCACTGAACGCCGAGCTGGACGTGCTTCCCGAACGCCTCGCCCAGTGCCGGTCGCAGCTGGACGCCGCCGTCGAAGCCTCGGCGCGGCTGGAGGGCCTGAAGTCGCGCGCGGACGCCGCGGAGTCGTTGCCCGGCGCCGTGGAAGCGTTGGAGCGCAGCAAAAAGGAGCTGCACGAGGCGATCGACGTCCACCAGAAGGCCAAGGACGTTCTCCAGCAGGTCCGCCACCAGCGCCTCGAGAACATGGCCATCGAGCTGGCCGCCGCACTGAAACGCGGCAAGCCCTGCGCCGTCTGTGGTTCCCCGAGTCACCCCGCCCCCGCGCAACCGATGCTGGGCGGCGTGGACGCGGCCGACGAGGAAGACGCCGCCGGCGAGGAACAGTCCACCCTGGACCGTCGCCACGAGGCCGAACGAGCCGTCCACGCCGCCGAGCTGCGCATCCAGGCCTGCTGGGAGGCTCTCGGCTCCGATGAGCCCGCCTTCGCCGTGGCGGAGTACCGCACGGCGTTGGAGCTGGCACGCACCCGTTCCCAGCGGCAGACGGAGTTCGTTGCCCTGGAAGCCAAAACCCGCGATCTGGGCTCCGAGAAGGCCAAGGTCGAGCAGGACCTCGTGGGCTTGCGCACCGAACACACGTCGCTGGTCACCGTCGTGGAGGAGCGCGGCGCCCGTCTGGACAAGGCCCGCGGCGAACACGAGGACGTCCTGACCCGCCGCGATCACCTGCTGCGCCTGGCGAAAGCGTTGGTGGAGCTCGCCGATCGCCGTGCGGCCCGCGACAACGCCTTGGCACGCGTGGAAGAACAGCAGGCTTCTGTCGCGTTGCTGGCCACCGAGGCGGGCTTCCCGGACGTCGACTCCGCTCTGGCCGCAGCCCGTCCAGCGGTCAAGCTCCAGGCGTTGGACGAGCGAATCGCCACCTGGGAACGAGCCCGCGCCTCGGCTCTCGCGACCTTGGAGGAACTCGCCGGCGTTGATCCAGCTGCCGAGGTGGATCTGAACGAGGTGACCGCTCAGGCCTCGTCCGCCCGCGCCGCCGCTTCCTCCGCCGCGACCGGCCTGGCCCGTGCCCGCGAGGCTCTGGACCGGGTGAGCGAGCTCGCTGCCCGGTTGCGTGCCGAGTGGAAGTCGTTGGAGCCGCTGGAAGCCACCTACGCGGAGCTGGACGCTTTGACCGACGTCATCAACGGGCGCGGGCAGAACTCGAAGAAGATGACCCTGCGGTCGTACGTGCTGGCGGCTCGCTTGGAGGAGGTCGCTGTCGCCGCCTCCGCGCGGCTGCATCGCATGAGCCAGGGCCGGTACAGCTTCGTGCACTCCGACTCGGCCGGGGCGCGCGGCACCCGTGGTGGGTTGAACCTCGACGTGCTCGACGACTACTCAGGCCGGTCTCGTCCCGCCAAGACGTTGTCGGGTGGTGAGTCCTTCCTGGCGTCGTTGTCACTGGCTCTCGGGCTGGCCGACGTGGTGGCCAACGAGACCGGTGGGGCGTTGCTGGACACGCTGTTCGTGGACGAGGGCTTCGGCACGCTGGACTCGGACACGCTCGACATCGTCATGAACACGCTCGACGAGCTGCGCGCCGGCGGGCGGGTCGTCGGGTTGGTGTCGCACGTGGAGGAGTTGCGGCAGCGGATTCCCACCCGGTTGAGGGTTCGCAAGGCGCGCACTGGATCCACATTGGAGGTCTCGCTGGGTTAGCCTCGGCCCGTGCTGTCCCACGTGGAAGTCACCGCGCGAGTCGCCGTCACCCCGGCCACCCACTTCGTGTGGTCGAACCGGCTGGACTTCACCCACGACTGCCTCGTCTGCCTGCGCGTGGGCCGGTTGATGCAGCTGCGGCACGGCATGCCCTACGGCCTCTGCACCGGCAACGAGCACCCCGCCCCGATTCGCGTCAGCGCCTTCGACGCCACGGATCACGGCACCGAGCGCAGGCTGCGGTGCCGCATCACGTCGTGGTGGGCGCCGTTCAACGACCTCATGGAACCCGACGTCCAGGCCTCCGAACTGGCCGCCCAGCCGTGGGTGCGGCTGAACTACCGCGTCGGCTGCCACATCTGCCGTGACAACGGGGTTTCCGGCTGGCTGGGCATCGAAGGAGACCTGACCTCCGGCGCCGGCCAGGTCACCAGCTCGTGCCCGCGTTGCGAGACGGAGCTGGTGACCGCGAGCGGACCTCCGGAGATCAACCTCGCGTGTTAGCCCTCGTGGGCGAGCAGCCACCGCTTGACGTCCAGGCCCCAGCGGAACCCGCCGAGGTTGCCACCGATCCGGATCACCCGGTGGCACGGCACGAACAGCGCCACGGAGTTGCGCGCACAGGCCGAGGCCGCGGCGCGGACAGCGGCCGGACGGCCTGACAGTTCCGCGTACTCCGTGTACGTGACGGGCTCACCGGCGCGGACGGTGCGCAGGACGTCCCACGCGTGTTGCATGAACGGGCCGGACTTCTGGCGGACCTCCACCGAGTCGATCGAGGTCAGGTCGCCCTCGTGGTAGGCGACCACGGCCTTGGTGACGTCACCCAGATCGCGCTTCGAAGTGATCTCCGACGGCATCAGGGAGGCGTGGATCTGGGGCGTCAGCAGGGCGATGTCGGCGGTCCAGCCGCTGGCCAGCACCGCTCCGTCCGGCGCGACGATCGCGGTGAACGGCCCCGCAGGGGTGTCCACAGTGGACGTGTGCGCGACGCTCATGATGTTGCTGCCTTCCTCGTCAGGTGTGCTCCTGCGTAGGAGCGCCACGGCCGCCAGTCGGGGCCGTGGGAAGCCAGGTTCCGCATGCTTTCCGGCAGCACCAGCACGTCCGGTGCGCCCAGCACCCGCATGGCCACCTCGTCGGCGACTCGGGCGCCGACCAGTGATGCGAGTTCTTCTGTCAGGTCCTCGATCGAGCGGCCCACGTCCACGACGAGTCTGCCGCTCGTCACCGCCTCGGTGACGGGGTGGTCCCCCGCCGAGTAGAGGTGGGTCAGCGCACCGTCCGGGACCTTCAATGGCACGCCGGCGAACGGTGCCACCAGCCGCAGCAAGGTCTCGGTGCCGTCGATGCTGCCCGCGACCCGGATACCGGGCACCTCGCGGACCAGCGGACCGATCACCGGATCCGCGCCGAGGAACGAGTCCACGGCGACAGGGTCGGCGTCGAGGTCCAGCAGGCGGCGTATGCGCGAGACCGCCGCGCCCAGGTCACGCACGTCGGCGAGCCGCAGCGAGCACAGGACGTGGTCCGTGGGGAACGTCAGGCGGACCGTGGCCTCACCGTGCGGCAACGACAACGTCCGTGCGTAGGAGTCGGCCGTGACCTCCTCCACGCCGGGCAAGGCGTGCGCCCGGAAGTGGGCGAGCAGTCCGGCGGCGTCGAACGGCGGACGGTAGGGCAGCCGCAGCACGATCCGGCCCGGTGTGCCGACCGGTGCCTTGCCGCGGCCGCGCATGTCGGACGGCGTGGAGGCGAACACCATGCGGATGGTGTCGTTGAACTGCCGCACCGACGCGAACCCGGCGGCGAACGCGATGTCCGCGAACGGCAGTTCGGTCGTCTCGATCAGCAGTCGTGCGGCGTGCGCGCGGTGAGCGCGGGCCAAGGCCAACGGCCCGGCGCGAGCTCGGAGGTGAGCACGCGTGTGAGGTGACGTTCCGAGTAGCCCAAACGAGAGGCCAGGCCGGTCACGCCGTCGCGTTCGACGACACCGTCGCTGATCAGGCGCATCGCGCGGCCGGCCAGGTCCGCCCGCAGGTTCCACTCCGGCGAGCCGGGAACGGCGTCCGGGAGGCACCGGCGGCAGGCGCGGAAACCGGCGGACTGCGCGGCGGCGGCTGTCAGGAAGAACTGGCTGTTGCGGCGCTTCGGGGTCACCGCGGGGCACGACGGCCGGCAGTAGATACCGGTCGTGCGGACCGCGTGGATGAAGCACCCGTCGAACCGGGCGTCACGCGCGGCGCAGACCCGGTAGGCGTGTTCTTCGTCAATGACCATGCCATCGATCCTGCCAGCGCGAACGCGCAATGGCTCGCGGGAATCGGACATGACCGTGGTCTGCCGTAGACTCGCTCCCCGTGAGTTTGACCCTCGGTATCGTCGGCCTGCCCAACGTCGGCAAGTCCACCCTGTTCAACGCGCTGACCCGCAACGACGTGCTCGCCGCGAACTACCCGTTCGCTACCATCGAGCCGAACGTCGGCGTCGTGCCGTTGCCGGACGCGCGCCTCACCAAGCTCGCCGAGATCTTCGGCTCCGAGCGCGAGGTGCCCGCCGTCGTGTCGTTCGTCGACATCGCGGGCATCGTCAAGGGCGCGTCGGAGGGTGAGGGCCTCGGCAACAAGTTCCTCGCGAACATCCGCGAGGCCAACGCGATCTGCCAGGTGATCCGCGTCTTCGACGACCCGGACGTCGTGCACGTCGACGGCCGCGTCGATCCGTCGAGCGACATCGAGACGATCAACACCGAGCTGATCCTCGCCGACCTCCAGACCCTCGAGAAGGCCATTCCGAGGATCGAGAAGGAGGCGCGGATGCAGAAGGACCGCCGCGCCGCTTTGGAGAACGCGAAGAAGGCCAAGGACATCCTCGACTCCGGCCGCACGCTGTTCTCCGCACAGTCCGAAGTGGACGGTGAGCTGCTGCGCGAGCTCTCGCTGCTCACCACCAAGCCGTTCCTCTACGTCTTCAACGCCGACGAGGGCGTGCTGAGCGACGAGGCCCGCATGAAGGAGCTCCGCGAGCTGGTCGCACCGGGCGACGCCGTGTTCCTCGACGCCAAGGTCGAGTCCGAGCTCCTGGAGCTCGACGAGGAGCCCGCCCGCGAGCTCCTGGAGTCGATCGGTCAGCACGAGCCCGGCCTGCACTCCCTGGCCCGCGCCGGCTTCCACACCCTCGGCCTGCAGACCTACCTCACGGCGGGTCCGAAGGAAGCGCGCGCCTGGACCATCCCGCAGGGCGCCACCGCCCCGCAGGCCGCCGGTGTCATCCACACCGACTTCGAAAAGGGCTTCATCAAGGCCGAGGTCGTGTCGTTCAACGACCTGGTCTCCGCGGGCTCGAAGGCCGATGCGAAGGCTGCGGGCAAGGTCCGCATGGAGGGCAAGGACTACGTCATGGTCGACGGCGACGTGGTGGAGTTCCGCTTCAACGTCTGACCTGCTCTTGGCCGGCTGTTCCGGTCGATCGACAGAAGCGGCGTGTCACCTGTTCGGTGTTCGGTATTGACCGAACGCCGAACAAGTGGAGAATAGCTTCGTGTGAGACCTGCCGAGCGAGAACGTGTCGCCCTCGATGCCATCATCGCTGCGATCACGGCGCTTGGCCTAGCGGCGCACACGCATGATGAGGCAGGTCAGGCCCCCGACGCGGTTCTTGTACTACCTGGTGGGTCAACGCTCGTCATTGAGGTCAAGTCTGCTGCATCGGTCACGGCTGACAGCGTTCCGGCTCACGTTCGGCGATGGTCGCAGAGCTCTGAAGGTGACGCGACGAGTGTGCTTGTAGCGGACAGGATCACTGAGGCCGCGCGAAGCAGCCTGAGTCAAGCAGGGGTGAACTGGCTGGACTTGCGCGGCCATCTGAGACTGATGGCGCCTGGCTTGTTCATCGACTCGGATGTTCCCGCACTGGCGCAGCCGAGTGCTGAGCGGCAAGGGATCAGCGGCCAGGTCGGTGTCGAGCTTTCCGCCCTGCTGCTGCTCGACCCTGCTCGGACGGTTGGGGTTCGTACGGCGGCGAAATCGTTGTCGCGTGCACCGAGCTCGATCTCCGAGGCCTTCTCGGCCTTGCGGGCGGCAGGGCTTGTCGACAGTGAGAACAGGCCTTCCGTTCCCGGCTTGTTCTGGGAGCTCGCCGAGCACTGGAAGCCGGTGAGTCGTGATGTGGCAAGCGTTCCCGGGCCAGGTGGTGAACGGGACAATGCTGCGCTTCGGCTGGGCATGGACGACGTTGAATCGACTGTTGGATGGGCGTTGACCGACACCGTCGCGGCGATGGCTTACGAGGCGCCGGTATCGATTCGAGCGGGCCACCCGCCCGACTTCTACGTTCCCGATCAGAGCACGTTGCGGCGAGCCGTCCAACTACTGGGGCCGGCTACGACGTCATCTTCGCGTGCCGGTCGCGTCCGCGTTGCTCCTGTGTCGTTGGTGTGTGCTCGTCGAATCGACGCCACCGGTTGGGCGAACGAACACTGGCCACTGACGAACCCCCTGTTCGTCGCGCTTGATCTGGCACAGGATCCGGGGCGGGGCCGGGAGATCCTCGACGGCTGGACGCCGAGGAAGCCGTGGAACCGTGTCTGGTGAGCCCGCGGTCGTTCTTGCCGGCAGGTCGATGACTCAGATCGTCAGCGCAATCCCCGTGGTTGCTGAACACACGGGACGCCCGGTAGTACTCATTGGCGGTCTCGCGGTGATGTGCCGACTCTCGGTGCCATACCGGGTGACGACCGACCTCGACACGGTTGATCGCCGGACCAGCAACGAGGACTCACAGCTTCAACTCCTCATGGCGGCCGGTGCGACGCCGAGCGGGCCCGTCGGCGCACTGGTCCACACCCCATGGGGCGAGGTGAAGGTCGACGTCCTCGAGGTCACTGACGCGGACGTCTCCGATCTTCCTGACGATCCGAACGATCGTCTGCACGTCCAATCTCATGCGTGGGCGGCGTCCACCGCATCCGCACTACTGCTCAGCGCCGAAGGGGTCCCGGCTCTCTCGGTGAGAGTCGCAGAGCCTGGTCCCATCATCGCGATGAAGTTGCAGTCGGTGATGAATCGCGGCGCTGCCAAAGAAGGAACGGATCTCCTGGACATCGCGCGCATCACCCTTGATCGAGCCTGTGGGCCGACCTCGCGAGATCAGCTCGAGTCGGCTGATTCTCAGATGCGTGCCGATGCGCTCCTGCACACCCGTCTGTGGTTCGACCGCCGCGACGCTCAAACGCTGAGCAAGATCAGGGCAGTTCCCGAGGGGCGAGACATGGAGATCGATGACGTGAGGCTCGTTGGTGAGCTTCTCGTCAGCGCGCTAGAGCATTGATGAACGTTGTGGTCTGAGCGCGGCCGTGTACAGCGCGGTCGCGTTCGCCGCTGCGGGGTCCATGAAGCCGGGCAGCGGCCGCCCGTAGGTGATGGCCAGCGCCGGAACGCGGTCCGTGGTGGCGGTCCAGCCGTGCGCCGTCAGCCACCCGGCCGGATCGTCCGCGCTCAACTCCAGCTCAGCACCCATGCTGCGGATCCGGTCCAGCACGTCGACCACCACCTCCGTGTCGTTCGCCGAGGTGTCCATGTGGTCGAACGCGAACCGGCTGCCGGGTGCGGACAGCGCTCGGACCGTGTCGAGCAGGCGCTTGATGTCGGGCTCGCTCAGGTACTGGAGCAACCCTTCTGCCACCCAGGCGGTGGGCGCGTCGCGGTCGAATCCGGCGGCGGACAGCGCCGAGGCCCAGTCCGTGCGCAGGTCGACCCGCACGATCACGCGAGAACAAGTGGCGGTGACGCCCTGCGCGGCGACGACCGTCTCCTTGAAATCCAGGATTTCCGGCAGGTCGAGCTCGAACAGGCGCACGCCGGAGGGCCACGGCAGGCGGAACGCGCGGGCGTCGAGACCCGCGGCGAGCACCACGACCTGCGAAGCGCCGGACGACAGCAGGAAGTCGTCGTAGAACCGGGTGCGCACGGCCATGAACTCGGCGGCGCCCGGCGGTGCCGGTGGGATCTCCTGGTCGGTGGCGGCCACGAACGCCGCTGCCAGCGGGTCGTCACAGATCCGATCCGGCCGCGCGGCCTCGGCGGCGCGCATCGAAGCGACCCACAGCGCTGTCTTGCTCACTCCCCGCATGCTCGAAGGCTGGCATCCCAGCGCGTCCCGCGTCGACCGTGCGTCTCACCTCGCGCATCTAGACTCCACTGGTGTGATCGTCGAGTACCGCGTGCTGGGGCCGTTGGAGGTGCTGCTCGACGGCGAACCCGTGACGGTTCCGGCTGGTCGCGGACGGGTGCTGCTCGCCACGTTGCTGTTGCGGGCCAACGAGTTCGTGTCGGTCGACGAGCTGGTGGACCGCATCTGGGAAGGGGAGCCGCCCGCGCCGGACCGTGCGCACAAGACGTTGCAGATGGTCGTGCTGCGGTTGCGGCAGGCGCTCGGCGCGGCCAACTGCGTCAGGACGGTGTCCGGCGGGTACAGCGCGCACATCGAACCGGGCCAGCTCGATCTCACGCGCTTCCGTGCGCTGGCCGAGCAGGGCGAGTTCCGTGCGGCGCTCGACCTGTGGCGCGGGCCGGTGCTGGCCGACGTCGCCTCCGAGGCGTTGCACCGCGACGACGTGCCGCGGCTGCTGGAAGAACACGTCGTGCGCTCGAACACCGCATCGACCAGGACCTTGCCCGTGCCACCGACGTGCTGGTGCCCGAGTTGCGGTCGTTGATCCAGAAGCACCCGCTGCGGGAGACGTTTTGGGCGCAGCTGATGCTCGCCCTGCACCGCTCGAACCAGCAGGCGGAGGCGCTCGCCGTCTACGAGGAGGTCCGCAGGCACCTCGCCGACGAGCTGGGCGTCGACCCCGGCCAACGGCTGCGGCGACGCTCATCAGCAGGTGCTGAGCGGCGAGGTGCCGCGGCCGACGGTGCCTCGCCAGCTGCCTGCGGACTTTCCGCACTTCGTCGGCCGCGAGGAGGAGCTCGCGAGGCTCACCGAGATGCTGCACACGCGGCCGGGCGAACCGGTGTTGATCTCGGCGATCAACGGTGTCGGTGGCGTCGGCAAGACGGCCTTGGCGCTGCGGTGGGCTCACCAGGTGGCCGACCGCTTCCCCGACGGCCAGATCTACGTGAACCTGCGCGGTTTCGACTCACGTGCCGAGCCGGTGCAGCCGTTGGTCGCGATCAGCAACGTGCTGCTGGCGCTCGGTGTCTCCGCGGCGGAGCTGCCGTCGTCGGAGGACGCGTTGATCGCGCTCTACCGGTCGGTGCTCGCGGGGCGCCGGGTGCTGCTGTTGCTGGACAACGCCCGCGACGTCGACCAGGTCCGGCCGCTGTTGCCGGGTGGTGCGGCCAACCTCGTGCTGATCACGAGCCGCAACCAGTTGCGCGGCCTGGTGGCGCGGGAGGGGATGCGGCCGGTCGCACTCGACGTGCTGGACGAGCAGGGCGGGCTGGATCTGCTGACCGAGCGGATCGGTGCGGCGCGAGTCGCCGCCGAGCCCGAGGCCGCCGCGCGCCTGGTCGTGCAGTGCGCGGGACTGCCGTTGGCGCTGGGCATTGTGGCCGCTCGCGCGCGTACGACGACTCGCTCACCGGAGCTGGCCGAGAGCTGGCCCGGCGAACGGCTCGACGCGCTGGACGTCGACGACTCCACCGGCGTTCGCGCGGTGTTCTCGTGGTCGCTGCGATCGCTCAGCGAGGACGCGGCGCGCCTGTTCGTCCTGCTGGGCCTGCACCCCGGCCCTGACTTCGCGATGGCCGCGGCGGCCAGTCTCGCCGGGCTGCCGCCTGCCAGGACGCGGCGGCTGCTGGGCGAGCTCGTCGCCGGAAGCCTCCTCCACACCGGCACCGGCGGCCGGTACGTGCTGCACGACCTGGTGCGCGACTTCGCGGCGGAACGGGCGGCCGCGCTGCCCGCCGAGCAGAGGTCCGAGGCGTTGCACCGGATGTTCGACCACTACCTGCACACCGCGCATGCGTGCTGGCAGCTGCTGCAGTTCAACTCCGCGCCGGTCGTGACGGAGCCACCCGCACCGGGCGTGCTGCTCGAACCGGTCCCGGACGCGGACGCGGCGTGGGCCCGGTTCGGCGCTGAGTGCCGGGTGCTGCTCAGTGCCGTGGAACGAGCGGGGGAGGTGGGTGCGGACGACTTCGTCTGGCGGACGATGTTCACGATGCACGGCTACCTCTCCCGGGAGGGACACCTCCACGAAGCCGTGGCAGGGCACCGCCTCGGGCTGGCGGCGGCGGAGCGGCTCGGCGACTTCGACGCGCAGAGCCTCATGCACCGCAGGATCGCCGCCACGCTCATCAGCTTCGACGACCACGACGCCAGCGAGTTCCACCTGCGAGAGGCGATCCGGTGCGCGCGGCCAGGCGGCAACGTCCTCGCGGAGGCGCATCTGAGGCGCGGGCTCGCGTTCTCGTACGAGCGGCAGGGCCGCCTCGCGGAGGCGCTCGACGTGTTGGTGGAGATTCATCCGCGCATGGCAGGCCAGCGCGACAGTTACGAGGTCGGCCGCCACCTCGCCGCACTGGGCAGAGCCCACCACAACGTGGGCGAAAGTGCCCGTGCACTCGAGCTTTGCCTGCACTCTGCCGAGAAGTTCGCCGAAACCCAGTACAACGGCCAGGACGAGGGGCCTGCCGGGAACCTGGAGACACTGGGCGACATCTACCTCGGCCTCGGCCGGCACGCCGAAGCCGTCGACAGCTACGAGCGGGCGGTGGCGATGTGGCGGGAGATGCGCGGGGCGACCAACGTGGCCGACGGCCTCATCCTGCTGGGCGCGGGTCTCATCGCGGCAGGTGAGCCCGGCCGTGCGCGGGAATGCCTCACCGAGGCGGTGCAGCTCATCGAGCGCACGCTGGACGGGGAGTACTTCCAGGACGGGGTGCAGCGTGCGCGAGAACTGCTCGCTTCGCTCGACTAGTGGCGTGGCCCGTGTCGAGTACCGGGTGCTGGGGCCGTTGGAGGTGCTCGTCGACGGCGAGCCGGTATCTGTTCCCGCGGGTCGCAGCCGGGTTCTGCTTGCGACGTTGTTGTTGCGTGCCAACGAGTTCGTGTCGGTCGACGAGCTGGTTGAACGGGTGTGGGACGGCGAGCCGCCGGCAGCGGATCGGGCGCACAAGACGTTGCAGATGGTCGTGACCAGGTTGCGGCAGTCATTGGGGGAGGCCAACTGCGTCCGGACGTCGTCGCGCGGTTATTCGGCGGTGGTCGAGCCGGAGCAGCTCGACCTCGCTCGTTTCCGCGCACTCGTCGCACAGGGCGAGCGCCGTGCCGCGTTGGAGTTGTGGCGTGGTCCCGTGCTGGCCAACGTCGTGTCGGAGTCGTTGCACCGCGAAGACGTGCCTCGGTTGACGGAGGAACGGCTCGTCGTGCTGGAACAGCGGATCGACGAGGACCTGGCTCGTGCCACCGATGTGCTGGTGCCTGAGTTGCGTTTGCTGGTGCGGCAGCATCCGTTGCGGGAGACGTTCTGGGCGCAGTTGATGCTCGCTCTGCATCGGGCTGGGCAGCAGGCGGAGGCTCTCACGGTCTACCAGGAGATCCGAAAGCGTCTCGCCGACGAGCTCGGTGTGGACCCTGGTCAACGGTTGCGCGAGGCGCACGAGCAGGTGCTGCGCGGCGACAACCCGGCCTCCTCGGTGCCTCGCCAGTTGCCACCTGCCTACCCGCACTTCGTGGGCCGCGCGCAGGAGTTGGCGCGGCTGACCGAGACGCTCAGGATCCGGCCGGGTGAACCGGTGCTGATCTCCGCGATCAACGGCATCGGTGGTGTCGGCAAGACCGTGCTCGCGCTGCAGTGGGCGCACGAGGTGGCGGGTCGCTTCCCGGACGGCCAGCTCTACGTGAACCTGCGAGGCTTCGACACGCGCGCTGAGCCGCTCGACCCGGTGTCGGTGGCCCGCGACTTCGTGCAGGCCCTCGGCGTGAAGGACGTGCCGTCGTCAGGGGACGCGCTGATCGCGGCGTACCGGTCGGCGTTGGCGCGGCGCCGGGTGCTGGTGGTGCTGGACAACGCCCGTGATGTGGATCAGGTCCGGCCGTTGTT
>NZ_VSRL01000041.1:15927-52413 GCF_012184385.1 Lentzea indica
GCCCGGCGGTGCTGCGAACCTGGTGCTGATCACCAGCCGCAACCGGTTGAGCGGGCTGGTCGCGCGTGAGGGTGCGCAGCCCGTCGCGTTGGACGTGCTCGACGAGCAGGCTGCGGTCGATCTGCTGACCGAACGGATCCGCGCGGCACGCGTCGCCGCCGAGCCCGAGGCGGTCTCGCGGCTGGTCAAGCGGTGTGCGGGACTTCCACTGGCGCTCGGCATCGTGGCCGCCCGCGCTGCCTACGGCGACTCGCTGACGGCGTTGGCGGACGAGCTGGAACTGGAACGTCTTGACGCGCTGGACATCGACGATCCGATGACCGGCATCCGCGGGGTCTTCTCGTGGTCGCTGAGGAACGTCAGCGAGACGGCGGCCAGGGTGTTCGTGCTGCTCGGCCTGCATCCAGGACCGGACTTCTCGATCGCGGCCGCGGCCAGCCTCGCGGCGCTGCCACTCGCGGAAGCACAACGGGCGCTGCACGAACTGGTGGCGGGCAGCCTCGTCGCCACGACGAGCACCGGGCGGTACTTGCTGCACGACCTGTTGCGGGACTACGCCGCCGAACGTGTGGGCGAACTGCCTGAAGTGCAACGGTCGGAGGCGTTGCACCGGATGTTCGACCACTACCTGCACACCTCGCTGGAGGCGAACCAGAGGATCGAGATCCGCGTCCACTGGACGCCGCTGGCGCCGCCGTCGCCGTCCGCCGTGGTCGTGCCGATGCCGGATGTGCGGGCAGCGCGAGAATGGGAGAACGCCGAGCGCCGGGTGGTGCCGGGAGTGGTGGCGAAGATGGTGGCCGCGGGGGCGGACGATCTCGCCTGGCGGCTGGGCTACACGTTGCACCTCCACCTGCTCAGGCGGGGACAGCTGGCCGATGTCGAGGCTTTGGAACTCATGGCGCTGGCTGCGGCGCAACGGCTCGGCGACGTCTTCGGCCGGGCCCGCCTGCACCGCTCGCTCGGCGGCGTTTACATCGCGCAGGAGGATTTCGACAAGGCGGACCACCACCTGAGCTCCGCGTTGCGGTGTGAAGTGGAGCTGGGCAACCCGAACACGCAGGCGGACGTTTCACGTGGCCTGGCCTTCGTGTACGAGATGCAGGGCCGGCACGCGGACGCGCTGGACATCCTGACGAAGGTGCATGCGACGGTCGACAGCCTGAACACGTACCAGCGGGCCTGTCATCTCGCGGCGCTGGGCAGAGCCCATCATCGGGCCGGCGAAGCCGAACGCGGTCTCGAACTCTGCCTGAGAGCGGACGAGGCGTTCGACGAGGCCAAACGCGACGTGCCGTCCATGCCCATGTCGACGAACTGGGAGACGAAAGGTGACATCCACCTGGACTTCGGCCGGTACCCGGAAGCCGTCGACTGTTACCGCGAGGCGGTGCGGTTGCTGAGGACGATGAGCCAGACGATCCAACTGGCCTACGGGCTGGTCAGGCTGGCGAAGGCGCACATCGCGGCGGGGGAGAGCGAGGCCGCCCGTCCACCGCTAGTGGAGGCGGTGTCCATCTACGAAGCGCTGGACCGCAAGGACGCGGCCGAGGTGCGCTCACTGCTGGAAGGTTTGTAGCGACGTGACTGTCGAGTACCGCGTGCTGGGGCCGTTGGAAGTACTGCTCGACGGCGAACCTGTCCCGGTGCCTGCCGGGCGCGGTCGAGTTCTGCTCGCGACGTTGTTGTTGCGTGCCAACGAGTTCGTGTCGGTCGACGAGCTGGTTGAACGGGTGTGGGACGGCGAGCCGCCGGCCGCGGATCGGGCGCACAAGACATTGCAGACGGTCGTGATGCGGTTGCGGCAGTCGTTGGGGGAAGCCAACTGCGTGCGCACGTCGTCACGCGGTTACTCGGCCGAGGTGGAGCCGGAACAGCTCGACCTCACCCGGTTCCGGGCGCTGACGGCTCTCGGCGAGCGCCGTGCCGCGTTGGAGTTGTGGCGTGGGCCGGTGCTGGGCAACGTCGCGTCGGAGTCGTTGCACCGCGAAGACGTGCCTCAGCTGGTGGAGGAGCACGTCGTCGCGCTGGAACGGCGGATCGACGAGGACCTGGCCCGTGTCACCGACGTCCTGGTGCCTGAGCTGCGGTCACTGGTGCGGCAGCATCCGCTGCGGGAGACGTTCTGGGCGCAGTTGATGCTGGCCCTGCATCGGGCGGGCCAGCAGGCGGAGGCACTCACGGTCTACCAGGAGATCCGCACGCGTCTCGCCGACGAACTCGGTGTGGACCCCGGTCAACGGCTGCGCGAGGCGCATGAGCAGGTGCTGCGTGGTGAGGCGCCCGCTTCGTCGGTGGTGCCCCGCCAGCTCCCGCCGGCCCACCCGCACTTCGTCGGCCGCGAGCACGAGCTGGCGCGGCTGACCGAGATGCTCAGGATCCGGCCGGGCGAGCCGGTGCTGATCTCCGCGATCAACGGCATCGGTGGTGTTGGCAAGACCGCGCTCGCGCTGCGATGGGCACACCAGGTCGCCGACCGGTTCCCTGACGGTCAGCTCTACGCGAACCTGCGCGGCTTCGACACGCGTGCCGAGCCGCTGGACCCGGTGTCGGTGACCCGCGACTTCCTGCTCGCGCTCGGCGTGCCGACGAAGGAGATCCCGGCGTCCGACGACGCGGTGATCGCCATGTACCGGTCGGTGTTGGCGCAGCGCCGGGCGCTGGTGGTGCTGGACAACGCCCGTGATGTGGATCAGGTCCGGCCGTTGTTGCCCGGCGGTGCTGCGAACCTGGTGCTGATCACCAGCCGCAACCGGTTGAGCGGGCTGGTCGCGCGTGAGGGTGCGCAGCCCGTCGCGTTGGACGTGCTGGACCAACAGGGCGCGGTCGATCTGCTGACCGAACGCATCGGCGCGGCACGTGTCGCCGCCGAGCCGGACGCCGTCTCGCGGCTGGTCAAGCGGTGTGCGGGACTTCCACTGGCGCTCGGCATCGTGGCCGCCCGCGCTGCCTACGGTGACTCGCTCACGGCACTGGCGGACGAGCTGGAACAGGAACGCCTCGACGCGCTCGACATCGACGATCCGATGACCGGCATCCGCGGGGTCTTCTCGTGGTCGTTGCGGTCGGTGAGCGAACCGGCGGCCAGGGTGTTCGTGCTGCTCGGCCTGCATCCAGGACCGGACTTCTCGATCGCGGCCGCGGCCAGCCTCGCGGCGCTGTCACCGGCAGAGGCCAGGCGGGCGCTCAATGAGCTCGTCGCCTGCAGCCTGGTCGGTGCGGCGAACACCGGGCGGTTCGCGTTGCACGACCTGCTTCGCGACTACGTCCAGGAGCGTGCTGCGGAGTTGCCTGACGAGCAGCGTCTCCCCGCGCGGCAGCGGATGTTCGACCACTACGTCCACATGACCTGGGCGGCCTGCGTACCGCTGGAAGGCGCCATCCGCTGGCCGGAACTGCCACCACCAGCGGAGTTCGCGGTCGTCGAGCCCATCGCGGACGTCGATGCCAGCTACGGCTGGTACGAACCAGAGCACCAGGTGTTGCTGGGTGTGTTCGCCCAGCTGGAGGCCGTTGGGGCGGATGACGTCCTCTGGACCTACGCCTATTCGTTGCACAACTACCTGCTGCGCAGCTCACGTCTGGGTGAGGCCGCGGACATCGAGGCGCGTGGGCTCGCCGCGGCGCAGCGCGAAGGCAGCGTCTTCGGGCAATCGCGCCTCAACCGCGCGCTGGCGGGCGCCTACATGGCGGCGAGGGACCTGGTGAAGGCGGAGTTCCACATGGGTGAAGGGCTGCGCTGCGACGAGGAACTGGGCGACGAGAACGGAGTGTCGAACGTGTCGCGCGGGCTGGCCTTCCTGTGCGAACTGCAGGGCAAGCACGACGAGGGGCTGGCGGTCCTGCGCCGCATCCATCCGATGGCCGTCAACCTGAAGACCAAGTTCGAGAAAGCCAGCTATCTCTCCGCCTACGGCAGAGCACATCACCTGGTGGGCGACAACGAGCGCGCGCTCGAGCTCTGCCTCGACGCGCAGGCGCTGTACGTCGAGCTCAACCGCCCGGCGGGGGACGTGTCCAGGAGCATGAACCACGAAACGCTGGCCGACATCTACACGGCACTCGGCAGGCACGCGGACGCGATCGAGAACTGCCAGGCGTCCGTGCGGATGCTGCGAGCCATCCGGGACATCCACAACCTCGCCGATGTGCTCGTGCAGCTGTCGAAGGCCCAGATCGCGGCGGGGGATCCCGACGCTGCCCGCGAGTCGCTCGACGAGGCGTTGTCCCTCTGCGAGCGGATGGAGGCGGGGAACGCGAACTCTCAGCGGGTGCGGGAGCTGCTCGCTTCACTGGACTAGGTTTGTACCGACCTCTGTGGGGTAGTCCAGAGAAGGATTCCCCACCTGGAGGTGTCATGATCGTTCTCGGTCTGATCCTGCTCGTCGTCGGATGGCTGGCCGGTATCAGCATCCTGACGACCATCGGAGTGGTGCTTCTGGTGATCGGCGCGATCCTCGCCGTGCTCGGCGCGGTCGGCAGGCCGGTCGGCGGACGTGCACATTACTTCTAAGGCTGCACATAGCGCCCCCATTCCCCCTCGGAATGGTGAAGGGGGAGTCTCCACTGTGGAGGCTCCCCCTTCCGCTTGCCTGGCAACGGTTTTACACGTTGTTCTTGGCGCGAGCGGCAGCGGCGAACACTCCGAACGCGACCCCCAGCATGGCCAGAGCGGCGACAGCAGCGACTACAAGATCAACAGACATGATCAGAAAAACTCCCTCTTGCGATCTCTCCCGTCTCTATGACGCCGGGGTACCCGTGAACGTTGCCTCGGGTAACGTTTTCGGGGTGAAACTCCGTGCTGTGGAAGCGCGTGTGCTCTCCGTAGCACCGTGGCTGCTCGCGTTGTCGGTCGCCGGGCACCTGTTCATGGTCGCGTTCCAGGCGAAGATGACCATGATCGACCTGCTGGTGTACCGCAACGGCTCGCCGCACCTGTTCTCCGGCGACCTGTACGAGTGGCGGCTCGACCAGTACGCGGACGTGTTCCCGCTGCCGTTCACGTACCCGCCGTTCGCGGCCGCGATCTTCACGCCGATGAGCTGGGTGCCGTGGGAGGCGTCCCGGTGGATCTGGCAGCTGATCTGCCTCGGCTGCCTCTACTACATCGTGCGCACGAGTCTGAAGCTGCTGAAGCTGCACGACCCGCGCCGCGTGATGATGTGGACCGCGCTGACGCTGTGGATCGAGCCGGTGCGCACCACGCTCAACTACGGCCAGATCAACCTGGTGCTGGCGGCGATCCTGATCGGCACGCTCGCGAGCGCGCGGAACTGGGTCGGCGGCGCCGGTGTGGGTTTCACGGCGGGCATCAAACTCACGCCCGCCATCTCCGGGCTCTACTTCCTCATCCAACGCAGGTGGATGGCCGCCGTCTGGTCGTTCGTCGCGTTCGTCGCGGTGTACGGCATCGGCTGGGCCATCTCGCCGTCGCAGTCGGACAAGTTCTGGTTCCAGCTGCTCGGTGATGCGAGCCGGGTCGGGCCGGTCGGCAGCGCGATCAACCAGTCGATGCGCGGGGCGCTGAGCCGCACGTTCGGCCACGACGTCAAGACCGGGCCGATCTACCTCGTGGCCGTGCTGGTCGCGGCCGCGCTGACGTGGTTCGCGGTCAGCAAGACCAAGGACGTGCTGGCGTTGATCATCAGCGTCCAGATGCTCGGCCTGCTGGTCTCGCCCATCTCGTGGAGTCACCACTGGGTGTGGATGGTGCCCGCCCTCCTGTGGCTGACCTACGAGGGCGGACACCTCCTCTGCAAGATCACCGCCGGCCTGTGGGTGCTGCTGACCGGCGGTTACCTGATCTCGTTCCTGCTGCTCGCCCAGCCGAACATCTGGGACTTCCCGCGGCCCTGGTACTTCGTGCTGCTCGGCTGGGGCTACCCGGCCGCCGGCATGCTCACGCTGGTCGCGATCGGCCTAGCAACCAGGCGTGAGAGGGACGAGCTGCTGCCCGGCGATGAGGAAGCTGCCGACAGCGAACCCAGCCGAGTCGCCGGCTGAGGCCGGCTTCCAGGAGTTGCGGGCCGCCGTCCAGCCGAGCAGGCCGTCGGCGTCCAGCGCGGTCTGCAGCGCCTGCCAGCCCTTCTGCACGTACGGCAGGTAGGTCTCCTTGTCGAGGACGCCCGCGTTGACGCCCGCGGCGAACGCGTAGGTGATCATCGCGGTGGCCGCGGAGTCCTTGCCGGTGGCGCCCCAGAAGCCGTCGTGGCGCTGCAGGTGCCGCAACGTCTGCGCGCTCTTGCGCAGCGTCTTGGCGTAGTCGGCGCGGTACGGGTTGTCCTTCGGCAGCATCAGGATCGCCTTGGCCAGACCCTGCACGGCCCAGCCGTTGGTTTGCACGTTCAGGCTCCACAGGCCCGTGACCTCGTCGAACGTGCGCTTCTTGAGGCTGCGGTACGACCTGTACGAGTAGTCGAGCAGGTCCTGGTCGAGGTCGCGCACGGCGACCTCGGTGAAGGACGGCAGCGACATGGTCAGCGCGTCGGGCGATTTCCAGTGGTCGAACTTCCCGGTCTTCGCCTGGGCCCGCAGGTTGTCCCGCAGCGGCTGGAGCACCTCGGGCTCCGGGTGGAAGAACGAGACGGCCAGGTAGGCCTCACCGCTCGACTGCGGGTCAGGGGCGTACGGGTTCGCCGGGTCGATCGGCAGCAGGTACTTGTTCGCTTTCACCCACGGCCACGTCTTGTGGTTGCTGATCCCGGTCGTCCGCACCTGCGCGATGTTGCCGACGTGGAAGTTCGCGTTGGACCAGTTGTTGGCCTTGAGATCGGTGCCCTTGGTGACCCACGCCTGGCTGGCCTTGATCATCGTGTCCGTCACGGCACACGGCACGGCCTGCGCGGCCACCGGTGCGATCAGGAGGCTGCCAGCCAGCGCCACGACAAAAAGGGGTGTGCGCAACCGCATGAGGGTGTTCCCTCTCATTTCCGCGGGCGGCGGCAGCGCACATCTTGACCGAATCAGGCCAACGCGTCCAGGACTCCGTCGATCTCCTCGGCGAGAGACACGTCGAGCGCGGTGATTCCTCCCTTGTAGTGGGTGCTCAGGCGAAATGTGAGGGTCTTGTAGCGAATGTCGATGTCCGGGTGGTGGTTGTCGTTCTCGGCGATCTCCGCGACCCGGTTCACGACCATGATCGCCTGCGGGAAGCTCGCCAGCTCCACGGTCCTGACGAGTGCCGCGTCCTGGGCTGCCCAGTCGGGCAGCTTGGGCAGCACGTCGTTCAGCTGATCGTCGCTCAACAGCTCGGCCATGTCCTGATCGTGCCACCACGTCACGTAAGCTGCGCGTTTGCCACGGGAGTCCGGTGAAGCGCCGGGCTGAGAGGAGGGCTCGCAAGCCCTCGACCGTCCACCTGATCCGGGTCATACCGGCGTAGGGAGAGATTTCAGTGAGAAAGATTTTTGCTGTTGCCGCCGCTGCTGCACTGGCGCTGACCGGTTGTTCGACCGGTACGTCGACCGCGCCGCAGACGCACGAGGTCACTTTGGTGACGCACGACTCGTTCGTGGTGAAGGAAGGCCTCATGGACGAGTTCCAGAAGGCCACCGGTATCACCGTGAAGCAGATCGCGAGCGGTGACGCGGGCGAGCTCACGAACAAGCTCGTGCTCACCAAGTCCAATCCGATCGGCGACGTCGCGTTCGGTGTCGACTCGACGTTCGCCTCGCGGGCTCTGGCCGAGGGCGTGTTCGCCGAGTACGCCTCGCCGGAGGCCTCCAAGGGCGCTCAGCGCTACCAGGTGGACTCCACGGGGCGCCTGCACGCGGTGGACGTCGGTGACGTGTGCCTGAACATCGACCCGGCCAAGCTCGGTGGCGTCGAGCCGACCTCGTACGAGGACCTCGTCGACCCGAAGTTCAAGGACAAGCTGGTCGTGGAGAACCCGGCCACGTCCTCGCCGGGCCTCGCGTTCCTGCTGGGCACGATCGCGAAGTTCGGCGAGAACGGCTGGCAGGAGTACTGGACCAAGCTCAAGGCCAACGGCGTCAAGGTCGTGAGCGGCTGGGAAGAGGCCTACAACCAGGAGTTCTCCGCCACCAAGGGCGACCGGCCGATCGTCGTCTCGTACGCCTCGTCGCCGTCGGCGGAGGGCGGCAAGACCAAGGCCGTGCTGAGCACGTGCTACCGCCAGGTCGAGTACGCCGGCGTGCTGTCCGGGGCCAAGAACCCCGCCGACGCGCAGAAGGTCCTGGACTTCCTGCTGGGCGAGAAGTTCCAGGCCCAGGTGGCCGAGCACATGTACGTCTACCCGTCGCGTGAGGGCGTCGCGCTGCCCGAGTCGTGGGCCAAGGACGCGCCGCTGCCGCCGAACCCGCAGACCCTGCCCGCGGACAAGGTCAAGGACAACCGCGAAGCCTGGGTCGAGCAGTGGCGCAAGCTCGTGCAGGGCTGAGCACCCGCACCGGGTGGTCGGCGGCGGCGCTGTTGCCGCTGGCCTTCCTCGGGTTGTTCTTCGCGTGGCCCGTGCTGGCGATCGTGTCGCTGGGGCTGCGCGAGGGCGGTGTGGTTTCCGCGCTGTTCAGCGGGGAGACCTGGGAGCTCGTCGGGTTCACGCTGGGGCAGGCTCTCGCGTCGACACTGGTCGCGCTCGTCGCCGGGTTGCCGGTGGCGTTCGTGCTCGCGCGGTGCCGGCTTCGCGGGCTCGGGGTTGTGCGTGCGGCCGTGATGGTGCCGTTCGTGCTGCCGACCGTGGTGGTGGGGCTGGCTTTCCGCACGTTCTGGCCGGACGGCGGGGTGCTGCCGATCGTGCTGGCCAACGCGTTCTTCAACGTCGCCGTGGTCGCGCGGACCGTTGGCGGGCTGTGGGCCCACACGGATCGGCGGGCTGAGGACGCGGCCCGGGCTCTCGGGGCTTCCCGTCCGCGGGCGTTCCTGTCGGTCGTGTTGCCGGCGTTGGCGCCCGCGATCGGGTCGGCTGCGGCGGTCGTGTTCTTGTTCTGCGCCACCAGTTTCGGTGTGGTTCTGGTGCTCGGCGGGTCTCGGTATCGGACGTTGGAGACCGAGATCTACCTGCGGACGGTCGAGCTGTTCGACCTCTCCGGCGCGGCCGCGTTGTCGTTGCTGCAGTTCGCTGCTGTGCTGGCGGTCCTGGTTCTGGGTGCGCTGGCCCGGCGGCGTCGGGAGACGGCGTTGTCGTTGCGCGGCAGGGAAGAGCTGGCCCGGCGGCCGTCCGGTGGTGAGTGGTACGTCGTTGCCGGGGCGGGCCTGGTCGTCATGGCCTTGCTGACGCCGGTCGTCGGGCTGGTCACGCGGTCGTTGTCCACCCGGGACGGTTGGAGCTTCGCCGGATATGCGGCGCTGGCGACTCGTGGTGATCGCGGGACGCTGGCGGTAACCGGGCTGGACGCGGCGTTGAACTCGGTGCGGACGGCGTTCGACGCGACTCTTGTGGCGTTGGTGGTCGGGGTGTTCTCCGCCGTGGTGCTGGTCGGGTTGCGGCGGTCAGGGGGCCGGATCGCGGAGGTGCTGGACACCGCGTTGATGCTGCCTCTCGGGGTGTCCGCGGTGACCCTCGGTTTCGGGTACCTGGTGACGATGGACGCGCTGCCAGGGGATTTCCGGACCTCGCCGTTGCTGGTGCCGCTGGCCCAGGCGCTGGTGGTGACGCCGTTGATCGTGCGGATGGTGCTGCCGGTGTTGCGGGCGGTCGACGAACGCCTGCGGCAGGCGGCGGCGACGTTGGGCGCGTCGCCGTTCCGGGTGTGGCGTGAGGTGGACCTGCCGCTGGTCGGGCGGTCGCTGGTGGCGGCTGCCGGCTTCGGGTACGTGGTGGCGCTGGGGGAGTTCGGTGCGACGAGCTTCCTGGCGCGGCCGGACGCGCCGACGTTGCCGGTGGTGATCGCGCGGCTGATGTCGCGGCCGGGGGAGTTGAACAGCCAGATGGCCTATGCGGCGTGTGCGCTGCTGATGGTCGTCACGGTCGGGTGCGTGCTGCTGATCGAGCGGTTGCGCGTGCCTAGCAGCGGGGAGTTCTGATGGCGCTGGAACTGGACTCGATCACCGTCCGTTATGGACAGATGGTCGCGGTGTCGGACGTGTCGCTTTCGGTGGCGGACGGTGAAGTCGTGGCGCTGCTCGGGCCGTCGGGGTGCGGGAAGTCGACGTTGCTGCGGACGATCGCGGGACTGGAGAAGCCTTCTTCCGGTTCGGTCCGGTGGGATTCGTCGGACCTGGCCGGTGTGCCGGTGCATCGGCGGGAGTTCGGGCTGGTCTTCCAGGACGGGCAGCTGTTTCCGCACCGGTCGGTGGCGGGGAACGTGGCTTTCGGGCTGCGGATGCGTGGAGTGGAGCGCGAAGAGCGGGACAAGCGGGTTCTTTCGTTGCTGGAGCTCGTCGGTTTGGACGGGTATGCCTCACGTCGTGTGACGCAGCTGTCCGGTGGTGAGCAGCAGCGGGTGGCGTTGGCGCGGGCGTTGGCTCCCTCGCCGCGGTTGTTGCTGCTGGACGAGCCGTTGTCGGCGCTGGACCGGGCGTTGCGGGAGCAGCTCGCGGTCGATCTGGCGCGGTTGTTGCGGGAGGCCGCCACGACCGCGTTGGTCGTGACGCACGACCACGACGAGGCGTTCACGCTGGCCGACCGGGTGGCGATCATGTTGCGCGGCCGGATCGTTCAGGTCGGCCCGCCGGCCGAGGTGTGGTCGTCGCCGGTCGATGTCGAGACCGCGAAGTTCTTGGGGTGCAACAAGTTCGTGCCCGGTTCGTTCGTGGGGGTATCCGCTGAACGCGTTGGGCTGCGGGCCACGGCGTTGCGGGTCGATCCGTCGGGCTCTCTTGAGGGCACTGTGCTGGAGCGGGTGCACCGGCGGGACCACGTGCGGTTGCTCGTGGAGATCGACGGCGAGGAGTACGAGGCGGTCGGGCCGATGACCGAGATCGGGGACCGCGTGCGGCTCGTAATTGACTTGGACGGCGTCGCTCGTATCGGTTAGCTAAGAGTCCTATGGGACATCTTGAGGGACGAGTCGCGCTGGTCACGGGCGTGAGCAGGCGGCAGGGCATCGGGTACGCGACCGCTCAGCGGCTGGCCGGGCTGGGCGCTGACCTGTTCGTGCAGCACCACGTGGCGCACGACGCGGAGCAGCCGTGGGGCGCGGATTCGATCGAGGACGTGATCGCGGGTATCGGTGGTCGCGTCGAGCACCTCGGTGCCGATCTCGCGCTGCCGGACGCGCCGGAGCAGCTCATGGCGGCTGCGGTCAAGGCTTACGGGCGTGTCGACGTGCTGGTGTGCAACCACGCGAGCAGCGGGCCCGACGGTGGGCTGGGTGAGCTGGACGCGGCCAAGATCGATGCTCACTACGCGGTGAACACGCGGTCGTCGATCCTGTTGGCGCAAGCGTTTGCCGAGCAGCACGACGGGGCGCCTGGCGGACGGGTCGTGTTCATGACGTCCGGGCAGAATCTCGGACCGATGCCTGGTCAGATCGCCTACGCCGCGTCGAAGGGTGCGCTGGTGGGGATCATGTCGACGCTGTCCCACCAGCTGATCAGGCAGGGGATCACCATCAACGCGGTGAACCCCGGCCCGACCGACACCGGTTATGCGACCGAGGAGACCAGGGAGTGGGTGCGGGAGCGGATGCCGCTCGGCCGCTGGGGCCAGCCGGACGACGCCGCCCGGCTGGTCTCCTGGCTCTGCACCGACGACGCTGAGTGGATCACCGGACAGGTGATCAACAGCGAGGGCGGGTTTCGCTAGCTGTCCTTGGTGATGAGACGCATTGCGGCGAGGCCCGTGCCGATCAGCATGTAGCAGCCCGCGAGGAGCGTGCTGTCCCAGATCTGACCGAGCGGGATCGGGTCTCGCATCACGTCGATCAGGCCGGGGAAGCCCGTCGTGATCAGGAACGGGTGCAGCCAGTCGAGCGACGGGAACTGCCCCAGCACCTGGAACACGATGATCGTCGTCATCGTCGCCGCCTGCACCACCAGCGGGTGCTCGGTCGTCGAGCTGACGGCGAGGGCGACCGCGCCGATCGCCACCATCTGGAACGTCACCAGCAGGATGAAGAACGCGATCCGCAGGAAGCCCTCTGCCGTGGAGAGGGTGGTGCCGGACAGCGTCATCATGCCGTTCGTGCCGAGGAACGCGGTGCCGGCGATGATGCCCACGACCGCCATCAGCGTGACGGCGAAGAGCGACATCGCGGTGAGCCCGAACAGCTTCACGAACAGCAGCCGCACCCGTGACACCGGTGCGACGAGCAGCCCGCGCAACGTGCCGTGCTGCGCCTCGCCCGCGAGCCCGTCCGCCGCCCAGATCGACGCCACCAGCGGCAGCAGCAGGTTGAGCGACAGGAACAGGGTGAAGATGGGCACGACCATGCCGTTGCCGTTGAGGATCGCTCCCAGCCCCGGCCCGCCGTCACCCTCGCCGGCGGACCAGATGCCGAAGCTGATGATGATCGGCACCAGGATCAGCCCGAACAGCCCGATGAGGGTCCGCGGCCTGCGCAGCATCCAGCGCACCTCGGAACCGAACTGACGCGTGATCATCGCGGTCCCCCGTCCAGCGTGTCCACAGCGGACATTCCGCGCTCGGCCTCCTCGGCCTCGGTGAGCCGCGCGAACAGCTCCTCCAGGCCGGTCTTCCACCTGGTCGCCTCGTAGACCCCGACGCCGGCCTTCACCAGCGTCTCGATCACCTGCGGCGCCGACGTTCCCGCGAGTTCGACACGGAGGCCCTCGCCGAGCGGTCGTGCGGAGATCTTCGCGGTGCGCAGTGCGCTGAGCGCCGTCTCGACGTCCGGGGTGATCACCTGGAGCGCCGAGCCGCCAGCCTGCAGCAGTTCGGTCAGCTCTCCCTGTGCCACAACGGTTCCGCGGTGCAGGACCGCGACGTGCGTGCAGGTCGCCTCGACCTCGCTCAACAGGTGGCTGGAGACGAGGACGGTGCTGCCCTGTTCGTGCAGGTCCGCGATGATCTTGCGGATCTCGCGGGTTCCCGCCGGGTCGAGGCCGTTGGTCGGCTCGTCGAGCACGACCAGCTTGCGCGGCACGAGCAACGCCGCGGCCAGGCCGAGACGTTGCTTCATGCCGAGCGAGTACCCCCGGTACCTGCGGTGGGCCGCCTGCGCGAGCCCGACGCGTTCGAGCGCGTCCTCCACCGCCTGCTTGATCTGCTTCTTGGGGAGCAGCGGCTCGAACGCGGCACACCTGATGAGGTTCTCCCGCCCGCTGAGGAACGGGTGGAACCCCGGACCCTCGACCAGCGCGCCCACGTGCGGCAGCGCGTGCTCGGCCCCGTCAGGAAGCGGCTTGCCGAGCAGCTCGATCTCCCCCTGCGTGGGGCGGACCAACCCGAGCAGCATCCGGATCGTGGTCGTCTTGCCAGACCCGTTGGGGCCGAGCATGCCGAGCACGGCTCCTTCCGGCAGCTCGAGGTCGACGCGGTCCACGGCGACCGTGCTCCCGTACTCCTTGCGCAGACCCTTGGTCCGCGCGGCGACGGCGGTCTTGTGCCCCGTCGTCACCGGCGCGCTGGTCGAGGTGGTCACTTCACCTGTCCGATCGTGTCGAACAGCACCTGCTCGGGCACGGCGCCCGCGACAACACGGCCGTCGTCCGCGATCAGGATCGTGGCGACCTTGGTCGTGAACAGCTTGCCGCTGCCCCAGCTGCCGCTCACCTTCTTGGTGAACCGGTCGACCAGGCCCTGCGCCTCTGCCGGCACGTGGGTCATGGCCTCAGCCGGGATCTTCGCGCCGACGACCGAGTCCCAGCCGGTGCCGAAGATCTGCGGGTCCTTGCCGTTCAGCGCCTGCTCCAGGCCCAGCTCGGGCTCGTGCCGCTGCTTCTGCTCCTTGGCCTCCGGAGTGGTGACCTTGGCGTTGGCGGGCGGGGTGAACTCGAACAGCTTCGAGTCCTGCGGGCCGACGTTGATCTGGCTGAAGCCGACCGTGCCAGCCGGTTCCGCGGTGCCGTTCGTGAGGACGGCGACGCGCAGCGGCATCTTGAGCTCGGAGTCGACCGCGATCCTGACCTCACGGATCAGCGTCTTCTCACTGGCCTTCGGCGTGAGGACCAGCTCGTAGGCGGCACGGTTCGCGACCCGCGCGGTGCCGTCGACGCTGATGTCGCTGAACTCCTTGGTCTGGTTGACGATCTCCTTGGCCGCGGTGGCCGGGTCGATCGCCTTCTGCTCGTTCTCCGGCTTGACCTCCTTGTCGGCCTTGTGCTCCGACTTGGTGACCTCGTTGTTCTGGGAGTTCCAGGACCACGTGGTGGAGCCGTCGTCAACGATGGTCTGCTCGGACTGACCGTTCGGAAGAGCCAGCCGGAGCTTGCCGTTGCCGTCCGTCCAGATCCTCGCGCTGTGCTTGCCGTCCGCGAGCTGCGGGATCTCGCCGATCGCCGGGAGACCGAGCTTGTTGTCGACCTCCACGGTGCCGCCGAACGCACCCGGTTTGCTGGTCAGGACCTGCTCGACCAGCTTCTCCGGGGCGATGTCCGGCAGGGATGGTGGCTGGCCTGCGCCTGCTGGCATGGCTAGCAGGCTGATGCCTGCCGCACCGGTGAGCACACCGGCCGCAGCTGCGGCCAGGGTCACCTTTCGCTTGTTCATCTGTGTCCCCTCCTCCAAGGGCTTGTGGTTACAGCTTGAAGTGGGGTTGCTGAGATGGTGCTGAGACTAGTCTGACCTGCTGGTTTGTGCTTGTTTCTTGGTCGGGTTGGGGTTGGTTGGCTGGGCGCTCTTGCCGTAGGTGGTTGTTGTGCGATGGCGGGTTGCGGTTGCGTGCTTTCCCCGGGGGCTCTGCCCCCAAACCCCCGGCAATCTGATCGGGGGTCCAGCGCCGTGCGCGGGTTGATGGCACGCCGGTTGCTTACGGCGGCTGCCTGTTGCGTGGGTGGGTTGCGTTTGGTTTGGGGTGGTCCCGCCTGCTGGCTTTGTGAAGGGCGGGCTCGGCTGCGCCTTCGCGGTGGCCTGTTGCTGAGAGGCGGCTGAGATCTTGCGGGCGGTTAGTTGGCTGGGGCGGCATGCTGTGCGGTGTGAAGCCTCGAGTGCTGGTCGTGGACGACGAAGTCGGCGTGCGCCGGGCGTTGGAGCGTGGGCTGGCGGCTGAGGGCATGGAGGTCGTGACGGCCGCTGATGGGCCCACTGCGTTGAGGGTGGCGTTGACCGGGGCCTTTGACGTGGTGCTGCTCGACATCATGTTGCCCGGGCTGTCCGGGTATCGGGTGTTGCAGCGCATGCGGGCTGATGGGGTGCGAACGCCGGTGTTGATGGTGTCGGCGAAGGACGGGGAGATCGACCAGGCGGACGGGCTGGATCTCGGGGCCGATGGGTATTTGGTCAAGCCGTTCAGCTTTGTCGTGCTGGTGGCGCAGGTCAGGGCGTTGTTGCGGCGTGGGGGTGGGGCGCGGCGGAAGTTGACGCTGGGCAATCTCGTCATCGATCGGGGGTTGCGCGAGGTCAGCTGGGCCGGGCAGGACGTGTCGTTGAGTCCTCGGGAGTACGCGGTGCTCGACGTGTTGGCGTCTCGGGCCGGGTCTGTGGTGACCAAGGACGAGTTGTTGCGGGCGGTGTGGGGGGACGAGCAGGCCGCCACTCGGAATGCGGTTGAGGTTTACGTGGGGTACCTCAGGCGCAAGTTGGAGGCGGTTGGGGGTGGGGAGGTCGTGAGGACCATTCGGGGACACGGGTACATCGCGTCCACCCCCGACCTGGACAGCGCGCTGGGGAACAAGTGAACCCTCGCCGCTGGTGGTTGCGGCGGTCGCTGCGTTTTCGCATCACCGTGGTGGCCACGGGGGTGGCGTTGTTGTGTTTGCTGGCCTTCACCGGGCTGGCGCCCGCGTTGATCGGGATCATTCAGATCACGGCGGTGGACCAGGAGCTGGAGAAGGCGCCGGCGCGGGTGTTGGACGTGTCTGGTGTGCCTGTGGACGGGAAGCCGCCGCTTCCGTTGACGGCGCAGGACATTCGGACGTTGAAGTCCGGGGAGCCGGTGCTGCGGCTGGAGGGGGCGTCGGCGTATCGGTTCCGGGGGCGGGTGGTGTTCTCGGGGGACGGGACGCCTCGGCTCGAGGTGTACGCGCACACGTTGCTCGGGTACGAGAACGCCAACACGCTGGGGACGCGGTGGTTGGCGGTCGCGGCGGTGCTGGTGGCCGGGCTTGTGGGGATCGCGACGTGGTTGGCTGTGCGATCGTCGTTGCGGCCTGTCGAGCGGATGCGGGTCGCTGCTGGGGAGTTGCCGCACGGGGAGCGCCTGCCGGTGCCGCCGTCACGGGACGAGTTGCAGGCGCTGGCGCAGGCGCTCAACGCGTTGCTGGCGCGCAGGGACGAGGCGTCTGATCGGCTGCGGAGGTTCACGGGGGACGCGGCGCATGAGTTGAGGTCGCCGGTTGCCTCGGTGCGGGCTCAGGCCGAGGTCGCGGTGGCGCATCCGGATCCGGACTTCTCGATCGAGGTGCTGGAGTCGGTGGTCGAGGAGTCGATCCGGCTCAGCGCGCTGGTGGACTCGTTGCTGATCCTGGCGCGGGCGGACACGGGGAAGCCGTCGCGGGCCGAGGCCGTGGATCTGGTGCTGGAGGCCGAGTCGGCGATCTCCAGGCTCGGGACGGAGTTGCTGGTGCGGCTGAACGCTCCGCCCTCGGCGTGTCTCGTGTCGGCCACCCGGTCCGAGGTCGAGCTGGTGCTGGACAACCTGCTGCGCAACGCGGCGCGGTACGCGTTCTCGACGATCACCCTGACGCTGGTGCCGGTCGGGCGGGACGTGCGGTTGCTCGTGGACGACGACGGGCACGGCATTCCCGTTGAGCATCGGGCGAAGGTGTTCGACAGGTTTTATCGAGTGGAAGAGGATCGCGGGCGCGGGTCGGGTGGCTTCGGGCTCGGGCTCGCGTTGGTGGCGCATCTGGTGCAGCGGCGTGGCGGCACGGTCAGGGCCGCGGAGTCACCTGCCGGTGGTGCGCGTTTGGAGATCCGCTGGCCGTCCTGGTAGCAATCACTGTGCCAGAGTTGCGAGCGTCGGCGCTGGTCGACGCGCCTGTTGCCACTGTTGCCGGTGCCCTGTTGGACACCGCGCTGATCACCGGGTTCGGGGTCAAGGTCCCGGGTCCCTTGCTGTGCGTGGGAGATGTGCTCACCGGGGCGCTGGGTGTGAAGCTGACGGTCACCCGTGCCGATCTGTCCGGTGTGTCGGCCGCTGGGGACTTTCTGGAGCTGCACACGGATCTCGTGGTCACCGGCGCCGGGACGATGGTGATCGACCGCGTCAGCTGGACGACGGTGGGTGGCGTGGTCGGGCGGTTCGCGGACGTCACTGTCGGGCGCGGGATGGCGTTGCGGGTGCTGGAGAAGCGCTCGGCGCTGCTGGCGGAACGGTGCGAGGAGCTCAGAGACGCTCGGGTCGTGGTCGGTGCGGCGATCGTCCGGGGTGGACGGTTGCTGGCTCAGCAGCGGTCCTATCCGGAAAGTCATGCTGGGCAGTGGGAACTGCCCGGCGGACGGGTCGAGGACGGCGAGAAGCCGGAAGAGGCGCTGGTCCGCGAGTGCGTGGAAGAGCTCGGCGTGTCGATCGAGGTCGGCGAGCAGGTCGGGCCGGACGTGCCGTTGCGCAAGGACATGGTCCTGCGGATCTTCGAGGCGAAGCTGGCCGAGCTCGACGGCGGTGAGCCGGAAGCGTTGGAGCACAACGCTGTCCGGTGGCTCACCGCCGGCGAGCTGCCGTCAACGGACTGGCTGCCCGCGGACCGGGTGCTGGTGCCCGCCCTTCAGGAGCTCCTCAACTGAGTCCGGAAAGACGCAGCGCCCCGGCCAGCCGGTGCTGCGCGCGTTCGCGGGCCCTTTCCGCGCCCACCGAGCGGATGCGGTCCAGTTCCGCCGGGTCGGCGAGGAGCTCCAGCGTGCGGTCGCGCACGGGGCGGAGCTCCTCGATCACCGCTTCGGCCACGACGTTCTTGAGGTCGGAGAACCTGCTCGTGTAGTCCTCGGGCTCCTTGCCGGTGCAGGAGGCGAGGATCTCGGTCAGGTTCGCGATGCCCTCGGTGGACGAGACGGCGCGACGGACCTTGCGCCGCACCAGATCCGGTTCGTCGAGCACGAACACGACGCCCGTGGAGCTCTGTGCGGACTTGTCCATCTTGCGCGCCGGGTCCGAGAGGTCCTTGATGCGCGCACCCACCTTCGGCACGACCGCGGTCGGGACGATGAACGCCTCGCCGTAGGCGTTGTTGAAGCGGCGGGCGAGCGCGCGGGCCAGTTCGACGTGCTGGAGCTGGTCCTCGCCGACCGGGACCTCCGCGGTGCCCTGCAGCAGGATGTCCGCGGCCATCAGCACCGGGTAGGTGAGCAGGCTGAGACGCACGGAGTCGCGGCCGAGCGACTTCTCCTTGAACTGGATCATGCGTGCGGCCTCGCCGTACGTGCAGGTGCACTCCAGCACCCAGTTCAGCGCGCCCAGCTCGCGGATCAGATCGCTCTGCACGCACACGCTGGCCGGGTCGATGCCAGAGGCGATGAGAACGGCGAGCTGTTCGCGCGTCATGGATCGCAGACGTTGAGGGTTGTGCGACGACGTCATCGCGTGCAGGTCGCTGATGAAGTACACGTCCTCGTCGGTGCCCTCACGGGCCCACGTCCGCAGTGCACCCAGGTAGTTGCCCAAGTGGACCTGGCCGGAGGGCGTGATGGCGGAGAGCCGGATCATGATGTTGGTCCTTTCGTGAAGGACCGCCCGGACGAAACGCACAAAAGAGCCGCCCGTCTCGGGCGGCCTGTGTTCGCGTCAGCGCACAGCTACTCCGGCCGCCTGAAAGCGGCCCACCAGAAGGCGTTCAGAGTGCGCACGATCAGCAGTATAGGACTACCGTTGAAGGATGTTCATCGTGCTGCTGAAGTACGTCGCGCCACTGGAACAGATCGACTACGCCCTCCCCGACCACCGCGAGTGGGTCGAGAAGCAGTACGAGCGAGGGTTGTTCCTCGCCTCAGGGCGACAGGTGCCGAGGGTCGGCGGCGTGATCATCACGCGCCCCATGCCCCGCGGCAAGCTCGAAGCGCTGCTCGCCACGGACCCGTGGGCCGAGCAGAAGCTGGTCAAGTACGAGATCTGCGAGTTCGAGGCGACGCGGACGGCGCCGGAGCTCGTGAAGCTGAACGAGGCGGTCCTGCAGCACTAGAGTCCGGTCAGCCACGCGATCGCGGTGTCGAGCACGCGATCGTGGATGTCGCCTGAGTTCGAGACCAGCGTCATCGGCGCGATCGGCGCGTTGCCGTAGGTGCGTCCGGTGCGGTCGGCCATGTGCGCGGTGGTGATCGCGAGCCGCGCGCCGTCAGGGAGCGGGAACGTCTGGTTGGCCGTCGCGAAACCGGCGGTCGGCTCGCCGAAGGTGTGGACGTTCTCCGCGCCGAGGAACGAGACCAGCACGGCCTCGCCGGAACTGGCCGTTCTCCCGTTCGTCAGCACCGCCACCGGCCGGTTCGCCGGCTTCGGGATCCTCCTGAACACGAACGTCCTGCGCCGGCCCTGGTAGACGTGCCTGGCGCGGATGCCCCACTCGGTCGTGGTGCCGTCCGGTGTGACGAACGCGCCGGTCTTGCCTTCGCCGAGCAGCGGCGACGCCACCGTGAGCATCGGGTACATGTCGCCACCGCCGTTGCCGCGCAGGTCGACCACCCAGCCGGAAGGCCGCCGCGTGATGAGGCCGCGCATGACCTTGAGACCCGCGGTGACGTAGGCCGAGCGGTTCCGGGACGCGGTTCGTGGAAGCAGCAGGTGCGCGGTGGAACCGATCATCCGGCCCGTTGGGACGGTCACCTTCGGTGACGCGCCTGCGCGGTGGGACGTGATCAGGTGGGTGTGCGGGTTGCCGAGCGTGGCGATCACCTGACGGATCGCGGCGTAGGTGTCCTCAGGAGCGCTCGCGCCGGCCGTGGCGAGGTGAGCTTCAGCACGTAGTGCGGGCCAGTCGGCCTTCGTGCTCTCCATGGAGTGCCGCTCGAGGAGGTCGAGCGCCTTGTCGACGTACGCGCGCACCCGGTCGGCTCTCAAGCGGCCTTCTTCAGCGCCTTCTTGGCCGCCTTCTCCGCCTTCTTCGCAGCCTTCTTCCTGGCCTTGTCCCGCTCCTTGAGCAGGAAGGGCACCGGGCAGCGCTTGCACTGAGGCTTCGACCGGCAGCACTTCTTCTTGAGCTTTTTACCCACTGGTTGCACTCCACTCCGACACGTGTCGCTAGAGTAGGTGAGGCTCACTTCACTAGGCACTCTTGTGTGGTAATGCCGACGCAGCCGGTACTCTGGTGTACGGCTGTGCGCATTGACGTGTCCGGCGCGAGCCCCTCCAACGCCTTCGAAGCTCTAGGAGTTCTGCGTGCCCACGGCCACCGCGCCCGGTCTTCAGACGCGCACTGACCTGCGCAACGTCGCGATCATCGCGCACGTCGACCACGGCAAAACCACGCTGGTCGACGCCATGCTGCGTCAGTCTGGTGCCTTCTCCGCGCGTGCCGAGCTGGTCGACCGGGTCATGGACTCCGGCGAGCTCGAGCGTGAGAAGGGCATCACGATCCTCGCGAAGAACACCGCTGTTCGTCGCCACACCCCTGACGGCGATGTCGTCATCAACGTCGTCGACACCCCCGGCCACGCCGACTTCGGTGGCGAGGTCGAGCGTGCGCTCGCGATGGTCGACGGCGTCGTGCTGCTCGTCGACGCGTCCGAGGGCCCGCTGCCGCAGACCCGCTTCGTGCTGCGCAAGACGCTGGCCGCGGGTCTCCCCGTCATCCTGCTCGTCAACAAGGTCGACCGTCCCGACGCCCGGATCTCCGAGGTCGTCGAAGAGACGCACGACCTGCTGCTCGACCTCGCGACCGAGGTGGGCGCGGACGACTCCGTGCTCGACCTGCCGGTCGTGTTCGCCTCCGCGCGCGCCGGTCGCGCGTCGCTCACCCAGCCGGAGGACGGCGGCCTGCCGGACGAGGAGAACCTGGACACGCTGTTCCAGGTCCTGCTCGACCACATCCCGGCGCCGGTCGTCGAGGTCGACGCCCCGCTCCGCGCGCTGGTGACGAACCTCGACGCCTCGACGTTCCTCGGCCGCATCGCGCTCTGCCGCATCGCCGCGGGCAAGATGCGCAAGGGCGAGATCGTCGCCTGGTGCCGTGAAGACGGCACGACGCAGCGCGTCAAGATCACCGAGCTCCTCATCACCGAGGCGCTCGACCGCATCCCCGCGGAAGAGGCCAGCGCGGGCGACCTGGTCGCCATCGCCGGCATCGCGGAGATCACCATCGGTGACACGCTCGCCGACGTCGACGACCCGCGTCCGCTGACCCGGATCACCGTCGACGAGCCCGCCATCTCGATGACCGTCGGTGTGAACACCTCGCCGCTCGCCGGTCGCAACGGCGGCACCAAGCTGACCGCGCGCGTGCTCAAGGCCCGCCTCGACGCCGAGCTCGTCGGCAACGTGTCGGTCCGCGTGCTGCCGACCGAGCGTCCCGACACCTGGGAGGTGCAGGGCCGCGGTGAGCTGGCGCTGGCCATCCTGGTCGAGCAGATGCGCCGCGAGGGCTTCGAGCTGACCGTCGGCAAGCCGCAGGTCGTCACGCGGATGGTCGACGGCAAGATCCACGAGCCGTTCGAGCGTCTGACGATCGACGCGCCGGAGGAGCACCTCGGCGCGATCACGCAGCTCCTGGCGAACCGCAAGGGCCGCATGGAGAACATGTCGGGTCACGGCTCGGGCCGCATCAAGCTCGACTACGTCGTGCCGTCGCGTGGCCTGATCGGCTTCCGCACCGAGTTCCTGACCGAGACCCGCGGCACCGGCATCGCGAACGCCGTGGCCGAGGGCTACGGCCCGTGGGCCGGCGAGATCCGCACCCGTCACAACGGCTCGCTGGTCGCCGACCGCACCGGTTCGGTCACCGCCTACGCGATGATCCAGCTCGCGGACCGCGGCACGTTCTTCGTCGAGCCGGGCGCGGACGCGTACGAGGGCATGGTCGTGGGCGAGAACCCGCGCTCCGAGGACCTCGACGTCAACGTGTGCCGTGAGAAGAAGCTCACGAACATGCGCACCTCCACCGCCGACGTGATGGAGACGCTGGCCCGCCCGCGCAAGCTGTCGCTCGAAGAGGCGCTGGAGTTCTGCGCCGTCGACGAGTGCGTCGAGGTGGCGCCGGAGGTCGTGCGCGTGCGCAAGGTGACGCTGGACGCGAACCTGCGTGGGCGTGAGCGCTCGAAGTTGAAGCAGCGCGGCTGAGTCCGACGCTGACGTAACGCCTGACGGGGCGGCTGGGCCAGTGGCCTGGCCGCCCTTCGTCGTGTCCGGGGCGGCGTTTCAACGACCGAAAACCAGCCGATCCCAGGGCGAACCACCCGACCAGGTGAGCCGTACTACCCACCGTGCGAGCAACCCTCCATCCACCCGGCACGTCCACTCTAGTGGCGCGGGTGACAAAACTTGGGTTGCCCGAACGTCACCACCGTTCTTCTGGCAATGTGAGGACCATGAGGCGACTCGGGGGAGTGCTGGCTGCTGCCGTCCTGTGCGGCACAGCCGCGGCGTGCACGAACGCGCCGCCTCCGCCCCTGGTCCCGAAGTCCGAGGCCCCCGTCATCACCACCACGGGGCCGAAGGTCACCGAGATCGTGGTCGGCGTCGACGACGTGGCCGGCGGTTACAACCCGCACTCCCTCGCGGCCCAGAGCCCCATCACGACCGCGCTGAGCTCGCTCCTGCTGCCATCCGTCTTCCGGCCGGGCGCGGACGGCGCCCCGCAGCTCGACCGGAGCATCATGGTGAGCGCGAAGGTCACCAAGGCCGAGCCGTTCACGGTCACCTACACGATTCGCAAGGACGCCAGCTGGTCCGACAGCGCGCCGATCGCCGCCGAGGACTTCTACTACCTGTGGCAGCGTATGCGCGTCGAGCCCGGTGTTGTGGATCCGGCGGGTTACCGGCTCATCAACAACATCACCGCGCGTGAAGGCGGCAAGGTCGTCGAGGTCGCGTTCGGCAAGCCGTTCCCCGGCTGGCGGTCGCTCTTCGCGAACCTGTTGCCCGCGCACCTCCTCAAGGACGCTCCCGGCACGTGGTCGAACGTCCTGAGCACCGGCTTCCCCGCCACCGCGGGGCCGTTCCAGATGCGCTCGCTCGACGAGCGCGCGGTGAGGTCGTGCTCGAGCGCAGCGATCGGTACTGGGAGGTGCCGACGACGCTCGACCGGGTCGTGATCAGGCGTGCCACGCACAGCGCGATGGCCGAGTCATTGTCCAAAGGGGACAATCAGGCTGTTCTGCTCAGGGCCGACGCCGCGGACGTGAACCTGCTCAAGGACATCCAGAACCTCACCACGAAACCCGTGCCGCGCAACGAGGTCGTGCAGGTCCTGCTCCGGCCGGCCAGTCAGCAGCTCGCGGACGTCAAAGCGCGCAAAGCGATCGTGGCCGCGCTCGACAGGGACGCGCTGATCGCGTCCGGCACCCAGAGCGGGCCGAGCACGCAGTTCCGGGCCGACTCGTACGTCGTGCCGCCGAGCCGCGCCGGGTACCAGGCGACCATCACGGGCAACACGCTCAACGCCGCTGTCGCCGACCAGCTCCTCACCGAGGCCGGGTACGTGAAGACCGGAACCGAGTGGCAGAAGGCCGGCAAGCCGCTCAAGCTCAAGATCGCCGCGCCGGAGAAGTCCGAGCCGTACGTCAGCATCGCGAACCGGATCAAGGCGCAGCTCACCGAGCGCGGCATCGCCTCCGAGGTCGTCACGCCGAACGCCGAGGACCTGTTCAGCAAGCAGCTCACCGAGAAGGACATCGACATCGCCGTCGTGCCGCGGGTGGACGCCGGTGACTCGGCGGCGGGGCTGGCGAGTGCGTACGGGTGTGTCGGCGACGCGCCGGACGGGGCCACGCCCAGCCCGCAGAACCCGGCCGGGTTCTGCGACCCGGCGATCCAGACGGACATCGACGCCGCGTTGAACGGCAAGGTGCTGCTGTCGGACGTGCTGGTGCGGATCGAGCCGCAGATCCAGGCTCAGGCCGTTTCGGTGCCGTTGTTCCAGGTAGTCGATCTACTTGGTGTGTTGCCCACCGTTTCGGGGGTCGACACCGGCGCGCCGCTGGCCGGCGTGCTCAGCGGTGCACCCGAGTGGCGGCGTCTCGACAAGTAGCCAACGGGTGGGAAAACCGTTGCGCGGACGATTCCCTCGTTGCTACGTTCGGCCGCCGTCGTTGACAGAATTTCATTCGCCCGGTCAACGAACGCTGGCGCCCGGTAATCGGGCCATCGCGGCGCGCTACAACCTGTTTCCATTGGGTCACGATCGCCCTGTCAGGTAGTGACCGCTCCCTCACCAGGTTCTTACCGTGCTGCCCACGATGTGCCGGTTCGGGGCGCATTTGGCACATCTCGGTTTATGGGCGTGCATGCCGACCTGGCCACGGCCGCCCAGTGCTAGGAGGGCACGTGTCGATGAGGAGAACCAAAGCACTTCCGGCGATTGCGCTGGTTGCCAGCGCGTCTCTCGTGCTGGGTGCGTGCGGTGGTGGCGGCGGGACCAACGATGCTGATGGTGGCGACGCCACCATCGCGGAGATGGCGGTCGCCCGCGGTGAGTCCGCGGACGGCTACACCGCGCCGGAGACGAAGCAGAGCGGCCAGATCGTGGTGTCGACGGACAAGCCGTTCACCGCGTACAACAACGCGACCGAGGACGCGAACCAGTCCTACAACACGTTCGCGCTGGTCCTCGTGCAGCCTGGTGCGCACATCCTGAACGGCAACAACAAGTACAGCCTGAACAAGGACGTGATGGAGAGCGTCGAGGTCACCTCGAAGTCTCCGCAGGTTGTCACTTGGAAGCTGAAGAAGGGCGTCAGCTGGTCCGACGGCGAGGCCTGGGACTGCGACGACTTCTACATGGCTTGGTTCACCCAGAGCAACTCGGCGAAGAAGGCTGACGCGAGCAAGTACTTCAAGCCGGCCGGCAGCACCGGCTACGACCTGATGACCGGTGAGTGCAAGGACGACCAGACGTTCGTCGGCACGTTCGCCGCGCCTTACCCGGACTACATCGGCTTGTTCAACAACGACGTTCTTCCCGCGCACATCCTGGAGAAGACCGCCGGCATCGCCGATGTCACCAAGCTGAACAAGGACAGCGCCGCCGCTGACATCCAGAAGGCTGCTGACTTCTGGAACGAGAAGTGGAACGGCTTCACCAAGGAGCTCATGCCGGGCGCCGGTCCGTACGTGCTGACGGGCTTCGAGCCGAACCAGTCGGTGACGCTGGAGCGCAACCCCAAGTGGGTCGGCAAGCCCGGCGGACCCGAGAAGATCGTGCTGAAGGCGGTCTCGGACCCCGTCGCGCAGGCGCAGGCGCTGGAGAACGGTGAGGTCGCCGTCAACTCCATGGCCCAGCCCGACGCGAACGCCGCCACGAAGCTGAAGGGCCTCAACGCCCAGGGCATCACGTTCGGCGCGGGCCCCGGCCTGTCGTTCGAGCACTTCGACATCCAGATGAAGCACCCGGTGCTGTCCAAGGAGGAGGTCCGCAAGGCCTTCTTCATGTGCGTCAAGCGCCAGGACATCATCGACAAGCTGATCACCGAAGTGCAGGCCGACGCCAAGCCGCTCGGCAGCCTGATCTTCTTCCCGAAGGACGAGGGCTACAAGGACGTCTACGGCGACAAGGCCAAGGGTGACCCGGCCGCGTCGAAGAAGATCCTCAGTGACGCGGGCTGGACGCAGGGTGCCGACGGCGTGTTCGCGAAGGACGGCGTGCGTGCCTCCTTCCGGATCAGCCACACCGACATCCCGCGGCGCAAGCAGACCGTCGAGCTGGTCCAGGGTCAGTGCAAGGAAGCCGGCATCGAGATCAAGGACGACACCGACCCGAACTTCCTCGACGAGCGCGTGAGCCAGGGTGACTACGACGTCGCGCTGTTCGCGTGGTCCGGTGGCCCTCTCAAGAGCGACAAGAAGTCGATCTACGAGACCGGCGGTGGCCAGAACTGGCAGAACCTGAGCGTCCCGGCGGCGGACGAGGCCTTCAAGTCGGGCGTGTCCCAGACGACGATCGCGGACTCGCTCAAGTACTTCCAGAAGGCCGATGAGGAGATCGCGAACGCCTACGGTTCGCTCCCGCTGTTCCAGATGCCGAACATGTGGGCCTTCAAGGGTCTCGACCGCGTGTACTTCCAGAGCTACTACGGCGCGTTGTGGAACGCCAACGAGTGGCAGACCAAGTAATTCGCCATAGCTGAAGTGCGCAACGCCTGACCGGGCGGGGCCGGACCACGAGTCCGGCCCCGCCCGAGCCGGGTTGCCCCCTAGGAGCCCCGCCGTGATCCGCTACATCATTCGACGGCTGCTGATCTCGATACCGATCCTCCTGATCGGCAGCTTCGCCTGTTACGTCCTCGTCGCCACCGCCGGCAACCCCTTGGCGGAAATGCGATTCCGGCCTGGCGTCACCGAAGCCGACATCAAGGCCGCGGAGATCGCCCTGGGCTTGGACAAGCCCGTGATCGTGCGTTACTGGAACTGGCTCACCGACTTCCTGTCCGGTGACTGGGGCCAGAGCATCGCCCTCGGCCAGGCCAAGACCGCTGTCTTCCCGGCCGTCACCGACGCGCTGTGGACGACCGGACGCCTCGTCATCGGCGCCGAACTTCTCGCTCTCACACTGGGTGTCTCGGTCGGCGTGCTCGCCGCCGTGCGCCAGTACTCGATCTTCGACTACCTCGCCACCAGCACCGCGTTCCTCATGTTCTCGATGCCGATCTTCTGCGTCGCGGTCATCGTGAAGAACTACGGCATCCAGTTCAACAACGTTCTGGAGTCGATGGGGCTGGACCGGTGGCTCACCACCGCGGCCGCGGCCGGGTGGCTTCAGCGGCAGCTTCAGTGAAGTGATCTTCAAGTACACCGGCACGTTCCTGCTGCCGACGCTCGCGCTGATGCTGATCAGCTTCGCTGCGTACAGCAGGTTCGAACGTGCGTCCATGCTGGAGATCCTGCACTCGGACTTCGTGCGCACCGCGCGGGCGAAGGGCATCTCGCAGAGCCGGGTGATCTTCCGCCACGCGTTCCGCAACGCGCTCATCCCCGTCGCCACGCTGTTCTCGCTGAACTTCGGTGCCGTGTTGTCCGGCGCGATCATCACCGAGACCGTGTTCGGCTGGGCCGGCATGGGCACGTTGCTGGTGAACTCCGTGCGCCAGTTCGACCCGCCGATGCTGATGGGCTGGCTCGCGGTCACCGCGACGTTGATCGTGCTGTTCAACCTGATCGCCGACGTCGTGTACGGCGTCCTCGACCCTAGGATTCGCCTTGGCTAACATCAACTTGGCGTCCGAGGGCGGCGTGGTCAACAGCGCTCCGCAGTCCGACTCCCACGAGTTCGACGCCACCAAGACCCGCACACAGGGCCAGCTCGTCCTGCGGCGCTTCCTGCGCCACCGGCTCGCGATGGTGAGCCTCACCGTTTTCGTCTTCCTCGTGCTGTTCGCGTTCGTCGGCCCGTTCATCTGGACCTATGACTTCGAGGACGTGTCCAGCAAGTCGTACCAGCCGATGAGCGGCACCCACCCGCTCGGCACCACGCAGGTCGGCAAGGACATGCTGGCGCTGCTCATGCGCGGCACCGCCTACTCGCTGCAGATCGCGTTGATCGTGGCCGCCCTGGCGACCGCGGTCGGCGTGACCTTCGGTGCTCTGGCCGGATATCTGCGCGGCTTCGTGGACACGGCGCTGATGCGCCTGGTCGACCTCCTGCTGATCATCCCTCAGATCGCGGTCGCCGCGATCGTCGTGAAGGGCTTCTCCGGCAGCTGGTACGTCGTCGCGCTGGTGCTTGCCGCGTTCGCCTGGATGCAGATCGCCCGCATCACCCGCGGCGAGACGCTTTCCCTGGCACAGCGGGAGTTCGTCGAAGCGGCACGAGCCTGTGGCGCCAGCACTCCGCGCATCATCTTCAAGCACCTCGTGCCGAACATGATCGGCAGCATCACGGTCAACGCCACGCTGGCGATCGCCGCCGCGGTGCTGACGGAGGCCGCGCTGTCGTTCCTGGGACTGGGAGTCCAGCCGCCGGACACCTCGCTCGGCGTGATCGTGCTGGAGAACTACGGGCAGTTCATGAACCGGCCGTGGCTGTTCTGGGGTCCGTTCATCGTGCTCGTGTCGCTTTCCCTGGCCGTCAACTTCATCGGTGACGGCCTACGCGACGCGTTCGACCCGCGGCAGACGAAGGTGCGTGCCTGATGACGACTGTTTCCGAACTGTCGGAGGACTTCCTGCCCTCCAACACCACCGCACCGCTGCTCTCGGTCAAGGACCTGTCGGTCACGTTCCCGACCGACGACGGCGACGTCCGTGCCGTGCGCAACGTCTCGTTCGACCTCAACCCCGGTGACGTGCTGGGCATCGTCGGCGAGTCGGGCTCCGGCAAGTCCGTGTCCTCCATGGCGATCATGGGCCTGCTGCCCAAGAACGCGATCATCGAAGGTTCGATCCGCTATCGCGGTGAGGAGCTGAACGGCCGCACCTACAAGCAGATGCAGCCGTTCCGCAGCAAGCACATCTCGATGATCTTCCAGGACCCGATGACGTCGCTGAACCCCGTCTACACCGTGGGGTGGCAGCTCGCGGAGACCTACCGCGCGCACCACAACGTCTCCAAGAAGGCGGCGTGGGCCAAGGCGGTCGAGGCGCTGGAACTGGTCGGCATCCCGCAGCCGGACAGGCGCGCTGCCCAGTACCCGCACGAGTTCTCCGGCGGCATGCGGCAGCGCGTAGTGATCGCGATGGCGATCATCAACGACCCCAGCGTGATCATCGCCGACGAGCCGACCACCGCGCTCGACGTGACGGTGCAGGCGCAGATCCTCGACACCATGCTGCGCCTGCAGTCCGAGACCGACGCGGCGATCGTCATGATCACGCACGACCTCGGCGTGGTCGCGGGCATGGTCAACCGCGTGCAGGTGATGTACGGCGGCACCGTGGTCGAGTCCGGCCCTGTCGACGACGTCTTCGAACGGCCTCGGATGCCTTACACGGTCGGGCTTCTCGGCTCCGTGCCGAACCCGGCCACCCTGGGCAAGCGGCTCACCCCGATCAAGGGCGCGCCGCCGTCCCTGGTGAACCTGCCGACCGGGTGCTCGTTCTCGCCGCGTTGCCCGCTCGTCATCGACGTGTGCCACGAGTGGGAGCCGGAGCTGGAAGAGGCCGGCGCGGCGAACCACACGACGCGGTGCCACCGCTGGGAGCACCTCGCGACCATCGATCGGCCGCAGAAGCTGTTCCTGCACGACGAGATCGGCACGGTGGAGAACCCGGCGGTGTTCGCCGCGGCCAACCCCGACGAGTCGCTCGAAGTGACCACCGTGCACGGATCTTTGGTGTCTGATGAGGAGTCGAAGTGACCGCTCCGCTGTTGGAGGTCACGGACCTCGTCAAGGAGTTCCCCGTGCGGGGCAACGGAATCATCCCGCGCAACATCGGCACGGTGCAGGCCGTGTCCGGGGTGTCGTTCACGCTGCACCCCGGTGAGACGCTCGGCCTGGTTGGCGAGTCCGGCTGTGGCAAGTCCACGACCGGACGCGCGATCCTGCAGCTGCACAAGCCGACCTCGGGCTCGGTGAAGTTCGAGGGCCGCGAGCTCACTTCCATGAGCAACAAGCAGTTGCGTCCGTTGCGCAAGGACATCCAGATCGTCTTCCAGGACCCGTACGCGTCGCTGAACCCCAAGTGGCAGGTCAACGACATCATCGCGGAACCGTTGCGGATCCACGGTGTCGAGGGCGGCGTGCAGAGGCGGGTCAACGAGCTGATGGAGCTCGTGGGTCTCAACTCCGAGCACCGCAACCGCTACCCGCACGAGTTCTCCGGCGGTCAGCGGCAGCGCATCGGCATCGCGCGGGCGCTCGCGCTCAACCCGCGCTTCCTGGTGCTGGACGAGCCGGTGTCCGCTTTGGACGTCTCGGTACAGGCCGGTGTCGTGAACCTGTTGGAGGAACTGCAGGAACGGCTCGGGCTGGCGTACCTGTTCGTGGCGCACGACCTCTCGGTGGTGCGGCACATCTCCGACCGCGTCGCGGTGATGTACCTCGGCAAGATCATCGAGATGGGCGAGCGCGAGGCCATCTACAACAGGCCGATGCACCCGTACACGCAGGCGTTGCTGTCCGCGGTGCCGATGCCCGATCCCAAGCAGGAGCGCCAACGCCAGCGGATCGTACTCACCGGTGACGTGCCGTCGCCCGTCAATCCGCCGTCGGGCTGCCGGTTCCGCACCCGGTGCTGGAAGGCGCAGGACATCTGCGCCACCGAAGAACCGAAGCTGGAAAGGCGGGGTGCGCCGGACGGAACGTTGTCCGCGTGCCACTTCGCCGAGGAACGCTCCGTGGTTTAGAAGCCTTACAGACCAATTGAGATCCTTAGCAAAGGCCGCCTTTATCATCAGGTGAAGGCGGCCTTTACTCTTTTCCGGTGACGCTGACTGCCCCACCTCGGTTGCTCTTCGTGCACGCCCACCCGGACGACGAGAGTCTCTGGACCGGCGGCACCATCGCGCGCTACGCATCGGCCGGCGCGCACGTCACCGTCGTGACCTGCACGCTGGGCGAAGAAGGCGAGATCATCCCGCCCGCGCTGGCGCATCTGGCCGCCGACGCCGCCGACCAGCTGGGCGGGTACCGCGTGGGTGAGCTGAGATCAGCCTGCGCCGCGCTCGGCGTGACGGACCACAGATTCCTCGGTGGCATCGGCCGCTGGCGCGACTCCGGCATGGTCGACGTGCCGTCCAACGCGCACGCGCGCGCGTTCATCCAGGGCTCGCTGGACGACCAGACCGCCCAGCTCGTCGAGATCCTGCGCGAGGTCAAGCCTCAGGTCGTCGTCAGCTACGACGCGTTCGGCGGCTACGGCCACCCGGACCACATCCGCGCGCACGAGATCACGGTGGCCGCGTGCGCCCAGGTCTCCGAGGTCGAGCGGGTCTTCTACGCGGTGACGTCCCGCGACGCCACGAAGGCCGGTGTGGCCGCGCTGGAGAACGTCCCCGAGTCGTTCCGGCTGCCGGAGCCCGGCGAGCTGCCGGTGACCCCGGACGAGGACATCACGACCGTGATCGACGTGTCCGAGCACCTGGCGGCAAAGCGCCGTGCGTTGCGTGCACACTCGACACAGGTCAGCGTGTGGGACGCCGGCTATGCGTTGTCGAACGGCGTTGCACAGCCGTTGGTCGGCAGCGAGTTCTACGTGCTCGCCAAGGGCTCGGCGGAGGGCGCGGCCACAGACTTGTTCGGAGGATTGGGTGAGCGTTAGCTCGCGAGTGCTGCTTCTGCTGCTTCTGTGCGTCGAGGCAGCAGTGCTCGCCGTGCTCGAAACGTTCTTCCTGCCCGTCCGCCTGGACGGCACGCTGCTGCCGCGCCTGGGCGACATCCCGTTCCCGATCACAATCGCGGTGGCCGTCATCACCACGCCGATGCTGGTGCAGTGGGCGGCCACCCTGTCAGGGCGGGTCGCGGCCGCCGCGGCCCCGCTCATCGTGTGGTTCTTCACGATCTTCACGCTCGGCTTCCTCGAGCCGGGCGGCAACGGTCAGTTCCTGCTGGGCGACTGGCGCACGCTCCTGCTGATCGCGGGTGGCGCGCTGCCGGGCGCGGTCGCCGTGGGGGCCGTGATGGCCCGCAACGCGGCGCACCGGCCGGGTCTCTACGAGACCGCGGGGATCCAGTAGCGGTAGCGGTGGTGCTCGGTGCAGCCGAGCTCCTCGTACAACCTGATCGCCGGCTCGTTGTGCTCGGCGACCTGCAGCACGCACGTCGTGGCGCCCTGCTCCAGGCCCCAGCCCGCCAGCTCGCCCATGAGGCGCCTCGCGAGGCCCTGGCGGCGGTGTGACGGCCGCACGGCGAGGCGGGCGACATGCAGCAGGTCTTCGACGACGGCGCCCCTCACAGCCGCGATCACCGTGTCGTTCTCGATGATGCTCGCGAAGCACACGTTGCCACCGCTGCCGAGCACGTGCCGCTGGGCGGAGGAGACCTCGGATCCTGCCGTCAGTTCCCACCATCCGGGAAGATCACGATTCTCGGCCACGCCGTCGGCGAACTTCTCCAGCGGGCCGGTCATCACCTGCGACTCCGCGCCGCCCGGATGATCGAGATCGACGCGCCAGCCTGAAGCCGCGATCGCCTGTTCGTGCACTGAGCCGTTGACTACATGAGCAGTGGGTTTGATGCCGTGCTCTCGCGCGAACCCTTCGATGACGGTCAGCGCACCCGGGATCGGCAGGCCGGGATCACCGCAGGTCAGCGTGCTGTTGGCGCGGCCGGTGAAGCCGGCGGCCGCGCGCATCAACCAGTTTCCGAGCGGGACTTCTGCCAGGGCGGGCCATGCTCGCGCGCAGAGCGACTCCAGGTGATCCACGGTGTGCACACGTTCATCCTGACTCCGTTGGCCAGGGAATTTATGGGCAGGTGTTGTGACGTGGCACACCGTGCAGCTAAGGCAAGCCTGACCGGGTGATACTCGAACGTGCCGCGTACTCTCCGGCTTGCGCGGTGTGGACCAGAGGAAGTTGGAGAGCGCAGTGACCTATGTGATCGCCCAGCCGTGCGTGGACGTGCTCGACAAGGCGTGCATCGAAGAGTGCCCCGTCGACTGCATCTACGAAGGCGACCGGATGCTCTACATCCACCCCGACGAGTGCGTGGACTGTGGCGCGTGCGAACCCGTGTGCCCGGTGGAAGCCATCTACTACGAGGACGACGTCCCCGATGAGTGGAAGGACTACACCAAGGCCAACGTGGACTTCTTCAACGAGCTCGGTTCGCCCGGTGGCGCGTCGAAGGTCGGCAAGGTGAGCGCCGACCCGCCGATGATCAAGGAGCTCGAGCCGCAGGCTGAGGGGCATTGATTCTTTCGCGCAGGGGGCCGGCGCTGCCGGACTTCCCGTGGGACTCCCTGGCTGACCACGCCGCCAAGGCGCGCAAGCACCCGGGTGGCGTGGTCGACCTGTCGGTCGGCACGCCCGTCGACCCGGTTCCCGCGGTGATCCAGTCCGCACTGTCGTCGGTCGCCGACATCCCCGGTTACCCGACCACCCACGGCACGCCAGAGCTGCGCGCGGCCTTCGTCGCCGCCGTCGAGCGGCGCTACGGGATCGTCGGACTCTCGGCTGACGCGGTGCTGCCCACGATCGGCTCCAAGGAGCTCGTGGCGTGGCTGCCCACCCTGCTCGGCGTCGGGCCCGGCGACATCGTGGCCGTGCCCTCCGTGGCGTACCCGACCTACGAGGTGGGCGCGCTGCTAGCTGGCGCGATCGTCGTGCGTCTCGCCGATGGTGAGAAGCCGCCGGCGGGCACTCGGCTGGTGTGGCTGAACTCGCCGTCGAACCCGACCGGTCGCGTGTTGTCGGCAGAGCAGCTGCGTGACGCCGTTGCCGCCGCTCGCGCTGTCGGTGCCGTGGTGGCGTCGGACGAGTGCTACCTGGCTCTGCCGTGGGACGCCTCGCCGGTGTCGGTGCTGCATCCGTCCGTTGTGGACTCCTTCGACGGTGTGCTCGCCGTGCACTCGCTGTCGAAGTCGTCGTCGCTGGCGGGCTATCGGGCCGGGTTCATCACCGGTGACCCTGAGCTGATCTCGGGTTTGCTGGAGCTTCGCAAACACGCAGGGATGATCGTGCCGCGTCCGGTGCAGGAGGCCATGCGGGCCGCCCTGGAGGACGACGCGCACGTCGCCGAGCAGCGCTCGCGGTATCTCGCCCGTCGCGAGGTGCTGAAGCCGGCGCTGGAGGCGGCCGGGTTCACCGTGTCGCACTCCGAGGCGGGGCTCTACCTGTGGTCGTCACGCGGTGAGGACGCCTGGGAGACGATCTCCTGGCTGGCCGATCGCGGCATTCTCGCGGCTCCCGGCACGTTCTACGGCCCAGCTGGCGCCCAGCACGTGCGGATCGCGCTCACGGCCACCGACGAGCGGATCGCCGCGGCCGCCGAGCGCCTCAAGGCTTGAGGCGCGGTCAAGGCCCAGCGGGCGAGCGGTTCGCGGCTGCGGCCCGGCACATCAGGGCTTGAGAGCCGACCAGACCCTGCGGGTGAACTGGTTCGGCGGCACCGAGTCCGTGGTGAGCCGGACACTGGTGCTGATCTCCTCGCCGCTGAGGCCCAGGCCCAGCACCAGGTGCCAGTGCAGGTCCCAGAGATCCTGAAACGCGTCCAGCTCCACGTCGGCGTCCGCGCTGACGTGGAGCACCGACGGTTCCGCGATCCGGACGACGCGCTCGACCGCCCGCACGTCCCGCGTGTTCGTGCGGAAGCTGAACGCCAGGTCGACCGTCTCGCTGTCGAGCCCGTACGTCGCGTACGAGTGACACCTGTGGTGTGGCAACGACAGCGGCTGGTTCGTCTCCAGGTAGAGGTCGCCCTCGAACCTCAGCGTCGGCGAGTGCTGGCTGAGCGTGGCGCGGGCGCTGACGAACTCCCAGCCGGGCATGTCCAGCTTGGGCACCAGCAGTTCCAGCACTTCTCCACGTCTGGCGCTTCTCGTGCGTTCGCCTGAGCGCCACGGGATTTCCCTGCTGTAGGGCTCTTTCTTCGTGACGAACACGTACGGGGCGCTGTCGGTTTGAAGGCTCAGGACGACCACGGTCCTGCCCGACGACCAGTTGAACGCCACAGTGGTGAGGCCGGGCGCGACGCCGTCGAAGTGGCTTTCGACCTTCGGCCACCAGCTGGAGAGTTCCTCGGCCAGGGCGCCTTTGACGTACCGGCCCTTCTCGTCGACGCCGACGATCCACATCGCCTCCGACCCGCGCGCGGCGTTGCACAGCGCGGCGATCTGGCGTGCGGCCTTGCCGTGGTCGATCGGCCACTGCGTCTTGAACTCCACGAAGGAGTCCTCCGACTGCGCTCCCTCCAGGGCACGCTCGATCGCGGCGCGAGCGTTCAACTCGATCCGCTGTTTCAGCACGTGCACCTCCTCGGATAGTGCCTCAAGATGGCACGGGCCCAGCCTGCCTCAGCAGACCGGGCCCCAGACATCGATTTCTCTCTCAGTCGTTCGCGTGCAGTGCGGCGTTCAGTTCCACGCCGGTGCCCTTGCGGGCTTTGACCTTCACCGTGCCGGTCACCGAGTCCCGGATGAACAGCAGGTTCGACTGGCCGCTGAGGGTGATGGCCTTGACGACCTCGCCGTCGGGGAGCGTGACCTTGGTGCCCGCGGTGATGTAGAGGCCGGCCTCCACCACGCAGTCGTCGCCCAGCGAGATGCCCAGGCCCGCGTTGGCGCCGAGCAGGCAGCGTTCGCCCAGGGAGATGACCTGCTTGCCGCCCCCTGAGAGGGTGCCCATGATCGAGGCGCCGCCGCCCACGTCCGAGCCGTCGCCGACCACGACGCCGCCCGAGATGCGGCCCTCGACCATGCTGCTGCCCAGGGTGCCGGCGTTGAAGTTCACGAAACCCTCGTGCATGACCGTGGTGCCCGCCGCCAGGTGGGCGCCCAGGCGGACTCGGTCGGCGTCGCCGATCCTCACGCCGGACGGGACCACGTAGTCGACCATCCTCGCGAACTTGTCGACGCTGTAGACCGTGACCGGGCCCCTGGTGCGGAGCCTCGTACGGGTCTGTTCGAAGCCGTCCACCGCGCAGGGGCCGTGGTTCGTCCAGACGACGTTGGTGAGCAGGCCGAAGAGGCCGTCCAGGTTGGCGCCGTGGGGCTTGATCAGGCGGTGGCTGATGAGGTGCAGCCTCAGCCAGACGTCGTAGGTGTCTTGTGGGGCGGCTTCGAGGTTGATTGCTGCTCGGACTCCTACTACCTCTACGTCTCGCTCCGGGTCCTCGCCCAGGAGCTTGGCCGCCGATTCGCCCAGGGTTTCTGCGATTTCCGCTGACGACAGGCGGGTTGTGCCCAGGTCTCCTGCGTCTTCTGCGTCGCCCAGGGTTGGGGACGGGTACCAGGTGTCCAGGACGGTGCCGTCTGGGGTCACTGTGGCCAGGCCGATGCCGTATGCGGTGCTCACGGGGGTGAGCCTAGTCCGGGCGCCGTTTTTTCGTATGGTCGTCCCCCTGTGTCGTTGGCGGCTGCCGGTTTCGTGTTCGTAGGTGGTTGGGTTGCGTGGTTGTGTGGCGGTTGGGGTGGGTTTTCCTGGGGCTCCGCCCCAGACCCCGCCAATCTGATCAAAGACCTGTCCAGCGCCGCCTGCGGGTTGATGGCACGCCTGTTGCTTTTGGCGGCTTGCTGTTGCGTAGGTGTTTGGGGTGTGGGGTGGTCCCGTCACGAGTCGCACGGAGGCAGCCACACCCAGGGAGGAGAGTCAAGTCGACGAAAAGCGTGTCGACTTGACTCTCCTCCCTGGGCGCGGCAAAACGCGTCAGCACGACTCGTGACGGGACCACCCCACCGGCGTTGTGTGTGAAGGGCGGGCTCGGCTAATGAGTGCTGAGCCGGCCGTTTCTGGCAGGCTCGGCCTGTGGCCGCTGGTGGGTGAGCACTCTGGCTCGGTGGAGTTGTGGAGTCCTTG
>NZ_VSRL01000420.1 GCF_012184385.1 Lentzea indica
CGCCACCCTCGCGATCATGGCCGACTGCGAGCGTGCGCTCGGGCGGCCGGAGCGGGCCATCGACCTGGCCAAGGATCCGGCGGCCAAGGACCTCAGCCAGGAGGACGAGATCGAGCTGCGGATCGTCGCGGCCGGCGCTCGTCGCGACATGGGGCAGCTCGACGCGGCCGTGGTGGCGTTGCAGGGTCCGGATCTCGATCCGGGGCAGCGCAACCCCTACTCCGCGCGGCTCTTCTACGCTTACGCCGACAACCTGGCCGCGGCCGGTCGGATCGAGGATGCGGTCAAGTGGTTCCTCAACGCCGCCGAGGCTGACGACGAAGGGGAGACGGACGCCGCCGAGCGCGCGTTCGAGTTGACCCAGGAGGAGACCGCGCAGCAGTGAGCGAGACGTTGGTGGACCGGTACGACGCATTGCTGATCGATCTCGACGGCACCGTCTACCGCGGAAATGACGCCGTGCCGGGTACCGCCGAGGCGGTGGCCCTGGCCAGAACCAAAGGCGTCGGGATCCGGTACGTCACCAACAACGCCTCCCGCTCGCCGCAGGCGGTCGCGGATCACCTCGTCGAGCTCGGGTTCTCCACGAGCGTCGACGAGGTGAGCACCTCCTCGCAGGCAGCCGCGGCCATGCTGGCCGAACGCCTGCCGAAACGTTCCACCGTGCTCGTGCTCGGCACCAAGGCCCTTGAGGCGGAGGTGCTCAAGCGCGGCCTCATCCCGACCAACGAGGCCCAGGGCGCGACAGCGGTGATCCAGGGCCTCAGCATGGACCTCGGCTGGCGCGAGCTGGCCGAGGCCGCCGTGGCGATCCGCAACGGCGCGCTGTGGGTGGCGTGCAACGTCGACGCCACCCTGCCCACCGAGCGTGGTCTCCTCCCCGGCAACGGCTCGCTCGTCGCGGCCCTCAGGACTGCCACAGACCAGGAGCCGCTCGTCGCAGGCAAGCCCGCCACCCCGCTGCTGCAGCAGGCGGCGAAGGAGCTCGGCGCGAACCGGCCGCTGGTGATCGGCGACAGGCTCGACACGGACATCCTGGGCGCGGTCAACGCGGGCATGGACTCGCTGCTTGTGCTCACGGGTGTGTCCACCGCGGAAGAGGCGCAAGCGCTTCCGGAAGAGCAAAGGCCCACGTATGTCGGCGCGGACCTGTCGGTACTCCATCGGCTACCGTAAGACCGTGAGCTACCCCCTGCCCGGACCGCCGCCCAACCCGGCCGACGCCATCGACGGCGCGCTGGCGAGGCTTGACGGGCTTGAGAACGTCCCCCTCGACGAGCACGTGGCGCGGTTCGACGCCGTGCACGCGACGCTCACCGACGCACTGTCGAGCATCGACAAGGTGTGATGCACAGTGCCTCGCAGAGTGCGGCTCGACGCCGAACTCGTGCGCAGGGGGCTTGCCAGGTCCCGTGAGCACGCCAGCCAACTCGTCGCGGACGGCCGCGTCACGGTGCGCGGCACCGTCGCGACGAAGCCCGCGACCGCCGTGGAGACCTCCGACGCGGTCGTCGTCAAAGATCTCTCCAACGACCCGAACTGGGCGTCCAGGGGCGCGCACAAGCTGATCGGCGCGCTCGAAGGCTTCAAGATCGACCCGACGGGCAAGCGTTGCCTGGACGCGGGCGCATCCACTGGCGGTTTCACCGACGTGCTGCTGCGCAACGGCGCACGGCAGGTCGTCGCGGCCGACGTCGGCAGGGGCCTGCTCGACTGGAAGCTGCAGACCGACGACCGGGTCGTGGTGAAGGACAAGACCAACGTCCGCACCCTCACTCCCGAGGACATCGGCGGCAAAGTTGAACTCGTAGTAGCCGATCTTTCGTTTATCTCGTTGAGGCTTGTGCTTCCCGCACTCGCCGCGTGCCTCGACGAGGAAGGCGACCTGCTGCCCATGGTCAAGCCGCAGTTCGAGGTCGGCAAGGAACGCCTCGGCTCCGGTGGCGTCGTGCGCGACCCCGAGCTGCGGGCCGAAGCCGTCCTCGACGTGACCGAGGCAGCGCAGGAACTGGGTCTGGCAGTGCACGGCGTCGTCGCGAGCCCGCTGCCCGGCCCGTCCGGAAATGTCGAGTACTTCCTCTGGCTGCGCAAAGGCGAACCCGTCGATGCTGCAGAGATGGTGCGCACCGCCGTCGAAGAAGGGCCCCAATGAGGGAAGTCCTGCTGGTCGTCCACACCGGACACCAGAGCAACATCGATCTCGCCCGTCAGGTGGCCGGCAGGCTCGCTGTCGGTGGTGTCACGACGCGGGTGCTCGACGACGAGGCGCGTGACCTCGGTCCGTCGTGCTGCACCAAGGTCGTGCCCGCCGACGACCACGCGGCCGAGGGCACCGAGCTGGTGCTGGTGCTGGGCGGTGACGGCACGCTGCTGCGCGGCGCCGAACTGGCCGCCCGGCGCGGGTTCCGGTGCTGGGCGTGAACCTGGGACGCGTCGGGTTCCTCGCGGAGGCCGACTCGGACGCGTTGCACGAGGCGGTCGGCCACGTGCTGGAGCGCGACTACTTCGTGGAAGAGCGCATGACGCTCGACCTCGTCGCGAAGGTCAACGGCGACGTCGTCGTGAAGACGTGGGCGCTCAACGAGATCAGCGTCGAGAAGCTGATCCGCGAACGCATCCTCGAGGTCGTCGTCGAGGTCGACGGACGGCCCGTGTCGGCGTTCGGCTGCGACGGCGTGCTGTGTGCGACGCCGACGGGCTCGACGGCCTACGCGTTCTCGGCCGGCGGACCTGTCGTGTGGCCGGACGTGCAGGCGATCCTGGTGGTGCCGAGCAACGCGCACGCGCTGTTCGCCCGCCCGCTGGTCGTCTCGCCGAAGTCGCACGTGGCGTTCGAGATCGAACAGACCGGGCACCCGGCGGCGCTGTCCGCGGACGGGCGGCGCACGTTCGAGCTGCCCGCGGGCGCGCGGATCGAGATCGTGGAGGGCGAGGTGCCGCTCAAGGTCGTGCGGCTGCGCCAGGCCCCGTTCACCGACCGGCTGGTCGAGAAGTTCGCCCTGCCGGTGAAGGGATGGCGGGGGCCATCGGCAGGTTGATCGCGCCGCTCGGTGCATCGGCACTCGCTCGTTATGGTGCACCCAGAGATACGTCCCATCCGGAAATGTCGGACCCGACAAGTAAGGTTCGCCCTGTGCTGGCCGAGATGCGCATCAATGGCCTTGGCGTGATCGACGAGGCCACCCTTGAACTCGATCCCGGATTCACCGTCGTCACCGGTGAGACGGGCGCGGGCAAGACCATGGTCGTGACCGGGTTGCACCTGCTCGGCGGAGGCCGGGCAGAGGCTTCCCGTGTGCGCACCGGAGCCGACAAGGCAGTCGTGGAGGGCCGTTTTCAGGCCCCGGCGGGCAGCCCTGCCGCCAAGGTGGCGGAGGAGGTCGGCGGCGAGGCGGACGAGGACGGTTCGCTGATCGCGATCCGCACGGTCGGCGCGGACGGCCGCTCCCGTGCCCACGTCGGCGGGCGCTCCGTGCCGGTCGGTGTGCTGTCCGAACTGGCCGAGCAGCTGATCGCCGTGCACGGTCAGAACGACCAGCTACGTCTCATGCGCCCGACCGAGCAGCGCGGCGTGCTGGACCGGTTCGCCGGCGACGACGTGGCAGAGCCGTTGCGCGAGTACCAGAGCATCCGCGAGGAGTGGCTGCGTGTTTCGGCCGAGCTGAAGGAACGCACCGAGCGCTCCCGTGAGCTCGCCCGCGAGGCGACCTGCTGCGGCACGGGCTGGCCGAGATCGACGCGGTCGACCCGAAGCAGGGCGAGGATCTCGAGCTGCACGACGAGGCTCGTCGCCTGGCCGACGCCGACCAGCTGCGCGAGGCTGCCCAGGGTGCCCAGTTCGCGGTGTCCGGTTCGCTGGAGGGCGACCCGGACAACCCCGGCGCGCTGGGGTTGATCTCCGAGGCCGCCCGCCGCCTGTCGGTGTCCGAGGACCCGAAGCTGCGCGAGATGGAACCGCGGCTGGTCGAAGCGGCGACGCTGCTGGCCGACGTCGGCGCCGAGATCTCCGGCTACCTGGACCACCTCGAAGCCGATCCCGGTCGTCTTGAGCAGGTCCTGCAGCGCCAGGCCGAACTGAAGGCCCTGACCCGCAAGTACGCCGCGGACATCGACGGCGTGATCGCGTGGGCGAACGACGCCCGCGCTCGCCTGGACGGGCTGGACACCTCGGAGGAAGCCCTCACCGCGCTCGCCACTCGTCGTGACGAGCTGGCCGTCGAGCTGGCAACACTTGCGGAGCAGGTCACGGCCGCGCGTGTCGAGGCCGCCGGTGAGCTGGGGAAGGCCGTCACCGAGGAGCTCGACGGCCTCGCCATGCCGCACGCCTCGGTCGAGCTCGCCGTTCGCCCCCGCCACGCCGAGACCGGGGATGCGCAGGCGCTTCCGGTCGGCCGGTCGATCCTGCACGCGGGGTCTTCCGGTGTGGACGACGTGGAGCTCCGGCTGATCTCGCATCCCGGTGCTCCGGCCCTGCCGGTGCACAAGGGCGCGTCCGGCGGTGAGCTCTCGCGCGTGATGCTCGCGCTCGAGGTCGTGCTGTCGCACTCCGACCCGGTGCCGACGCTGG
>NZ_VSRL01000421.1 GCF_012184385.1 Lentzea indica
GCCCCGAAGCTGGCCCTCACCGAAGGTGACCTGAGCACCACCGCCGCGGACGCAGTCGTCGTGGGCACCCTGCAGGGTGCGGACGGTCTGGAGCTCGCCCCCGGTGCCGATGCTGTCAACGCCGCGTTCGACGGCGCGCTGCTCGAGGTGCTGGGCACCCTGCGCGCCTCGGGCAAGGCCGACGAGCTCGTGAAGGTGCCGACCTTCGGCAAGCTCGCCGCCCCGCTCGTGCTGGCCGTCGGCCTCGGCAAGTCGGCAGGCGAGGAGCAGGTGCGCCGCGCGTCCGGTGTGGCCGCCCGCGCGCTGGCCGGCAAGAAGCGCGCTGTGAACACGCTCGCTTCCCCGCACGTCGCTGCCGCCGCCGAGGGCACGCTGCTCGGTGCCTACTCGTTCACCGAGTACAAGTCCGACAAGGGCGAGGGCGCGGTCGCGAAGGTCGACCTCGTCGCCGCCCCGTCGAAGGAGAACAAGGCCGCTCTGAAGGCCGCCGTCGCGATCTCCGAAGCCGTCGCCATCTCGCGCGACTTCGTGAACACGCCGCCGAACGACCTCTACCCCGCCTCGTTCGCCGACCGCGCCGCGAAGCTGGCTTCCGCCGCCGGTCTCGACGTCGAGGTGCTCGACGAGAAGGCGCTGAAGAAGCAGGGCTTCGGCGGCATCCTGGGCGTCGGCGGCGGTTCCTCGCGCCAGCCGCGCCTGGTGCGCATCTCCTACAAGGGCGCCAAGGCCGTCAAGAAGGTCGCGCTCGTCGGCAAGGGCATCACGTTCGACACCGGCGGCATCTCGATCAAGCCCGCGCAGGGCATGGACGAGATGACCTCCGACATGGCCGGTGCCGCCGCGATCGTCGCGACCATGGTGCTCGCCTCGAAGCTCAAGTACCCGCTGGAGATCACCGCGTCGATCCCGATGGCGGAGAACATGCCGTCGGGCGACGCCTACCGCCCCGGCGACGTGCTGACCATGTACGGCGGCAAGACCGTCGAGGTGCTCAACACCGACGCCGAGGGCCGCCTGATCCTGTCCGACGCCATCGTGCGCGCGTGCGAGGACGGCCCGGACTACCTGATCGAGACCGCGACCCTGACCGGCGCGCAGGTCGTCGCCCTGGGCAAGCGCACCGCGGGCGTCATGGGCTCTGACGAGTTCCGCGACCGCGTCACCGCGATCGGCAACGCCGTCGGCGAGTCGGCGTGGGCCATGCCGCTGCCGGAGGAGCTGCGAGCGGACCTCGACTCGCGCCTGGCGGACCTGGCGAACGTCACCGGCCACCGCTGGGGCGGCATGCTCGCGGCCGGCCTGTTCCTGCGCGAGTTCGTGGCCGAGGGCGTGCAGTGGGCGCACATCGACATCGCCGGCCCGGCGTACCACACGGGTGGCCCGTACGGGTACACCGCGAAGGGCGGCACGGGCGTTCCGGTGCGGACCATCGCGGCCGTGCTGGCGGACATCGCCGCCAACGGCTGAGTTCGCTTCTTCTCACACGGGCGGAGTTCCTTTCGGGGACTCCGCCCGTTCTATTTTCGACGGCCGCGCAACCACTTCCCAAAACCGATATATCAGTTTTCCGGATTTTGGCAGTCGTCGCGCAGCGTGAACGTGACGAGGTCGCGCGCGTTCTCCACCGGCAGCCAGGGCGACGCCGCCGCAGACCGCGGCCCTGGCGCCTTTGCAACGAGTCTTTTGCGGGCGACGTCCAAAGTCTCATTGCTAAGGCGCAGGTCAGAGGTGGGGTGGAACTGATATATCGGTTGGGGTGGGCGCGATCGGGTGGCGGCTGAACGGAGACGCCCGTCTCACGGGGCTAGGTCGGGCGGCTTCGTGAGAGGAGTATTTCCACATGGGGACGCATCGGTACGAGGTCGACGTCGTATGGACCGGAAACACCGGGAGCGGGACTTCCGGGTACAAGACCTATGAACGCGCGCACGAGATTTTGGTCGAGGGAAAGGAGACGATCCTCGGGTCGTCAGACCCGTCGTTCCGGGGTGACCGCAGCCGGTACAACCCCGAGGAGCTGCTCGTCGCGTCGCTCTCGCAGTGCCACATGCTCTGGTACCTGCACCTCGCGTCGGTCAACGGCGTCGTCGTCACCGACTACCGCGACCACGCCACCGGCACGATGGCCGAGCACCCCGACGGCTCCGGGCGGTTCACCGAGGTGAACCTCAACCCCGTTGTCACCGTCGCCGATCCCGAGACCAGGGAGACCGCGCAGGCGTTGCACGAGAAGGCGCACTCGATGTGCTTCATCGCGGCGAGCGTCAATTTCCCCGTGCGGCACGAGCCGGCGGTGAAGGTTTAGAGATCGCCTGCGGCCTTTTTGCGCGCGGAGTAGTCGCGCATGCGCTTCGGGTAGCCGACGATGCCGGCGTCGTAAATCGGCATGCCGAGCTTGCGGGCGAAGCTGCGTGCGGCGTCCGGGGACGCGACGCGGCGGCGGGTCCACTCGCCGTCGTGCGCGACCAGGACCACAGTGGTTTCGGTCACCGTGGTCTTCGGCTCCACATAGGCCTCGACGCCCTGGCGGCTCGCTGCCCACTTCTCCAGGTGGCTCGTGTCCTGGTTGGAGGCGGTCCGCAGTACACCTGGACGTGGCTTCCTGCGAAAACGATCGAACAGCCCCATCGAGCACCTCCTGCGCTTCCCTTCCACCATGGTGCCAGGTAAGGGTGTTATGAGTAGGTGAATGATCAGCACCGGGCGTGGTGTCCTATGCCGGATCACCATGCTCTGGGAACTAGTGACAAGATGGCCGCGTACCTCGCGCGCACCCGCGCGTAGTAAGTAATCCCGAGGAGATCCGAAGTGACTTCGCCGGAACTGGAGTCGGCCACCAACGCCGATCTTGTCATCCTCGGCGGCGGTTCGGGGGGCTACGCCTGCGCGTTCCGCGCGGCCGAGCTCGGCCTGTCCGTCGTCCTGGTCGAGAAGGACAAGCTGGGTGGCACCTGTCTGCACCGCGGCTGCATCCCGACCAAGGCGCTGCTGCACGCAGCCGAGGTCGCGGACAACGCCCGCGAAGGCGACCAGTTCGGTGTGAAGAGCTCGCTCGAGGGCATCGACATCGCCGGTGTCAACTCCTACAAGGACGGTGTGGTCTCGCGGCTCTACAAGGGCCTGCAGGGTCTCGCGAAGGCGAACAAGGTCACCCTGGTCGAGGGCGCGGGCACGTTCGTCGGCCCGAACACGGTCGTCGTGAACGGCCAGCGCTACGTCGGCAAGAACGTGGTGCTCGCGACGGGCTCGTACGCCCGCAGCCTGCCCGGCCTGGAGATCGGCGGCAGGGTCATCACCAGCGACCAGGCGCTCAACCTGGACTTCATCCCGGAGAAGGTCGTCGTCCTCGGCGGCGGCGTCATCGGCGTGGAGTTCGCGAGCGTGTGGCGGTCGTTCGGCTCGGACGTCACCATCGTCGAGGCGCTGCCCCGCCTGGTGCCCGCCGAGGACGAGTACGCGTCCAAGCAGCTCGAGCGCGCCTTCCGCAAGCGCGGCATCAAGTTCAAGACCGGTGTGAAGTTCACCGGCGCCACGCAGACCGACTCCGGTGTGTCGATCACGCTGGAGAACGGCGACGTCCTCGACGCCGACCTGCTGCTCGTCGCGGTCGGCCGCGGCCCGAACAGCGCGGGCCACGGCTACGAGGAGGCCGGTGTCCAGATCGACCGCGGGTTCGTCATCACCGACGAGCGCCTGCGCACGAACCTGCCGAACGTCTACGCCGTCGGCGACATCGTGCCTGGCCTGCAGCTCGCGCACCGCGGTTTCCAGCAGGGCATCTTCGTGGCCGAGGAGATCGCGGGCCAGAACCCGAAGGTGATCGACGAGGCGGGCATCCCGCGCGTCACCTACTGCAAGCCCGAGGTCGCCTCCGTCGGTCTCTCCGAGGCCGCTGCCAAGGAGAAGTACGGCTCCGCCGAGGTGTTCATCTACGACCTCGCGGGCAACGGCAAGAGCCAGATCCTCAAGACCACCGGTGGCGTGAAGCTGATCAAGGCTCCCGATGGCCCGGTCGTCGGTGTCACCATGGTCGGCGAGCGCGTCGGCGAGCTCATCGGTGAGGCCCAGCTGATCTACAGCTGGGAGGCTTACCCGGAGGACGTGGCTCCGCTGATCCACGCCCACCCGACCCAGACTGAAGCCCTCGGCGAGGCCTTCCTCGCCCTGGCCGGCAAGCCGCTGCACGTGCACGGCTGACCGTTCCCCATCCAAGTCAGCCACACGAGAGCACGAGGAGTCAGCGAACAATGGCCTTCTCCGTCCAGATGCCCGCACTCGGTGAGAGCGTCACCGAGGGCACGGTCACCCGGTGGTTGAAGCAGGAAGGCGACCGGGTGGAGGTGGACGAGCCGTTGCTCGAGGTGTCCACCGACAAGGTCGACACCGAGATCCCGTCCCCGGCGGCCGGCGTCCTGCAGAAGATCGTCGCCCAGGAGGACGACACCGTCGAGGTCGGTGGCGAGCTCGCGGTCATCGGTGACGGCGACGCCGCTGCCTCCGAGCCCGCGCCCGCCCCGCGCAGGAGGCGC
>NZ_VSRL01000422.1 GCF_012184385.1 Lentzea indica
AGCGCGGCACCCAGGGGCGATCGCGCCTCCGCGCCGGACGCGCACGCGCTGGTGGGGGCGTGCGCACCGCCTCGCGCACCGAGATCCATGCTCACCGCGGCCGCCGGGCCGTTCGGCATGAGCATCGTGACGGTGAACGGCGACACGCGGTCGGGACCGAGCTCCTGACACCGGTCGTACTGCTCGACCAGCGTGCCACCGCCGCCCAGTCCGGTGCCGAACACCACCGCCAGGCGTTCCGGCTCCACCTCCGGCGCTCCGGCGTCCGCCCACGCCTGCCGAGCCGCCACGACGGCGAGCTGCTGGCAGCGGTCCATCCGGCGACGTGCCACGCGGTCGAGCAACGTCCCGGGATCCTCGCGCACCGGCGCGCCGAGCCGCACGGGCAGATCGGCCGCCCACGGCTCGTCGAGCAGGCGCACGCCGGAGGTGCCGGCCAGCAGTCCGTCCCAAGTGGACGGTACGTCGCCACCCTGGGGAGTCGTCATGCCCAGACCGGTGACGACGATCTCCTCCTCTCCTCCCGGCAACGGAGGCAGGGACGGGTGCAGCATGGAGAAGTTGAGGAACGTGCGTTCATGAGCCATACATCGAGGAGAACACCATCGTGCCCGCGGCGGCAGCGGTCGCGAGACGGATCCGCGCCTCCGTCGCGCGACCGATTACGGCGCCGCCTGATCTCCGTAACGTCCGCACCGCAAGGAAAATCGCCCTCGGACGGGAGTTGATGCGCGGTGTCAGCGGAAACGGTGGTGGACGTGGCGAACCTGGCGGAACTGTGTCGCAGACACGCCGCGTACAGAGGCGAGGAACGCGCGTTCGTGTTCCTGGAGAGCGGTGTCGTGGAATCGGCCTCGCTCACCTACGGGGAGCTGGACCGCCGGGCACGCGCGATCGCCGTACGGCTGCGATCGCTCGCGACGCCGGGATCGCGCGCACTGCTGTGCCATCCACCGGGACTCGACTTCGTGGCGGCCTTCATGGGTTGCCTGTACGCCGGAATCATCGCCGTACCGGCCCCTCCGGTGCGCCGTGCGTCAGGCGACGCCCGGCACACCCGGTTGCTCGCCATCGCCGAGGACTGCGATCCGGAGCTCCTTCTGTCCACATCGGACATGCTGCCCGGGGTACAGGCGATTCTGCGCGACCGGCGGATCGTTCCGGTCGCCACGGACTCCGTCACGGACGGCGAGTCCGAGTGGTGCGAGCCGGATGAGCAGAACGAGATCGCCTACCTGCAGTACACCTCCGGCACCACCGGCAGGCCCAAGGGCGTGGTGCTGACCCACGCGGGAGTGCTGCACAACCTCCAGCTCATCGTCCGGGGTGGCTCACGACCGGACGAGGACTACGGACGGCTCGCACCGACGGTGTCCTGGCTGCCGGTGTTCCACGACATGGGTCTCATCGGCGGTGTGCTGCAACCGCTCTTCCTCGGCCAGCTGTCCGTGCTGATGTCCGCGCAGTCCTTCGCACGGGTGCCCGCCAACTGGTTGCGGGCGATCTCCCGCTACGGCGCGGAGATCGCCGCCTCGCCCAGCCTCGGGTACGAGCTGTGCCTGCGCCGGGTGACCGACGACCAGCGGGACGGCCTCGACCTGAGCCGCTGGCGCATCGCCGCGATCAGCGACGAGCCGCTGCGCGCGTCGACGATCGACCGGTTCGCGGCGCGGTTCGCCAAGTGCGGGTTCCGCCGCGAGGCGTTCTTCCCCAGCTACGGCATGGCGGAGTCGACCGTGCTGATCAGCGGCGGTCCGCTGGAAGGACAACCGGTCGTGCGCCCGTTCGACTCGGCCGCGCTGGAGCGGGGGAGGGTCGAGCGGGCGTCGAGCGGCGCCGGCGCGCGGAGCCTGGTCGGCTGCGGCGAACCGGACCCGTCGCTGGACGTGGTCATCGTGGATCCGGAGACCTGCGCGCCGCTCGGACCAGGCGAGGTCGGCGAGATCCTCGTGTCCGGCCCCAGCATCGGCGCCGGGTACTGGAACGACCCCGCAGGCACCGAACGCACTTTCCGCGCACCGGTGGGAGATCACCGTTTCCTGCGCACCGGGAACCTGGGATTCCTGTTCGAGGGCCAGCTCTTCGTCACCTGCCGGATCCCGGACCTGCTCGAGGTCGACGGCCGCCAGCTCTACCCGTACGACATCGAGGCGACCGTGGTGGGAAGCCATGCCGCGGTGCGGACGGCGTGCGCGGTGATGGACGGCACGGACGTCGTGGTGTTCGCCGAAGTCGAGCACCGCCACCGCACCACGTCCCCCGACGAGATCAGGTACGCCGTCTCCGCGGCGGTGCACGCGGAGAACGGAGTGGTGCTCAGCCGGGTCGCGCTGCTGTCGCCCGGCACGTTGCCGCTCACCACGAGCGGCAAACTCCGCCGTTCCGCCTGCCGCGCGCTCATGTTGGGAGACAAGTGATGCACATCCGCAACGGAGTGCGGCTGCCGAAGGGCGTCGCGGGCGGCAGGAGCAAGTTCACCACGCTGGTCGACCTGTGCCAGGCCCGTACCGCCGCCGAGCCCGACATGCGCGCGTACTCCTTCTACGCAGACGGACGAACGGAGTGGGACGCGCTGACGCTGGCCGACCTCGACCGCCGGGCACGGGCGTTGGCGGTCCAGCTCACCGAGCTCGCGCCCAGCGGCACCCGCGCGCTGCTGTGCTTCGAGCCCGGTCTGGACTTCCACATCGCGTTCCTCGGCTGCCTGTACGCCGGGCTGATCGCGGTGCCGGTCGCGCCGCTCGACGGCACCCGCACGAGTCTGAAGGTGGGCCGGATCGAGTCGATCGTCGCGAGCTGCGGGCCAGAGCTGCTGCTCTCCACCGGTCTCACGTTCGCAAAGTGCCTCGCGGTGGTCGAGGAGTCCCCGGCACTCGCCGGCCTGGTGCGGGTCGCGATCGACGAGACGGAGCCGGTGCTCGCCGAGCGGTGGACGCCGCCCGGCATCGGCATCAACACGCCGGCCTACCTGCAGTACTCCTCCGGATCGACCGGTGAGCCCAAAGGTGTGACGCTCACCCACGGCAACGTCCTGCACAACCTCGAACTGATCCACCAGAACCTGTACCGCGCGTCCGACGACGAAGGGCTGCCCCGCCCGCCGAGCGTGTCGTGGCTGCCGTCGCACTACAACATGGGCCTGATCGGCGGCGTGCTCGATCCGCTCTACGCAGGCCGGTCCGCGGTCCTGTTCCCGGCCGGGGTGTTCGTCCGCAGCCCGATCAGCTGGCTGCGCTTGATCTCGCAGCTCGGCAGGGTGGACAGCTGCGCGCCCAACTTCGCGTTCGACCTGTGCGTGCGGCGCATCTCCGAGGTCCAGATGGCGAGCCTCGACCTGAGCGGCTGGGAGATGGCGCTCATCGGCGGCGAGCCGGTCAGGGCCGAGACGCTCGACCGGTTCTGCGAGGTGTTCGCCCCCACGGGCCTGCGCAGGGGCACGCTCGTGCCGGGATACGGCCTCGCGGAGTCCACGGTGATGGTCACCAGCGCCGTGGTCGGCGAGGGACCGGTGGTGTTGCGCTGCGACGCCGACGCCCTGACCAGGGGACGGGCCCGGCCGGTCGACCCGCCGGGAGGCAGGCGGCTGGTGAGCTGCGGTCCCGTCTCGCCGTCGATCACGCTGGTGGTCGCCGATCCGGACACCCTGCAGGAGTGCGCGGAAGGCGAGGCAGGGGAGATCTTCGTGCAGAGCCCGAGCGTCGGCACCGGCTACTGGAACCGGCCGGACGAGGTGTTCCACGCAGAGCTTCCCGGCAGACGCGGCACGTTCCTGCGCACCGGCGACACCGGCTTCCGCTGGGACGGCGAACTGTTCGTCACCGGCCGCGCCAAAGAGGTGATCATCATCGCCGGCGCGAACCACCACCCGCACGACCTGGAAGCCACTGCGGAAACCGCGCATCCCGCCGTGCTCGCGTGCTGCGTGCTCGGCGTCGACGACGGGCAACGCGAACAGGTCGTCGTGCTGGTGGAGATGCTCGGCGTGGCCGACGCGGAAGAGGTCGCGATCGCGGTGCGGCGGACCGTCCACACCGGACACGGCGTGCGGGTCGACGACGTCGCGGTGGTTCCGCCGGGGTCGTTGCCGCGCAGTTCCAGCGGCAAACTGCTGCGCGCCGGATGCCGGGACGCTTACACGGCGGGTGCGCTCGGCTCGGCGGGCCTCGGATCCGGAAGTGGGCGTTGACTTCACCCAGGTAGCTGCAGGCGTCCGGTGATCACGAAAGAGGCGGGCCCGTGCAAGCGGTGACGCTCAAAGCACGCCATGATCGCGCGCATACAGCGCGGCCTGGGTGCGGTCACGCAGGCCGAGGCGGCTCAGGATGCGGGAGATGTGGTTCTTCACCGTGCCCTCGCTCAGGAACAGGCGCGCGGCGATCTCCCGGTTCGTGGCGCCGGACGCGATCAGCCGCAGCACCTCGGTCTCGCGGTCCGTGACGCGCCCGGTGGACCGCGGGGTCAGGGCCGCCGCCACCGTGCCTGGCCGCTGCGTCCGTCCAGTTGGGTCACGCCC
>NZ_VSRL01000423.1:1632-4480 GCF_012184385.1 Lentzea indica
AGAGTGTTCCCAAGTAGCAGCGTACTCGTGAAATTCGCTGTGAATCTGGCGGGACCACCCGCTAAGCCTAAATACTCCCTGGTGACCGATAGCGGACTAGTACCGTGAGGGAAAGATGAAAAGTACCCCGGGAGGGGAGTGAAATAGTACCTGAAACCGTGTGCCTACAATCCGTCGGAGCCTTTTGGGGTGACGGCGTGCCTTTTGAAGAATGAGCCTGCGAGTTAGTGCTACGTGGCGAGGTTAACCCGTGTGGGGTAGCCGTAGCGAAAGCGAGTCTGAATAGGGCGCTTGAGTCGCGTGGTCTAGACCCGAAGCGGTGTGATCTAGCCATGGCCAGGGTGAAGCGCGGGTAAGACCGCGTGGAGGCCCGAACCCACCAGGGTTGAAAACCTGGGGGATGAGCTGTGGTTAGGGGTGAAAGGCCAATCAAACACCGTGATAGCTGGTTCTCCCCGAAATGCATTTAGGTGCAGCGTCGTATGTTTCACCGCGGGGGTAGAGCACTGGATGGTCTAGGGGGCCTACAAGCTTACCGAAATCAACCAAACTCCGAATACCGTGGTGTGAGAGTGCGGCAGTGAGACTGCGGGGGATAAGCTTCGTAGTCGAGAGGGAAACAGCCCAGAACGCCAGCTAAGGCCCCTAAGTGTGTGCTAAGTGGGAAAGGATGTGGGGTCGCACAGACAGCCAGGAGGTTGGCTTAGAAGCAGCCACCCTTTAAAGAGTGCGTAATAGCTCACTGGTCAAGTGGTCCTGCGCCGACAATGTAGCGGGGCTTAAGCACACCGCCGAAGCTGTGTCATTCAGTCTTAGGGCTGGATGGGTAGGGGAGCGTCGTGTAGCGGTTGAAGCGGCGGAGTAATCCAGCCGTGGACGCTATGCGAGTGAGAATGCAGGCATGAGTAGCGAAAGACGAGTGAGAAACTCGTCCGCCGGATGACCAAGGGTTCCTGGGCCAGGCTAATCCGCCCAGGGTAAGTCGGGACCTAAGGCGAGGCCGACAGGCGTAGTCGATGGACAACGGGTTGATATTCCCGTACCCGTGTGAACGCGCCCATGACGAACCTTGTGATACTAACCGCCCGAAGCACCAGCGAAGGCCCTTCGGGGTCGAGCTGACTGTGGAGCGCGGGATCTGAACTTGTAGTAGTCAAGCGATGGGGTGACGCAGGAGGGTAGCTCCGCCAGTGAGTGGTAGTACTGGTGCAAGCGTGTAGGCCGTCTGGTAGGCAAATCCGCCAGGCATCAAGGCTGAGACGTGATGCGTAGCCGATTGAGGCGAAGCAGAGTGATCCCATGCTGCCGAGAAAAGCCTCTAGCGAGTGTTCATGCGGCCCGTACCCCAAACCGACACAGGTGGTCAGGTAGAGAATACCAAGGCGATCGGGCGAACTGTGGTTAAGGAACTCGGCAAAATGCCCCCGTAACTTCGGGAGAAGGGGGGCCGTAGCGCTTGAAGCCTCTTGCGGGCTAGGGCGAGACGGCCGCAGAGACCAGCGAGAAGCGACTGTTTACTAAAAACACAGGTCCATGCGAAGTCGCAAGACGATGTATATGGACTGACGCCTGCCCGGTGCTGGAACGTTAAGGGGACCGGTTAGTCCGCAAGGGCGAAGCTGAGAACTTAAGCGCCAGTAAACGGCGGTGGTAACTATAACCATCCTAAGGTAGCGAAATTCCTTGTCGGGTAAGTTCCGACCTGCACGAATGGCGTAACGACTTCTCGACTGTCTCAACCGCAGGCCCGGCGAAATTGCATTACGAGTAAAGATGCTCGTTACGCGCGGCAGGACGGAAAGACCCCGGGACCTTTACTATAGCTTGGTATTGGTGTTCGATTCGGCTTGTGTAGGATAGGTGGGAGACTGTGAAGCGGCCACGCCAGTGGTTGTGGAGTCATCGTTGAAATACCACTCTGGTCGTATTGGATGTCTAACCTCGGTCCGTGATCCGGATCAGGGACAGTGCCTGGTGGGTAGTTTAACTGGGGCGGTTGCCTCCCAAAGAGTAACGGAGGCGCTCAAAGGTTCCCTCAGCCTGGTTGGCAATCAGGTGTCGAGTGCAAGTGCACAAGGGAGCTTGACTGTGAGACTGACGGGTCGAGCAGGGACGAAAGTCGGAACTAGTGATCCGGCCATGGCTTGTGGAAGCGTGGTCGCTCAACGGATAAAAGGTACCCCGGGGATAACAGGCTGATCTTGCCCAAGAGTCCATATCGACGGCATGGTTTGGCACCTCGATGTCGGCTCGTCGCATCCTGGGGCTGGAGTAGGTCCCAAGGGTTGGGCTGTTCGCCCATTAAAGCGGTACGCGAGCTGGGTTTAGAACGTCGTGAGACAGTTCGGTCCCTATCCGCCGCGCGCGTAGGATACTTGAGGAAGGCTGTCCCTAGTACGAGAGGACCGGGACGGACGGACCGCTGGTGTGCCAGTTGTTCTGCCAAGGGCATTGCTGGTTGGCTACGTTCGGAAGGGATAACCGCTGAAGGCATCTAAGCGGGAAGCCTGTTCCAAGATGAGGTATCCCACCCTTTGTGGGTTAAGGCCCCCAGCTAGACCACTGGGTTGATAGGCCAGAGATGGAAGACCGGTAACGGTTGGAGTTGACTGGTACTAATAGGCCGAGGACTTGTTACAAAGACGCTACGCATCCACTGTGCGGTTCTGGAAGAACAACCAGAACCGATCGAACCCCCGCTGTTCGGGGTTTTGGGTTGTGAATTCCATAGTGTTTCGGTGGTTATAGCGTTGGGGAAACACCCGGTCCCATTCCGAACCCGGTAGTTAAGCCCTTCTGCGCCGATGGTACTGCACTGGTTACGGTGTGGGAGAGTAGGTCGCCGCCG
>NZ_VSRL01000424.1 GCF_012184385.1 Lentzea indica
GGCCGGGTCACCTCACCTGTAGCGGTGACGACACGGGGATCGCTGCTCTGCCAGGTGAGCGTCACGTCGCGGGCGCCCTTGGACGGCAGCGTGACGTTGACGCTGGTCGCGCCGGACGCCACCTGACCGCCGTTGCGCACGGTCGCGGTCAGCCTGATCGCGTCGGCCTCGCTCGGGCTGGCAGGTGTCCACGTCAGGTTCGTGACGGTCAGGTCAGGACCTGGCGCCGTGGCACCGAAAACCTGGAACTCGGCGACCTGGCCGCCGGGCGCGCCGGTGTTCGAGTAGAAGTGCAGACGCACGTCGGAAGCCCGTGCGGTGACCGGGATCGTCACGGAGTTGCCGCCGGCGGGGTCGAACCGGTAGTCCGCCCGTGCCTTCAGGGTCGCGAACGCGGTCGCGCCCGCCTCACGGCCCAGCACCTCGAAGTTCTGCGTGCGCGCACCCCAGATCGGGTCCGGGTTGAGCTTCACGACGACCGAGGAGAGGTCCGCGTCCGCGCCCAGCTTCGCGGTCAGGTGACCGGGGAAGCCGTTGGACTCCCAATAGGTGCCGGTGTTGCCGTCGACGGCGTTGGCCGGCACGAAGTTGTGCACGTGACCGGATTCCTCGACGGGCTTGCCCGCCGCGAGGTCGTCCCCTGACGGCGGCGGGTCGACGGGGCCCGACTCGCCGTGCACCTCGAACTCGCTGAGCTGACCCGCGGGCCACGCGGTGTTCGCGGTGATCGTGACGCGCACGTACCGCACGGAGGTGGCCGCGAAGTCGAGCGTCACCGTGTTGTTCGAGCCGGGCGAGAACACCTGCCCGCGCGAACCAACGATGTCGCTGAACTGCGACCCGTTCGCACTTCCCTGCACGACAAGGGTCTGCGTGCGCTGCTCCCAGTTCGCGGGCAGCCGCAGCACGACCTTGCTGACGTCCTTCGCGGCGCCCAGGTCGGCCTGGATCCACTGCGGGAACACGTTGTTCGTGCTCTCCCAGTAGCTGCCCTGGTTGCCGTCACCGGCGTTGCCCGCGCCGTACGGGCCGTTGTTGCTCGACGCGGTCAGGTTGGCGGACAGCCTGACGACTGCTGCTCCTGCCGTTGGTGTCAGTCCGAAGAGTGTCAGTGCGGTGACGAGTGCAGCACTCACCGCACGCCTCAATAGCGTGTTCTTCATCGAATTGCCCTTCACGGCAGGGAAATCAGTTGATATTGATCTTGAAGGTGGAGGTGGTGTTCCTGATGTCCTGGAAGTTGTTGCTGAACCGGAGGCCGTTGAACGTGACCTCGCCGACGGCGGGACCCTGGCCTGGTTCCGGCATCTCGTTGGCCCACAGGCCGAAGCCGGACTTGGCGTCGAACTCGTCGCCGCTCTTGCGCGCACCCGAGATGCTCACGTTGGACAGCAGGGTGTCCTGGAAGATGTTCTCGTGGGCGCCGTTGTACTTGGTCTGGAACATGATTCCGCTGTACGTCGGGTCGATGATCTCGACGTCGCTCACCCGGATCCCGGTGTACTTCTTGGAAGCCGAGAACATCCAGATCGCGCCGAACGTCTGCTGGCCCCAGAAATGGCCGCCGGAACGCACCAGCGTGAGGCCGCTCAGCGTCGTCGGCTCCGGCCCGAAGTCCTCCATCGGGTACCCGAAGTCGAGCGAGCTGATCGTCACCGCGGAGTAGGTCAGCGTGTCCGCCACGTAGATGTTGCGGAACGTGTTGAGCTTGCCGCCGTAGACCGCGACACCGGCCGCGCGCCACGGAGTCAGCGCCGTCAGGTTCTCGAAGACGTTGTCCCGCTGGCCACTGCCACCGGCGTCGGTGGCGGCGAACAACGCGAACGCGTCGTCACCCGTCGAGCGGGCCTCGATGTTCGCGATCCGGTTGCCCGCCGACCCGTTCGTCATGTTGATCGCGTCCGCGTACAGGTCGCGGACCCGGCTGTTCTTGATGACGTTGTTGTCGACGTTGGTGCCCCAGAACATGCACATCATGTGCTCGACCCAGATGTTCTCGATGGTGATGTTCTGCACGCCGGCGAAGTTGAACACCTTGCCCGGCCCGTCGTTGCGCTGCGTGTAGTTGCCGAACACGGCGAACCCGCTGAACGTCGAGCCGCTCGCGGACGACTGCGCGTCGAAGCCGATGTCGGTGTTCTCCTGGCTCGCCGGTGCCTGGAACCTCGTGAACCACGGCCCGGCGCCGATCACCCGGATCGCCTTGCCGTAGACGGTGAACTTCTGCCCGGTCTGGTAGGTGCCCGCGGGCAGGTACACGCCGATCAACGTGCCGGTGGTGTCCATCCGCACCTTGTCGAGCGCGTTCTGCACGTCCTGGTGGGAGAACCCGGCGGGCACGGCATAGCGTGCGGCGTCAGGACTGCCCGCTGCCGTCACCTGTTCGAAGTTCACGAAGTCGATCGCGTAGTTCGTGGTGTTGGCCGCGTCCTTCTGCAGCTTGATCTTCGTGCCCGCCGGGAACGTCGAGTTCAGCGTCACGTTCGCCTCGTCGTAGATGTGGCGAGGGCCGCCGGCTCCCGGTGAGTTCTGAGGAGAGGACTCGTTGCCGTAGAGCCACATGTACTTCGACGTCAGGTCGATCGCCTTGTGGAACTGGCCGTTCACGTAGACGTTGAGGTTCGAGGTGATGCCGCCGCCGCCCGGGCTGTCGGGGATGGAGAAGCGGGTGACGAGTGTGTTGGTGGGTGCTGACGTCGTGAACTCGACCGAGGAACCGGTGCTGTTCAGCGTGACGGCACGGCGGCCGGACGCCTCACCCGCGAGATCGCCGATCGTCCTGTTCGGACTGAGGACCTGCGCGCCGCCGCCGGTGACGGCATCCTCCGCCTCGACGTGCTGCCACGGGACGCTGGCGCCGCGGCCGATGAACAGCGACTGCTCGCTGGTGTTGTTGCCCTGCTTGGCGGGGATCTCGTTGCCGTCGTTCGCGATCGTCGTGCGGATCGTGTACCGGCCGTCCGCGGCCTGCCAGGTGCCGAGGCTGACCGGAGCTGTCGTCGCGCCGGCGTTGATCGTGCCGTTGTGGCTTCCGGTCAGCGTGCGGACGGTCTGGCCGTTGCTCAGGATCGTCACGGTGACCCCGTGCGCCCCGGCGGCACTGTTGACGGTGCCCTGGTTCCTGATCGCGACGGAGAACGTGGTGTTCTGGCCGTTGCTGGGGTTGCTGGGCGACCAGCTCGGCACTGCCACGAGGTCCGAGCTCGGCACCGGGGTCACGACCAGCGGGTCCGGGTGCAGACGCGAGTTGTTGGTCTCGTCCTGCTCCGCCACCTTCTTGGTCTCGTCGACCTTGGCGCTGTACTGGTAGGAGCCCTCCGGACGGGCCGCGATCGTGGCGCTGATGTTCGCCTGCGCACCGGCCGCGAGGGTGCCGACCTGGGCCGTGCCCACGCTCGTGGTGCCGAGGAAGAACGTCACGTCGGTCGCTCCTGAGGCGGCGCTACCGGCGTTGCGGACGGTCGCGTTCAGCGTGATCTGGTCGGTCTCGACGGGGCTCGCCGGCGAGAACGACGTGCCGGTGACGGTGAGGTCGGGGTTCGGGGCAGGGGTGCCGAACACCTGGATCTCCGCCACCTGGGCGCCGGGCGCGCCGGTGTTGGACGTGAACCGCAGCTGGACGTCGGCCACCCTCGCTGACACGCCGATCGTGACGGCGTTGCCGCTCGCCGGGTCCCAGCGGTAGTCGCGTCCGCTGACGAGGCTCGTGAAGCCGGTGGCGTTCTGCTCGCGACCGAGGACCTCGACGTTCTGCGTGCGGGCGCCCCAGATCGGGTCGGGGTTGAGCTTGACCGCGATCGAGCTGAGGTCGGCGTTGGATCCTAACTGGACGGTCAACGTCCCCGGGAACCCGTTGGACTCCCAGTAGGTTTGGACGTTGCCGTCGTTCGCGTTGGCCGCGACGAAGTTGTGCACGTTGTGGTTCGCCGTGACCGGCTTGCCCTGGGCGAGGTTCGTGCCGGTGGCGCCCTCGCGCGTCACGGAGTTGCTGGCGGGGGACTGGTTGCCCGCCGCGTCCTTCGCGATCACGTGGTAGGTCACCCGAAGGCCGTCTGGCTGGCTGTCGGTGTAGGTGGTGCCGGTGACCGTCGTGCGGAGGCTGCCGTTGGCGTAGACGTCGTAGCCGGTGACGCCGACGTTGTCCGTGCTGGCGTTCCAGGTCAGCCGGATCTGCCCGGTCTGTGGCTGGCTGAAGGCGAGGTTCGACGGTGCGTTCGGCGCCTGCGTGTCACCGCTCGTCGGGCCGTGGACTTCGAACTCGCTGAGCTGACCCGCCGGCCAGCCGGTGTTCGCGGTGATCCGCAGCCTGACGTACCGCGTGGTGGCCGCGGTGAAGTCGATGGTGACGGTGTTGTTCGCGGCCGGGTTGAACTCGTGTCCGCGTGAGGCGACGAGATCGGTGAAGCCGGTGCCGTCCGTGCTGCCCTGGACCGCGAGGGTCTGGGTGCGGGTGCCCCAGTTCGCGGC
>NZ_VSRL01000425.1 GCF_012184385.1 Lentzea indica
CGCAGCGCGTCGCGATCGCGCGTGCGGTGGTGAACCGGCCCGCGCTGGTCCTCGCCGACGAGCCGACGGGCGCGCTGACACGGCGACCGGGCAGGCGGTGCTCGACCTCTTGCTCGATCTGAACCGGGAGGGGACGACGCTCGCGGTGATCACGCACGACCGTGAGGTGGCGGCTCGGCTGCCTCGTCAGGTCGAGATCAGGGACGGCCGCATCCGTTCGGCGGTGACGGCGTGAAACCGGCTCGGTTGAGTCCTCTCGATCTTCTCCTGCTGGGGCTCTCCCCCTTGCGCACCAGGCCGTTGCGGGCTGTCCTGTCCGCGCTGGGCATCTCCATCGGCATCGCCACCCTCGTCGTGGTCACGGGCATCCCCGCCTCCAGCCGCGCCGCCCTGATGGAGGAGTTCGCCGCGCTGGGCACCAATCTGTTGCGCGCCGAGGCCGCCACCGGTTCCAACAACGAACCCGCCTCCCTCCCACCGGACTCCGTCGCGATGGTCGAGCGCATCGGCCCGGCCGAGAAGGTCAGCGCCGTGGCCAACACCCACGCCGTCGTCCGCCGCTCCGACCGCATCCCTGACTCCGAGACGTCCGGGCTGACCGTGCTGGCCACGAACCTGAACCTCCTGGAAACGCTCAACGGCCGCGTGCACACCGGCGCGTTCCTCAACGAGGCCACCGAGAAGTTCCCGGCCGTCGTGCTGGGCGACGTCGCCGCGACCAGGCTCGGTGTCACCGCGACCGGCACCCAGGTCCGGATCAACGACACGTGGTTCACGGTGATCGGCATCCTCGACCCCCTTCCGCTCGCACCGGAGATCGAACGGTCCGCGCTGGTCGGCTGGGAAGCCGCCGAGGACCTCGGTTTCGACCAGCGGCCGACGGTGCTCTACCTCAGGGCGCAGGAGGCGGCGATCGACGACGTCCGTGCGGTGCTGCCCCCGACCGTGTACCCGCAGCAACCGTCGCAGGTACGGGTCAGCCGCCCGTCCGACGCCCTCACGGCCAAGCGGCTCACCGAGAACACCTTCTCCGCGCTGATGCTGGGCCTGGCCGCGGTGGCGCTGCTGGTCGGCGGCATCGGGGTCGCGAACACGATGGTGATCTCCGTGCTGGAACGCAAGCGCGAGATCGGGCTGCGCAGGGCGCTGGGCGCCAACCGCGGCCAGGTGCGGACGCAGTTCCTGACAGAGTCGGTCGTGCTGTGCCTGCTCGGCGGTGCCGCCGGGGTGACGCTGGGGCTGGCGGGGACGGCCGGCTACGCGGTCGCGCACGGCTGGCCTGCGGTGATCCCGATCGAGATGGTACTGGCCGGTCTCGGCGCCGCCGTTCTCACCGGGGTGGTCGCGGGCGTGTATCCCGCGGTCAGGGCGTCGCGGCTCACCCCGACGGAGGCGCTCGCCGCGCCGTGAGAAACATTGCGTGCTCGAATGTCGAGTTCCAGAAGGTTCGTTCGTCCTCAGAACGACGACTGGAGGAGCACCGATGCACTACATGTTCTTGATCTACAACTGCGAGGACCGCCCGAAGCCCGGTGATCCGCGGTTCGAGGAGATCCTCACGCGGGTCAACGCGTTCGCCGACGAGTGCCGGCGCCGTGGCGTGTTCGTGGCCGGCGACCCTCTCAAGCCCGTCAGCACCGCGACCACCGTGCGGGTGAAGGAGGGCAAGGCGATGCTCACCGACGGGCCGTTCGCCGAGACCCACGAGCATCTCGGCGGGTACTACCTGCTCAACTGCCGCGATCTCGACGAGGCGCTGGAGCTCGCCGAGATGGTCCCGCAGGCACACTTCGGCGCCACGATCGAGGTGCGCCCCGTCGACCACATCCCCGGCCTGAACCACGGGGTGGCATGAGCGACCTCGCGTCGGCCGCGGTCGAACAGGTGTACCGCGAGCACCGGACCCGGATGCTCGCGGCACTCGTGCGCGCACTCGGCGACTTCGAGCTGGCCGAGGACGCGCTGCAGGAGGCGTGCTCGCAGGCGTTGCGCAAGTGGCCGCGGTCGCAGGTGCCGGACGACCCGTTCGCGTGGCTGCTCACCGTCGCCCGCAACCACGCGCTCGACCGGCTTCGCCACGCCAAGATGGCCCGTACCAAGCTGCCCTCACCGCCACCGGACGCGGTCACGATGACCGAGAAGCAGCTGGTCAACCTGGGTGACGAGCGGCTGAGCCTGATCTTCACCTGCTGCCACCCCGCGCTCGCCGAGGACGCACGGGTGGCGCTGACGCTGCAAGCGGTGGCGGGGTTCACGGCAGCGCAGATCGCGCGGGCGTTCCTCGTCGCCGAACCCGCACTGGCCCAGCGGCTGGTCAGGGCCAAGCGCAAGATCCGCGACGCCGGCATCACCTTCGAGGTGCCGGCCGACCACCTGCTGCCCGAACGCCTGCAGGGCGTGCTCGCGGTGATCTACCTGATCTTCACCAGGGGTTACACGACGGCGGACGCGACCTGCGGCTGGAAGCACTGAGGCTGGGCAAGCTCGTCGCGACGCTGATGCCCGACGAACCGGAAGCGCACGGCCTGGTCGCGTTGATGCTGCTGCACAACTCGCGCAGCGCCGCCCGGCTCACTTCTGACGGCGACATCGTGCTGCTCGCGGACCAGGACCGCGCACTGTGGAACGTCGAGGAGATCTCCGAGGGCATGGCGCTGCTCGACCGCGCGCTGCGGTTCGGCTCCCCCGGCCCGTACGTGCTGCATGCCGCGATCGCCGCCCTGCACGTGCAGGACCCGGTCGACTGGCGCCGCGTCGCCGCCCTCTACACCGAACTTCTTTCGGTGGCACCGACTCCGGTGATCGAGCTCAACCACGCGGTCGCCGTCGCGATGACAGAAGGGCCTGATGCCGGGCTCGAGCTGATCGACGGGATCACTGGGCTGGACACCTACCACCTGCTGCACTCCGCCCGCGCCGACCTGCTGCGCCGCCTCGACCGCCGTCACGAAGCCATTGCCGCGTACCGGCTCGCGCACGAGCTCGCGGACAGTCCCGCCGACCGCCGTTTCCTCGCCGGGCGCCTGCGTTCCCTGGAGGTCTCCTGATGCGACTCACCGTCCTCGACCGCGGCCACCGGCTGCCCGCCCGCATGTTCTTCGGCTTCACGGAGCTGGTGTCACGGGTGCCGATGTCGGACGTGCCGAAAACCCTGTTGTACCGCCCGGATTTCTTCGGCGCGGTGTTCCTCGACCTGACCGCGAAGGCGATGCGCGGGCCGTCGTTCTGGACGGCGGGCGAACGCGAGTACACGGCCTTGCGCACGTCCGAGCAGCTCCGGTGCCCGTACTGCGCCGTCACGCACACCGAACTCGTCCAGATCGCCGGTGATCCGTCGCCTCTGCGGCAGGAACTTCTCGCTGTGCTGGCGTTTCTCGAGGACCTGACACCTCCGGAGGGCGTGCCGCACAACGCGGTGGTGGACGCGTTGAACGTCAGCCTGATCTTTCAGGTGGTGAACCGGCTCGCGAACGCGTTCGGGTTCGAGCTGCTGCCCGGCCAGCTGGAGTCGGGCACCCGCTCGCTGCACCGGTTCGGTTACCGGTTCCCGCGTTTCCTCACCGGCCCCGGTTCCGGCAGCCTCGCCTCGTTGCGCCACGCCGTGCTGGAAGCCCCAGCCCACACCCCGGCCGAACTCCGGCAGGCGGCCGCCGCTGGTGACGCCTGGGGCTCTTACGCGGCAACGGTTCGCACGTCGTCCTACCGCATCACCGACGAGGACATCGCGCGGCTGAAGCAGAACCACACCGAGGACGAGATCTTCGAGGTCACCGTCGCCGCGGCCGTTGGCGCCGCTCTCGACCACCACGAAACCGGTCTCAAAATTCTCGGCGGATGATGTCGAGTTCCGGTCCTCTCGCTCGTCCTTCGCTCACAGCAACGACAACCTCAAGGAGCGATCGAGATGTCCGGACAGGTCAACTGGTTCGAACTGCCCGCCGACGACACCGCGCGGGCACGGGCGTTCTACGCAGGCGTCTTCGGCTGGGAGACCAGCCCCATGGGCGAGGACTACCACGTGATCACCAACGGCGCGTCGGGCGCGATCGCGGCCAAGGACGCCCAGCTCACCCAGCCCCGCATCTACTTCCACACCACGGACATCGACGCGTCCGTGCGCAAGGTCGCCGAGCTCGGCGGCAAGAGCGACGACGTGCAGACCGTGCCCGACGTCGGCCGCATCGCCCACTGCTCCGACGACCAGGGCACGCCGTTCAGCCTGTACGAGCCGCAGAGCTGATCCGGAGCAGATGGCCCGCCTGAGCCCGGTCCGTCCTCTTCGGACCAGGCTCTGGCGGGCCTAGGCCGTGTCCTGCCAGTCTCGTCCGCGATAGTCGCGCCCGAGGGGGTTTCTGACGGCACCGCCGCGAAACCCGAATACGCCCGGTATGAGGGCTCCGCGGCGGCACCGTCAGA
>NZ_VSRL01000426.1 GCF_012184385.1 Lentzea indica
GTCACGCCGGCGACCGAGCCAGGAGGAGGCGTACCGCCCTTGCCACCGGGAATCCCGACGCCGCCGGGCACGGTCGGGATTCCGGCGCCCTTGCCGCCGCCACCGGGCGTTCCTGGCGACTTGGCACCAGGAGAACCAGGGGTGGCGCCACCGATGACCGGCGGTGCCACGATGCCGGCGCCGCCAGGACCCTTCGGAATGCCGCCGGTCCCGACAGGTCCGGCACCGCCCTTGATGTTGGGCGTGGTCCCGACCGACGGTCCGCCGACGCCGCCCTTGGGCCCGCCGGTCCCGACAGGACCGCCGCCGCCCTTGATGTTGGGAGTGGTGCCGACCGATGGTCCGCCGGGCGTGTTCAGGCCGCCGGTCCCGAGGGGACCGCTGCCGCCCTTGATGTTCGGGGTGGTCGAGACCGAGGGGCCGCCAGGTGCCTTCGGTCCGCCTGTGCCGGGCCGGACCGGTGCCGCCCTTGATGTTCGGGTTCTGCAAGACCTTCGGCCCGCCCTGGGAGTTGAGCCCCGTGGCGCCGGTTCCGCCGCCGGCGATCGTCCCCGCCCCGGAGACCTTGGGCCCGCCCTGCGAGTTGAGGCCGAACCCGCCTCCGGTGCTGCCGGGTGGCGGCTTGGCGTTGGTGCTGGTGTCGAAGGACTTGAGGTTGCTGCTCTGGCTGGCGTCCGTGTTGACAGCCGTCTGGTGCGTGGCCTTGATGCCCGACTGGACGTCCGTGAACGCCTTGGCGCCCTTCTCGGCCTGAGCCACGGCGTTGTCGTTGGACGCGTTCAGCGCCGGCACCGCGAACAGGCCGATGGGGCCGAGCGCGTTACCGCTGAAGTTCAGGCCCCGCAGGCCGCTCGAGATGCTCGACAGCCGGGACCCCAGGTCGCCCGCCTTGTTCTGCAACCCCTGCATGGAGGAGTCGTTCATGGAGTAGCCGCTGTTGCCGGTGGGGCCTCCACCACCGGTTCCGGTGGGTGGTGGCGCCGAGGGGGACGGCGTCGGATTCGCTGCCGGGTTCGGCGGCGGTGCGGGATTGACGTTCCCCTTGGCCATGAGCGGCGATTCTCCAGTTACTGCGTCAGAACAAAGCGGGATCCGCGAGATCCCGGCTGTTGGCTGGACTTACTCTGTCGGCCTGGCGAGCCGCTCGTGAGCGACGGTCGGCCTGAGCGGCTGAGCCGCGGAGCCGCCGGCCTGACCGCCCGCTTCGTAGGCGACGGTCGGCCTGAGCGGCTCGCTCGCCATGAGCGGGTTCACAGCCTCGTAGGCGGGCTCGGCCTCGACGTAGGCTTCGCGCGGCTGCATCGGCTCGAGCGCCTCGTACGCATGGGACATCTGCGTCCGCGCCAGCGGCTCGTAGCCCGACGCCTGCTGCAGCGGCTCGGACGGGGTGTCGGCGCTGCTGTACATCTCGAGCGGCTGGACGGCCTGATGGACCGGCGTGCCCGTGCCCGAGGTCATGGAGACACCCGAGACCATGGTCGAGTCCGAAGCCGTCCTGGCGACCGCCTCGTGCATCGGCGTCGCCTCCGTCCGGGAGAACGCCATGGGCGCTTCTACCGCGCTCATCCTGTGCATCGGCTGCATGGGCTCGGCCACGTCCATCCGCCTGACAGCCTGCATCGGCTCCGCCGCTTCCATGCGGGTCGCCGCCTGCATCGGCCCAACGGCGTCCATCCGCCGGAGGGCCTGCATCGGCTCGGCTGCTTCCGTCAGCCTGACCGCCTGCGCAGCCTGCATGGGCTCGGCCGCCTCCGTCCGCCGGAGAGCCTGCATCGGCTCGGCCGCTTCCATCTGGGTGCGGGCGAGAGGTTCCGAGGCGACGCTCATGCGGGTCGCTGCGGTCGCCTGGGCCGACTCCATCTGGACCGTGCCCACACGGGCGTTGGCGAGCGTCGCCTCGCCGGTGGGCGCTCCACCGCCGCCACCCTGGCCGCCACCCGCCTGGTTGTTCTTGACCGCCTCGTCGATCTTCTTGTCGACGTCCTTCGCGGCCTTCACACCCTCGTAGGTGACCTCGGCGACGTCGGCGACGTTCTCGAAGCGCTCCCAGCCCTTGCTGATCTTGGCCATGATGTCGTCGAGGTCGCCGATGCGCTTCATCTGACGGCCGAGGGCGGCGACGACGCGGGCGACGCGGGACGCGATGTTCGTGCCCAGCGCGACCGCCTTGCCGACCGCGAAGCCGATGAAGGCCGGGATCGAGGCGCCGAAGGTCGGGATCATGGCGGCGGCGGCGAGCAGCGCGCCGCCGATCAGCGAACCGAGAAGCTGGGCGATCAGGTCGCGGACGATGTCGCGCAGCACCGTGACCAGCATGCCCATGACCGCGACGACCTTGGCCTTGGTCTCGACGGCGCTGGCGAGCTCGTCGAGCTCCTGGGCCATGCCGTCCATGCTCTTCTTGAACGCCTCGGACGACGCACCGGTCCAGCCGTCGAACGTCGCGAGGCCGTTCTTGTGGTCCTCGGCCAGCACTCGCAGCTCGGCCGCGCGTGCCTTGTTCGCCTCGACGTTCGCCTGGATCTCTTCCGGGTTGCCCATCAGCTGGTTCAGGGCGTCACGCAGGAAGCTCACGTGCTCGATCAGCCAGCCGATACCGGCGCCGATCAGGCTGCCGAGCGGGTCGATCGCCAGCATCACCGTGGCCGACGCCGCACCGATGGCGTTGAACGTGATGTCGAGAGCCTTCTCGGTCTCGGACTCCGCGTCCTTGCCGATGCCGTCGATCAGGCTGCCGTAGGCCTCGATGAACAGCGAGCCCTTGAGCTTGTTCTCCTCGGTGATCTTCATCCCCGGAGGAGAGGGGAGTGGAGTTTCAGGCGCGGTCATCGATCTTCCTCACCAGGGCTGGTTGTCGTCGTCGTCTTCGTCGGCCGCGCGACGCCGTGCGCGGACGGGCGGCGGCTGCGGAGCCGCCGCGGGCCGGCTCACCGGCGGGGGAGTCGGCGCGGGTGCCGGCTCGTCGTCGATCTCGTCGTAGGCGTCCGTCTCCTCGGCGTCCTCGTCGTCCGGGATCGCGTCCGCCACCATCTGCAACGCCTCGGTGCCCTCGCCGAGCGGCTTGAAGACCTCGAGGACCTTCTCCGCGGCCTGCTTCTGGGCGTGCCGCGCGGTCTCGAGGATCAGCGCGGTGAGCCGGGGCCCGCCCAGCTCCACCGCGCGGTGCCCGAGCACGAGGTTCTGCAGACCGCCGTTGGGGCCCACCGTCACCGTCACCGCGCCGTCCTTGGACGTCACGGTCGCGGAGGACGCGGCGAAGTTCTCCTGGAGGTCCTCCGACTTCTTCTTCAGGTCGGCCAGCTTGGCCTCGTACTCTTCGACCCACTGAGTGGGGTTCGCGGGGTTCACACGGTCCTCCGGCGGCGGCGGTTCAACTGCGACGCGCTATTTCACGCGAGCACAGCGTCGATTCGGGTGGCGATGCGGTCGTTGTCGGTCGGAGAGAGGCTCAGCCAGCCGTCCGAGTTGACCATCAGGTAGCGGCCCTGGTGCGTGTCGAACCAGTTGATCACGACGCCGGAGCGCTGCCGGCCGTGGGTGATGCCGAACTGGCCGCCCGCGACACGGTTGGCCGCGAGCTCACCGAACTGCTTCGCGTCCTGAGCGGACAGCCCGGCCTGCTGCAGCGCCTGCCGTTCGTCCATCTCGTCGGAGCCCCACAGCTCGTCGGAGTCGTCCTGCTCCTCCGCCTCCTGGAGCGCGATGGCGTCGTGCAACGACTCCACCCGCACGTTCACCGCCGTGCCGGGACCGGGCTCGCCGTCCGGCAGCACCCTGACGATCTCGCGGGCGATACCGGTCTCCCGGATCTCCAGCAGTCCCACCCGGTCGGCGTCGATGATCGCCAGCACGGCGCGCCTGCCGTTGGAGACTGCGAGCGCCCGCACGGTCCGGTCGAGACCCGCGACGGCGTCCACGGACACGTCGTGGTCGTCGAGCAGCCGCAGGTACTCCTCGAGCCTGGGGTTGTCCACCAGACCGCGCGTGGCCAGTTCGGCGAGCGTCTTCTCGCGCAGCACCTGGCGGTCCTGCTCGGTGTCGCCCTCGCTCGGCACGTCCAGCGGGTAGGGCATCCTGCCGAGCCTCAGCTCGTGCCACAGGACGTCGAACTCGCGCGGCGAGAGCAGGAACTCGGGCGTGATCACGACTGCTCCGGCCCCTTCTGCTTCTTGGGCTTGGCGCCGCCGATCACCGACGGGGGCAGGTTCTCACCGGGGACCTCGAACAGGTCGCCGCCCATGATGTAGCTGGCGGAACGGTGTTCCTTGTCGTCCTCGCCCTTGCCACCGCCGGGAGCGCCACCCATCGGCGCGCCTGCCATGCCGGCACCGGCGGCGGTCGCGCCACCAGGGCCCATCATGCCCATCGGCATGCCGGGACGGGCCTGGCCCTGCACACCCG
>NZ_VSRL01000427.1 GCF_012184385.1 Lentzea indica
GCGGTGGCCTGCTCGCGAAGCTCAGCGGGCTGCCCGGCGGCGAACGGGCGCGAACCGTCGTCGACGTGGTGCGGGCGGAAGCCGCGAAGGTCATCGGCTACGCCGGCGCCGACGCGGTGGGCGCGGAGAAGGAGTTCCGGGCACTCGGTTTCGACTCGCTGACCGCGATCGAACTGCGCAACGCCCTGGCTCAGGCCACCGGCTTGACGCTGCCCGCCACGTTGATCTTCGACTACCCGACACCGCTCGTACTGGCCGAGCACTTGCTCGCCGAACTGACCGGCGAGGGCGCGGACCTCGGCATCGCCGCGCAGGGCGTCGCGGACGCGGACGACCCGATCGTCATCGTCGGCATGGCGTGCCGGTTCCCCGGCGGCGTCTCGACTCCTGAGGACCTGTGGCGGCTGCTGGCCGACGGCACCGACGCGATCGCGAGCTTCCCGTCCGACCGCGGCTGGGAACAGGACGCGCTGGCCGCCGGTGGCACCGTCGAGGGCGGCTTCCTTTACGGCGCGGCGGAGTTCGACCCGGCGTTCTTCGGCATCTCGCCGCGCGAGGCCCTGGCCATGGACCCGCAGCAACGCCAACTGCTCGAAGTCTCCTGGGAAGCCGTCGAACGCACGGGCATCAACGCCGCCACGCTGCGCGGTTCGAAGACCGGCGTGTTCGTCGGCACGAACGGCCAGGACTACACGAACCTCGTGCTGAGGGCGCGCGGCGACATCGAAGGCCACGCCTCGACCGGACTCGCCGCCGCGGTGATCTCCGGCCGTCTCTCCTACACGTTCGGCTTCGAGGGCCCCGCGCTCACGATCGACACCGCCTGTTCTTCTTCTTTGGTGGCATTGCATCTGGCCGCGCAGTCGCTGCGGTCGGGTGAGTCGACGCTTGCCCTGGTCGGCGGCGTGACTGTCATGTCCACGCCCATGAACTTCGCCGGCTTCAACGCCCAGGGCGGCCTCGCGGCGGACGCGCGCTGCCGCGCCTTCTCCGACAACGCGGACGGCACCGGCTGGGCCGAGGGTGTCGGCGTGCTCGTCGTGGAACGCCAGTCGGACGCCCTCCGCAACGGCCACCACGTCCTGGCCGTCGTGCGCGGCTCGGCGGTGAACCAGGACGGTGCCTCCAACGGCCTGACCGCCCCGAACGGCCCCGCGCAGCAACGCGTGATCCGCCAGGCCCTCGCCAACGCCAGACTGTCCACTTCGGACGTGGACGCCGTCGAGGCGCACGGCACCGGCACCCGCCTCGGCGACCCGATCGAGGCCCAGGCGCTGCTCGCCACCTACGGCCGTGACCGCTCCAGCGCCCCGCTGTACTTAGGCGCGATCAAGTCGAACCTGGGTCACACGCAGGCCGCCGCCGGTGTGGCCGGCGTGATCAAGATGGTGCTGGCCTTCCAACACGGCCTGCTGCCGCCGACCTTGCACGTCACGTCGCCGTCCTCCCACGTCGACTGGTCCGCGGGCGCCGTCGAGCTGCTCACCTCCACCACCCCGTGGCCCGCCGTCGACCGCCCGGCCCGCGCCGGCGTCTCGTCCTTCGGTCTCTCCGGCACCAACGCCCACGTGATCCTCGAAGCCGCAACCCCATCTTCGATTTCTGTGGACAACTCGGCGCCTGTGGACAACCCGCCCGTTGTCGATCTTGCGGAGCCGGAATCGTCGGTCTCCCGTGGGACGATTGGAGTGGGGACCTCGGTCTCCCCCTGGGGGGCCCAGACGGAATCGATTCCGTGGCTGGTGTCGGCGAAGTCCGCGGCGGCGTTGGCAGCGCAGATCGAGCGGATCCGGGCGGTTGAGGCCAACGCGCTCGACGTCGGGTACTCGCTAGCGACCACGCGCGCGTTGTTCGAGCACCGGGCCGTGTTGGTGGACGGCGATGTAGTGGCCAGTGGTGAGGCGTCTGGGAAGACGCTCGCCGTGCTGTTCTCCGGGCAAGGTTCGCAGCGGCTGGGCATGGGGCGGGAGCTGTATGAGGAGTTCCCGGCGTTCGCACAGGCGCTGGACGAGGTGTTCGAGCACCTCGATGTTCGTGACGTCATGTGGGGGGACGACGCCGAGGCGCTGAACCAGACGGGCAATGCGCAGCCCGCGCTGTTCGCGATGGAGGTGGCGCTGTACCGGTTGGCGGAGTCGTTCGGGATCGTCCCGCGCCTGCTCGCGGGGCACTCGATCGGCGAGATCGCAGCCGCGCACGTCGCCGAGGTGCTCAGCCTCGAAGACGCCGCGAAGCTTGTCCAAGCACGTGCCCGGCTCATGCAGGCGCTGCCCGCCGGCGGTGTGATGATCGCGCTGCAGGCCACCGAGGACGAGGTGACCCCGCACCTGACCCCAGGTGTCTCCATCGCGGCGATCAACGGACCCAGCTCCCTGGTCATCGCGGGCATCGAAGACGAAGTCCGTGAACTGACAGCGAGGTTCGAAGGCCGCAAGACCAAGCAGCTCGAAGTCAGTCACGCGTTCCACTCGCCGTTGATGGAGCCGATGCTCGACGGGTTCCGGCAGGCGATCCGGGGCTTCACGTTCGCCGAGCCGCGCATCCCGATCGCGACCACGGGCGATGTCACCGATCCCGAGTACTGGGTCGGCCACGTCCGCGACACGGTCCGTTTCACCGAGAACGTCGGAAGGCTCGAGGAACAGGGTGCGAGCGCATTCCTCGAGATCGGGCCCGACGGAGTGCTGGCGGCGCTCGTCGACGGCGCGGTTCCGGCACTGCGCAAGGATCGTGGGGAACGCAAGGCATTCGTGGCGGCGCTCGCGCGGCTGTACGTCAGTGGCACCGATGTCGACTGGTCGAGCTTCTACCAGGGCGGGCGTGGGGTCGATCTGCCGACGTATCCGTTCCAGCACGAGAGGTTCTGGCCGGAGGCGGCGACGGGAGCGGCGGCGGCGGATCCGGCCGACGCGGCGTTCTGGACGGCGGTCGAGCAGGAGGACGTCGCGTCCCTTGCCGCCACGCTCGACCTCGACGGCGAGACGCTCGCAGGTGTGCTCCCGGCGTTATCGGCGTGGCGCGGCAAGCGCCGGAGTCAGTCCACTGTGGACTCGTGGCTGCATCGGGAGAGCTGGCAGCCGATCGCGGTCCTTACCGCGAAGCCCGGCAAGTGGCTCGTGGTCGGGCCGGTCGACGAGCTGCTCCTGAGCGCGCTCGGGGACGTCACCGTGCTCTCGGTTGAGCAGACGGACCGCGAGCACCTGGCGGGACAGCTCGCGGAGTTCGCGCAGGTGCCGTTCACGGGCGTGGTCTCGTTCCTGGCACTGGGCGACGGTGAGCTCGCGCCGATCATCAGCACCACCGCGCTGATCCAGGCGCTCGGCGACGCGGGTGTCATGGCGCCGCTGTGGGCGGTGACGCGCGGCGCGGTGTCGGCCGGGCGCGCCGATGCCGTCAGCAACCCTTGGCAGGCAGGCGTGTGGGGGCTCGGCCGGGTTGCGGCGCTGGAGCATCCGAACCGTTGGGGCGGCCTTGTCGACCTGCCCGCAGAGCTGGACGAGCGCGCGGCGCAACGGTTCGCGGCGGTGTTGAGCGGCGACGAGGACCAGATCGCCATCAGGGCGACCGGGGCGTTCGGCCGGCGGATTCTCGTGGCACCACGCGCATCCCGCGAGTGGCAGCCGAGCGGGACCGTTGTGGTCACCGGTGGCACGGGTGCGCTCGGCAAGCACGTTGCGCGCGACCTCGTCGCGCGCGGCGCGGAGAAGGTCGTGCTGCTGAGCCGGCGCGGCATGGACGCGCCGGGCGGCGGCGGAGATCGTGGCGGAGCTGGGCGTCGAGGTCGTGAAGTGTGACGCCGCGAACCGCGCCGAGCTGGCCGCGGTGCTCACCACCGGCGTCAAGGCTGTTGTGCACGCGGCCGGTGTGCTCGACGACGGTGTGCTCGACGGGCTCACGCCAGAGCGGTTCACCGACGTCTTCCAGGCGAAGGTCACGTCGGCGTTCCTGCTCGACGAACTGACGCGCGAGCTGGAGTTGGACGCGTTCATCCTGTTCTCGTCGGTCGCGGGCGCGTTGGGCAATCCCGGCCAGGCCAACTACGCGGCTGCCAACGCCGTGCTCGACGCCATCGCCACGCAGCGGCGGGAGCTTGGCCTTGCCGCGACGTCGATCGCGTGGGGTGCGTGGACCGGCGACGGCATGGCGGGCGAGGAACGCGTCGCGCGGACGATCAAGTCCGTCGGCGCGTCCACTTTGGACCCAGAGCCCGCCGTCGCGGCGATGAGAGGCGTGGTGGCGGAGACCGCGCCCACTGCCGTGATCGCGGACATCCACCACCCGCAGCTGCTCGCCGCGTTGCTGAGCCTGCGTCCGTCGCCGTGCTGGCCGAGCTTCCCGGCGCCCGGGAGGTGCTGGACGAGCTGGCGGCCGCGCGCCGCGACAG
>NZ_VSRL01000428.1 GCF_012184385.1 Lentzea indica
CTCCAAGCGCGGACGCCGCCTGCCCGGCCGAGCAGTCCGTGCCGAGCTACACCCCGTCGATCGCCGCCCGCAGCATCGACGGCCACCTGCTGCGCACCGGCCAGGAGGTCTACGCCTGGTACCGGCTCGCGCCGCAGCGCTGGTCGTTCCGCAGCGACTCGCAGCGCCAGGACCTGATCGCCGCGATCGCGGGCCAGTACGCCGAGCTGCAGGGCCGCTGGATGCACCTGCGGGTCACCACGCGGCCGTACCCGATCCGCATGTGGGCGGAGGCGCACGTGCACAACGCCGTCAAGCGCCTGCCGGACACGCCGGGCACGCTGTCGTTCGACGACTACATGGTCGGCGAGCAGCAGCAGCTCATGGGTCGCTCGATGGCGGAGAAAGAGGTCTACCTGGGCGTCCAGGTGCAGACCCGCAACATGATGGACCGTGCCGTCGAACGCGCCGCTCCCGTGCTGCGCAAGGTCTTCCCGGACGCCGTCGACGCCGAACTGGTGGCGCTGGACTCCGAGGTCGAGCACCTCGACCAGGTCATCGGGTCCGCTGGTCTCGAAGGCCGTCCCGCGACGGCCGAGGAGATGTCCTGGCTGATGCACAGGTCGTGCTCGCTGGGCCTGCCCGCGCCGCGCAACCTGCCCGCCGTGCCGGGTGCCGCGTGGGAGCCGGAGGACCTCGCGTCCTTCACCGACGCCGCGGACTTCCACCAGGAGCCGTACTCGCCGACCGTGACCGTGCGCGGCCGCACCGGCTCGAACGCGGGCATCAAGCGCCACGTCTGCGTGCTCTCGGTCGGGTTGATGCACGGCCTGCAGATCCCCGAGGTCGACGACCCGTGGGTGCAGCGCGCCGACCGCCTGCCCGCCTCCGTCGAGTGGTCAGCGCGGATCTACGTGCGCAGGCCCGAGGAGGTCTCGGGTGAGCTGTCGCGCCAGATGAGCAAGGTGCGCTCGCAGGTCCGCCACTACACCGACGAGCACGAGCTCGACCCGCCGCAGTCGTTGGCCCGCCAGGCCGGCCGCGTGCTGGAGATCGACGACGAGATGACGTCGGGCTTCACCGCGCTGGGCACCCGTGTGCGCAGCTGGTGGCGCCTCGCGGTGTCCGGCCCGACCGAGCGCGAGGCCCTGCGCCTGGCCCAGTCGCTGCTGGAGCTGTACAAGCCGAAGATCGCGATCGAGCACCCGGAGGCCCAGTACGCGATCGCCCGCGAGTTCATCCCGGGCGAACCGCTGTCCAACGGCGCGTACCTGCGCCGCGGCAGTGTGTTGTGGGCGGCGTCTGCGGTGCCCACGGCGACGGCCGAGGTCGGTGACCGGCGGGGCATCCTGCTGGGCGAGACCGTCACGGCCACCCGCCGCCCGGTCGCGTGGGACCCGTGGATGGCCCAGGAGCTCCGTGACGCGTCGGGTCTGACGGCGATGGTCGCGGGCCTGGGTGCCGGTAAGTCGTTCCTCGGCGGTGGCATGGTCTACAAGACCCTGCGCGCCGGAGCGCACTGGACGTTGCTCGACCCGTCCGGCCCGCTGTCGGCGCTGTGCGACCTGCCGGAGCTGCGGCCGTACGCGCGGCCGATCAACCTGCTCAACGCGCAGCCCGGCATCCTCAACCCGTACCGCGTGGTCGCCGAGCCGATGATCGAGCACTTCCTCGACGAGGACGATCCGGAACGCGCGTGGCGCCGCGAGAAGGCACTGGCGGCGGCGACCCGTCGTCGTCTGGTGCTGGACGTGCTCACCGGTCTGCTGCCGTTCGAGGTCGCGCGTCTGCCCCAGACGCGCATCGTGCTGCTGCGTGCCGTTCGCACGGTCGGTGGCCGCTTCGACGCCCACCCCGGTCTCGTCTTCGAGGCGCTGCGCAGGGACGCGTCCGAGCACCACGAGCACGCCGTCGTCGTCGCGGACTTCCTCGACGAGATGCGTGAGCGCATGTCGTTGCTCATCCCCGAGGAGAACCACGACCCGTACAGCGAGGCGCGCGACGACCGGCTGACCGTGCTGACGATGGCAGGCCTGAACCTGCCGAAGGACGGTGTCGGCCGCGAGCACTGGACGGACGCGGAGTCGCTCGGCGTCGAGATGCTGAACCTCGCCGCCTGGCTCACCCAGCGCTCGATCTACGAAAAGCCGAAGGACCAGCGCAAGGGCGTCTGGATCGACGAGGCGTTCTTCCTCTCGGAGGTCCCGACCGGTCGCGTGCTGATGAACCGCTTCGCGCGTGACTCGCGCAAGTGGAACGTCCGAGTGCTCCTGTCGTCGCAGATCCCCGCGGACTTCCTGAGGATCCAGGGCTTCGTGGCACTGCTCGACTCGGTCTTCGTCGGCAGGCTCGACGACGACCAGGCGCAGGCGGATGCGTTGCGGCTGCTCAAGGTTCCGGTCGGTGCCGGGTACGAGCAGGTCGTCGCGTCACTCGGCCGCCGCCCCGGTGGCGAGCGCACCGCGACCGAACGTGACCGCGCGCCGCGGCAGTTCATCTTCGGCGACGGTGCCGGCGGTGTGGAGCGCATCCGCATCGACTTCAGCGGCCCGCACCTGGAACACCTGCGCAACGCCCTCGACACGACGCCGGACGCCAAGCGCGGCAACAGCGAGCTCGTGAAGACGGACGACGACCACGCGGCTCCCGAGCCGCCCGCCTACGTGCCCGACGAGATCGACGACGAACTGGCGGCGGACATGGAGCTCGGACTGACGGAGGAAGAGGCCCATCTGGTGGGCCACGGTGACGGCACCAACCGCCACCGGGACGGCGCCGCATGACGGCGCTGACGATCGTGCTCGCGATCGCCGCCTTGCTCTGGGCGAGGCGGCGGTTCGCGCTGCGCACGTCAGCCAGATCCCGTTCGGTCATCGCGGTGGCGGTGCTCCTGGCGCTGCAGGTCGTGATCGGCGCTCCTGCGCACGCCCAGTCCTGTGGCGAGGCGCCGAACCCCGAACGGCCCGGCGCCGGCATGGTCGGCGCGCTCGACCCGCCGGTCGGCAACGGCCTGCCCGGCTCGCCCTACCTCGAGTACGGCTACGCGGGCATGGTCTGGCACAACTACCAGGCCAAGTGCAACATCGTCCCCGACGCCAACGCCACGATCGACACGTGGGCGGGCAACGAGCTGTTCAGCATCGGCAAGAACATCGTCGGTGCCACGAACGCGTTGCACTACACGGTGATGGGCCGCGGTCTGCTGGTCCCGCTGGACGACGCCGTGAAGAACGGCGTGCAGAAGGTCTACGACAACGTCTACCTGCGCTGGTTCGGCCTGGTGGCGCTGATCCTCGCGATCCTGATGTTCCGGCAGATCTGGACCGGCGACTTCGCCACGATCTCCAAACGCGGGCTCTGGGCGTTGGCGGCCATGTGGCTGGCAACGTCCACATTGGCCTTGCCGCAGTTCTACAACCTCCTCGACAACACGCTGGTGTCCAAGACGTCGGAGATCCAGGCCGGGTTCATCGAGGCACCCGAAGAACAAGGCACACTTCACGTCCTGCCAACGAAACTGCACGACGCGGTCGTCTACCAAAGCTGGCTGCGCGGCGCGTTCGGCACGCCGGAGGCACCGCAGGCCGCCGAGTTCGGCCCGCGCATCCTCAAGGCGCAGGCGTGGACGACGACCGAGGTCGCCGAGCACAAGGACGCCGACCAGGCGGCACTGGAGGCCAAGAAGGCCGAGTGGAAGGCGCTGGAGGCTCAGCTCGGCACCGCGAAGGGCTACTTCGACGGCACCGACGGCAGCCGCACCGGCGCCGGTTTCCTGGCGCTGCTTCAGTCCATCGCGTTCTCGCTGTTCCAGCTGTTCGCGAAGGCCGCGGTGCTGCTGGCCCAGCTGCTGCTGCGCATCCTCACGCTCGCCGGACCGCTCATCGGCCTCGTTGCGCTGATCCATCACGACCTGCTGCGCAAGGTCGCGCGCGCGGCCGCCGTGACGGTGTTCAACGTGCTGGTGCTCGCGGTTCTCGCCGGTGTCCACGCGCTGCTGCTGCAGGCGATCTTCAACGCGACCGGGCTGTCGTTGCTGACGCGCACACTGCTCGGCCTGATGCTCACACTCATCTGCTTCGTCATCGGCAAACCGTTGCGCCGCATGTGGCAGATGGTCGAGATGTCGGTCGGCTCCGCGAGCAACGTCCTGCCGATGAGCGGCGGCGTCTGGTCGAAGATGCTCGGCAAGAAGAAGACCGGCCCGTCGCCGCAGGACGAGTTCTGGGAGGCCGTGCGGGAGAACGACACCGACGGCGAACAGGTGCCGCAGCGCGGCCGCGGCCGAGGACGAGTGGGCGATCGA
>NZ_VSRL01000429.1 GCF_012184385.1 Lentzea indica
CGCACCGGCACGACACGGCGCCGGGCGACCAGCAGCCTGGCCAGCACGGCGCGCTGCTTCGGGCCGCCGAGGCGGGCGGATCCCGCGGTCAGCGGGCCGAGCACCCCGAACGTCACCACACGCTGAGCGTAGTGGTGTGGCTCGAAACGTTGCCGTGCGAATTCGCGGTCAGACTGCCGCGAGGCGTCCTGCTGAGCGTGAATTCACCGCCAACGTTGCAAGCCACACCACTGGCGCTGACTCGTTGCTGATCGGGTGCGCGCAGGGTGTGGGCGTGAACCACACTGCATTCGACTACCAGCGCGTTCAGGTCTCCGACGGCGTTGAGCTCACCGTGGCCACCACCGGCTCGGGGAGCCCCGTCGTGCTGCTGCACGGCTTCCCGCAGACCCACCTCATGTGGCGGCACGTCGCCGCCGACCTGGCCGCCGACCACACCGTGATCATGCCTGACCTGCGCGGGTACGGCGACAGCGACAAGCCCGCCGACACCGGCCTTACCTACGCCAAGCGCACCATGGCCGCCGACGTCGCGGCCGTCGCGCAGGCACTCGGGCACGACCGGTTCGCGCTGGCCGGCCACGACCGGGGTGCGCTCGTCGCGTTCCGTACCGGCCTCGACCACCCGGACCGCGTCACGCACGTCGCGTCGCTCGACGTGCTGCCCACGCTGGACATGTGGGACGTGATGCGCGGAACGTCCGCCGCCATCGGGTTCCACCTGTTTCTGATGGCGCAGCCGCCGGGCCTGGCGGAAGAACTGATCGGCGCCCGGCCGGACGCGTTCTTCGGCCACTTCCTCGACATCTGGGGGAACTCCCCGTTCCCCGCCGACATCCGTGCCGAATACCTTCGCGCGAGCCGTGAGGCCGTCACGTCGATCGTCGCGGACTACCGGGCGTCGGCGACGATCGACGTCGAGCACGACACCGCAGACCGCGAGTCGGGCAACCAGCTGAAGATGCCGGTCACAGTGCTGCAGCAGGACTGGGGCGCGGCACTCGGGTTCGACGCCGAGGCGCTGTGGCGGGCGTGGGCGCCCGACCTCGACCACCGCACTGTCTCCTGTGGACACTTCATGGCCGAGGAAGCGCCAGATGTGGTGGCTGGTGCGATCCGCGACTTGCTCAGCCGATAACTCCAAGGAGAAGGGGCTGCCCGCCGGACAGCCCCTTCTCCGCTTTCACGCCTTGACGCGCGCCTTGGTGGTCCACATCCGGTACCCGGCCGCGACCGCCTCGGCCTCCGATCCGAACGTCATGTCGCCCTTCATCCTCCGGTAGTACGGAGACTTGGACGTGTGGTACACCAGCGTCTTGGAGTTTCCTTTGAGCGGCAAGGACTTCTCCTGGGCCGGCGGCGCCACGACCACCTTCTCCTCCGAGGGCCGGGGCGCGGGCAGTGCCAGCACCGGCTTCGGCGGCTCGGCCTTCGCGCGCCCGCGCACCGACAACCACGTCAGCAGCGAACCGGCGGCGAACGACACCGCGCACAGCACGAACATCTGCGAGAACAACCAGAGCACAAGAACTCCTAACGGACTACGACGTCGACCTGGCGCGTGGCCGGGTCGTACTCGCCGTCGGGGGCGGGACGGGTCTCGGTGGCGATCAACGCGGGTGACACGCCCTGGCTCACGAGCACGTCGCGGACCATCTGCGCGCGCGTCGTCGCCATCGCGGGGTCGGTGCCGTGTGCTACCAACGTGATCGAGGCGCGCGGTGCGACCAGGAGCATGCGCCCGACGCGTTCGACGAGCGCCGGTCCATCGCCTTCCCACGCTGTCGTGCCCTGCACGAACCGGATCGCGCCGTTGCCGTTGATCGAGTCGTGCAGCGCTTCGACGTTCAGGTCGCCGGCCGCGGTGGACGGGCCGACCTCGATGCGGTCCGTCACCCGCAGGCCGTTCGCCGCCTGCTTGAAGGCGTCACGAACGGCCGTCGCGCGAGCCTCGTCCGGCACGCGGGCCGCGATCGCGACCTGACCGTTGTGGACGGTCGCGGTCACGTCCGACACCTTGGCGGACAAGGCGGCGGAGAGCAGCCGTTCGACCACGGCTGGAGGAATCGGCAGCGAGCCGCCGAGCCGGAGCGCGGCCGTGACGCGGTGATCGCCGGACGTCACCGCTTCGAGGAGCGCACGCCGTTCCGCGTCGTCCGTGACAGCGCCGGACAGCAGGATCTCGCCGCCGCGCACCGCGACGAGCAGTTGCGCGGGACCGGCGGGCCGCACGTCCGCGCTGCCGACACCGGACACGGTGGAGACGACGGCGCGCACCGCGTCCACTGACCGCGGCGAGACTTCGCTGACGACGACCGAACGGCCGTTCACCGCGACCACGCCGTCGAACCCCGCCTTTCCCATCGCTGAACGCACTTCGGCGTGCAGCGTCCGTTCGATGCCACCGCCGTGGACGAACACACCGGTGGCGGCGAGCAGCGCGGGCACCAACAGCCCGCCGATCCAAACCGCGTGAGGCAAGCGCACGCGGAGGGATTACCTGATCTTGATGAGGAAAATCCAATCGCCCCAGTCTTTCGGACTGAACTTCACCCGGTCAGGTGTCGCTCCGGGAGGACGAGCTGGATCTCGCGCTGCAGGCTGGTGCCGACCCCCAGGTAGAGGCTGACCTCACCGTCGGACCAGCGCACGAGGATGGAGTTGCCGCGGCCGGAGACGACGGTGGCGTGGGTCCACAGGTCGCTGGGCGCCTGGAGCCGGTGTTCCTGGCCGAGCCCGCCCGCGACGTCGGCGTAGAGGGTGAGCTCGCCGTCGCTCCACCGCACCAGCAGGTCCGCGGCGCTGGAGCCGGTGTAGCTACCGCCGCTGATGCTGCGGGCATGGGTCCAGATGGACCTCGGTGCGGCGAGCCGGGTCTCGTTGCCGAGGCGGTTGGCGGCGATGTCGTTGTACCGGGTGACCTCTCCGTCGTTCCACACCACGACGAGGTCGCGGCCAGCGCCGGCGAGGATTTGGGCGTGGTCGCGCCACAGGTCGTTCGGGGCGGAGAGCTGGGTTTCGCCCTGGAACCCGTTCTCGTTCACCGAGCTGTAGTACGTGACTTCACCGTCGCTCCACGTCACAGCGAGTCCGCGGTTGACCGTGGCGATGGCCTTGGCGTGGCTCCAGATGGACTTGGGTGCGGCGAGACGGGTCTCGCCGGAGTACGGCTTTTGCGGGTCGGTCGTGTCGCCGCCGCGGTAGAGGGTGACCTCGCCGTCGCTCCACTTGACGATCGTGTCCGGCTGCAGTGCGCTGGTGTAGTCGCCGGAGGTGATCAGGTCGGCGTGCTTCCAGGTGGCTCCGGTGCCCAGCGGGTGGCCGAGGTTGCCGTTGCCGGGCGGCACGGGTGCGGCGGCGGCCTTGTCGTAGACGGCCTTCACGGTGGCGTCGAAGCGGACGCTGTAGTTGCGGGGATCGGAGGCGGGCAGGTCCTGCCCCTTGCCGCCGATCACGCCGATCAGGTCCTTCGTGTCGCGGTTGATCCACGGCCCGCCGCTGAAACCGCTGGCGATGCCGGTGCACTGCAGCGTCTGCCACGAGGCTCCGTCGCGTGAGCTGGTGCTGTCACACGCGTACGGCTTGTCCTGGTACTTGTTCGTGTCCGACGGATAGCCGACCACGGTCATGGCCGCCGGCAGCGCGGCGTCGATCTTCAGCCGCAACGCCGAACCGGTGACCTCCGCGACGTTGCGGCCGTTGTGCGGCTCCAGCACGAGGAACGCGAAGTCGTAGGGCGAGCCCGCGCCGTTGATGTCGTTGTTGGTCTTCCGGCGTTCATCGACGTAGGTCGCCACGGCCCGCCAGGTGCCGTACGGGGCTTGCCCATCGTGATAGCCGGGCGTGAAGAAGACGTTCTTGCGGTTGTAGACGCAGTGCGCCGCGGTGGCGACGATGTTGCCCTTGGGGCTTTCGACGATGCTCGCGGAGCAGCCGTGCTTGCTCAGGCTGCCCTCGGACAGCACACCGACCTCCGGGCGCGGGCTGGTGACAGCGCTCTTCGGGGTGGCCGCGGCTGCCGTTCCCGGTAGCAGAGCAACGACCAGCGCTGCTGCTGCGAGGATTCTCAACATGTGTCGATCATGATGCCGAGGAGGGCACGCGCGGGGCGTTTTCGGGAACCCGAGTCTGGCGTCTGCAAGTACCACCAACACCGCGTTGGTGGTGAGTCTTTTCCATCCTGATCTTGCAGGTGGGGTGGGCTCAGGCATGGGTGAAGCCCTTGGTAGACAGGTCGTCAACCACGATCAACAAGTCTGACCAAGGGCT
>NZ_VSRL01000042.1 GCF_012184385.1 Lentzea indica
CCACCGAGGCGGACCACGCCTCCGCGCCGGGGTTGCCGGCCCAGACGTCGGCGGCGACCGCACGACCGTTGTCACAGCCGCACGAGGGCGCGCTCCAGATGATCTGGCCGGTGCGGGCGTCACCCATCCAGTGCGTGAGCTCGTTCGTCCACTCCGACGGTTTGAAGACCTCCAGGCCCTGCCTGGACGGGATGAAGTCGCCGACGTGCAGGGCGTCGCCGTGGTGGGTGTTGTTCTGCCACAGGCCACGGCCGTTGTCGTCGATCGCCATCGAGCCGTAGATGATCTCGTCGCGGCCGTCGCCGTCCACGTCGGCGATCGACAGCTGGTGGTTGCCCTTGCCCTCCCAGGCAGACCGGTTCGACTGGGACGCCGAGTCGAACGTCCACCGCTGGGTGAGCTGCCCGTTGCGGAAGTCCCACGCCGAGATCACGCTGCGGGTGTAGTAGCCGCGCGCCATGACGATGCTCGGCCGCGAGCCGTCCAGGTACGCCGTGCCGGCCAGGAAACGGTCGACCCGGTTGCCGTAGTTGTCGCCCCACGACGACACGTTTCCGCGCGGTGGCACGTAGTTCTCGGTGTCGAGCACCGCGCCGTCCGTGCCGCGGAACACCGACAGGAACTCCGGCCCGGTCAGGATGTAGCCGTCACTGTTGCGGTGGTCGGCGTTCGCGTTGCCGATCACCTGCCCGGTGCCCGACCGCGTGCCGTCCGCGGTCTTGACGGCGATCTCGGCCTTGCCGTCACCGTCGTAGTCGAAGACCTGGAACTGCGTGTAGTGCGCACCCGCGCGAATGTTGCGGCCGAGGTCGATGCGCCACAACCGGGTGCCGTTGAGCTTGTACGCGTCGAGGTACACATTGCCCGTGCGACCGGCATGCGCGTTGTCCTTGGCATCAGCAGGATCCCACTTGAGGACGATCTCCCACTCGCCGTCACCGTCCAGATCGCCGACCGACGCGTCGTTCGCAACGTAGCCGGATCCCGGGACCTGCAGGGGAACGTCCCGGCTCGTCGCCAGTGTCCCGACGGAACGCGTGGCCGCCGCCGATTCCACGCCTCCGATCACCTGCCGCACCGAGTAGGACGCGTTCGCGGGCGCACCCGCGTCGAGATAGCTCGTCGCCGTCGTCACCGGCGCGCGGTTGACCTTCACGCCGTCGCGATAGACGTTGAACGCCACGTTCGCGGCGTCCGAACCGAGCAGCCGCCACGAAACGAAGTTCCCGTCGCCGTGCACCGATCGGATGCTGACCAGGCCGCGGTTCGAGGAAACAGCCGGTTCGTCGGCGAGCGCGGGCACTCCGGACGCGCTGAGCGCCACCGCCAGCAGAATCGAAATCGTCGAACGCCTCATGTCATCAACCGCCCGAAACCGAGTAGCTGTTCGTCGTGAAGTTCTTGCCACCGCTCGACGACGTGATCTCGTAGCCGAACTGGACCTCGCCGACGGTGACGTCACCCCACCAGCCGCGGGCGCGGATCCAGTTCATGATCGCTTTCAGATCCACCGAGCCGGACGACGTGTTGGACGTGCGCAGGAACGAGAACACCGCGTTCGCACCGTTGGAGCCGCGGTAGACGTCCCAGGTGTGACCGCCGACGGAGAACGTGCCCTGGCGCGACCCGATGGCGCCGACCGGGCCGGTCCTGTTCATCCACACCATGACCTCGTAGGCGTTGTTGTTGGCCCAGATGTCATAAGTGGTCGCGTAGGCGCCCGAGCCGGGCACGCTGACGTTGAAGCGGCTGGTGAGCGAACCGATCGAGCTGAGCCGCTTGTTCAGCGCCTTTCCCGCGTGCGGATACGACTTCACCCCGCCGGTGTTGGGGTGGTTCGCCCACACACCCCAGTTGCTGTAGGAGTTCGCCCAGATCGACTGCGGACCGGCACCGCTGCCCCAGATGTTGTTGCGGACGATGTAGCCGCCGTTGTTCCAGGTGCCCCACTTGTCCGAGGACGACCAAGCCGCGGCGGACGCGGTCGGGGCGCCCAGCGAGAACGCCAGTGTCGCGGCCAATGCCGCCACCAGCGCACGCATGATCTTTTTCATGGATCTCGTCCTTCCGTGCACCACTGAACGGAAAAGGTGATCCGCCAAATCGAAACGTTTCACCAGAAGGAACATTAGCGTCGAATAAATCGAATACAATGCGGACGATTTTTCGACCTTTGTTCGACGCCGCAGGACGGACAACGCCTCGTCAGGCGCTAAAGTTGCGTTCACAACGACGCGCACGCGGAGGCCGGTTGATCACCATCAAGGACGTCGCCAGGCACGCCGGCGTGTCCGTCAGCACGGTGTCCTACGTGCTCAGCGGCAAGCGGCCGATCTCAACGGCGACCTCGCAGCGCGTGCGCCGCAGCATCCACGAGCTGGATTTCCACCCCAACGCCGGAGCCAGGGCACTGGCGAGCAGCCGCACGAACGTTCTCGCGCTGGTCGTTCCACTTCGGACGGACCTCAACCTCCCGGTGATCATGCAGTTCGTGTCGTCGATCGTCACCGCGGCGCGCGAGCACGACCACGACGTCCTGTTGCTCACCAAGGAGTCCGGCGCCGACGAGGTGCACAGGGTGGTCGCGTCCGCGCGGGCGGACGCGGTGATCGTGATGGACGTCGAGGCCCGCGACCCGCGCCTGCCCGCCCTGCGCGAGCTGGACGTGCCGGTGGTGCTGGTCGGCGTGCCGGCCGACCCCGCAGGGCTCAACTCCGTCGACCTCGACTTCACCACGAGCGGTGCGCGGGCGGTGGGGCACCTGGTCGACCTCGGCCACCGCTCCGTCGGACTCATCGGCTCCCCGCCGACCGTCTACGAGCGCAAGACCGGTTATGCGACGCGGTTCCTGTCCGGGTTCACCGAATGCGCCCGCCAGCGCGGCGTGACGGTCCACGTGCACCCGTGCGCGCCGTCCTACACCGCTCTCAGCGCGTGCCTGGACGACCTGCTGCGGCAGGAGCTCGCCGTCACCGGGCTGGTGGTGCACAACGAGGCCGTGCTCCCGGACGTCGTTCTGGAGCTGCGGCGGCGGGACCGGCGGGTGCCGGAGGACGTCTCGGTGATCGCGCTGTGCCCGGACGCCATCGCCGCCACCCGGCCGGTGCCGGTCACGTCGATCACGATCCCCGCCGAGGAGGTCGGCACGATCGCGGTGGAGATGCTGATGCAGGGGCTCAGAGGCAAGCAGCCGTCCGAAGTCCGGCTGCTCGCCCCTCACCTGACCGATCGGGGCAGCACGGTCACGGCACCGCGCACGGCCGATCGTTGAGCGTGAACGACACCGGTTTCGCGTTGGTGCCCGTCCAGCTCGCGCCGAATCCGAAACTGACGGTGCCGTTCGGCTTGATCTCCTTGTTGTAGCCCTCGTTCGCCACCGACACGGCGGCGCCGGTCTGGGTGAGCTTGCCGTTCCACAGCTGGCTGATCACCTGGCCGTTGGCGAACGACCACTTCAGCGTCCACCCGTTGACGGCCGCCGATCCGGTGTTGGTGATGTCGACGGCACCGTTGAAGCCGCCCTGCCACTGGCTCGACACGGTGTACTTCACCGAACACCCGGTTCCCGGACCCGTGGTCGTCGTGGTCGTGGTCGTTGTTGTCGTCGTAGTCGTAGTCGTTGTGGTGGGCGGAGTTCCGGTCATCTCGCCGAGCACGACGCCGCGGCCGTTGGTGCCGAGGTAGACGCGGCCGTAGACCCGCGGGTCGCCGGTGATCGCGTCCTCGATGTTGCCGTACTGGTGCCGGTCGTCGTTGATCCGCACCCAGCCCGCGCCCGTGTCGTCGGAACGGAAGACGCCTTTGACACCACCGACTTCACCGATCAGGTACAACGCAGGGTAGGCACGTCCCTGAGCGGCCTTGCCGAAGCCGATGTTGAGCGAGCTTGCCACACCGGAGATCTTCGCGAAGCTCGCACCGGAGTCCGTGGATCGCCACAGCCCGCCCTGGCCCGTGAGCCAGACGTCGCCTTCCTTGCCTGCCACGGCCTTGAAGCGTGCCGATGACGGCAGCCCTGTGGCTGCAGTCGCGGTGAACGTCGCGCCTCCGTTGGTGCTCACGTAGAACTTCCCTGCGGAGAAGCCGTAGAACTTCATCGGGTTCACACGGTCCGACTCCACGACCGCGCCCGCCGGGATGCCGGTCGACGCCGTCCACGAGTTGCCGAAGCCGGTCGCGTGGTGCACGCCGGTTCCCGCCGGGCTCCAGACGAACCTGCTGCCGTCGGCGGCCGCCGCGACGGTGCCGCCACCGGTGACACCGCCCGGTTCCTGGCCCTGGAACCAGTTCGCGCCACCGTCGGTGGAGAACGCGACCCGGTTGTCGTTGGGCCTGCTGGTCTTGTCGAACTCGCCGACGCGCACCACCGTCGCCGGGTTCAGCTCGGCGAAGTCCAGGCTGCGCGTGGTGGTGAAGTACGGCTGGGTGAACGCCCTGGCCGGCACCGCGTCCAGCCGGTCGTGCCGGAAACCGCCGATGTCACCGAGCGCGCTGATCAACGGCGGCCCGGACGGCGGACTGATCAGGTCCGTCACCGCGGTCTCCTCGAGCCCGGCTGCCACCGGCCTGATCGTGAACTGGGTGCCGCGGTCCCACGCGGTGAGGTCCGTGGTGCCGTAGATCGTGGCACCGGTGCCGTACATCATCCGGTCGGAGTTGAACGGGTCGATCTCCATCGACTCGGTCATCCAGCCGAGCTTCGGTGACGTCTCCGGCGGCGCCGGGTTCGCCCCGAGGTCGAGCCACGGCGACGCGCTGATGTCCATCTTGTAGCGGAAGCTGCGGTTGGGGTAGCTCGTCCAGTCCCAGACGCGCGTCCAGGTGGCACCGAAGTCGGTGCTGCGGAAGAACACCACGTCCGGCCACCACGCGATCTGCGTGGCGACCATGAGCGTGCCCGGCTTCTTGCGGTCGACCGTCAGGCCGCTGTAGCCGAACGTGTTGTCGGCACTGGTCGACGGCACCGGGCTGATCCGCGTCCACGCGCCGGTCGCTGTGTTCAGCTTCCACACGTCGCCCTTGGCACCGTCGTAAGGACCACCGGTGTCGCTCGTGGCGAGGTAGAGCGTGTCGCCCTCGAGCACTCCCTTGTGCGGCAGGAAACCTGTCGGTTGTCCCGCCACGCGTTCCCACGTCGTGCCGCCGTTCGTGCTGCGGTAGACGTTGTTCTCCTTGTCCGCGACGCCGACGTAGATGGTCTGCGTCGCCGTCGCGCTCGACCCGGTGCGCGGGTCGAACGCCACCCACAGCACGCCCTGGTTGTCGCTGAGATAACCGTTGGGGTCGCTGGGATCCTGGGCGTAGTTGCCGGGGTTCGGAAACGCTGTGACCTTGCCCCAGGTCGCGCCGAAGTCCGTGCTGCGCCACAGGCCGTTGCCGCTCGGCGCGCCGAAGTACAGGACGCTGTTGCGGTTCGGGTCGATCGCGAGCCGCTCCCCCATGCCGCGGCCGGGCATGTTGCCGCCGACCTTGAACGGCAGCGGCGTGGTCTGCCAGGTGGTCCCGCGGTCGGAGGAGCGCAGGATCGCGCCGTTGTTGGGGTCCCAGCTGTTGGTGTACATGCCCGCCGCGACGTACACGCGGTTCGGGTCGACGGCGTCGGTCGCAAGGCTCGCGACGCCGTTCAGTCCCCAGTTGTCGAGGCCGACGTGGTCGAGCAGCGGGATCCATCTGTTCGTTTGCGGGTTCAACCGGTACGCGCCGCCGATGTCGGTGCGCGCGTAGACCAGGTTCGGCTCGCGCTGGTTGAACACGATGCCGGGAACGAACCCGCCGCCCGCTATTTCGACGTTGCCCCACGAGTACGTCTCGGCCGCGGCGGCGGAGTGGTCCGTGCCCGCCGTGTGTGCCACCACGACGAGCGCGGCCGTAGTCACCGCCGCCACTGCGCCTGCGAGAGCTCTCCGCATTGAGAATTCCCTTCTCGGCTATTTTCGCGAAGTGTCCAGCCGCAGGCCCGGCAATTCAAACAAAACTCATGCTTCGAATCGAATCGACCGCACTTCCCGGTCGACACTCAGTGAATTCACGGCGCCGGCGCCTTGGCGAGGACCTCGACCTCGCCGAGGGTGAGGTAGCCGGACGGTCGTGCGGTGAGGACGACGCGCACGGCGGTCGCCGGAGGTGACGGGTCCAGTGCGACCTCTGTTCGCAGTGCGGTGACTTCGACGTCGCCGCTCGCGTCGACCCACGTGCCGTCGACCGTGCGCACCTGCACCTTGAGGCTCTTGGCGATACCGCCGTCACCGTCGCGGTACGAATGCACGACAACTCGTGTGAGATCACGTGCTTTCGGGAGCGTGAACGTGATCGTGTCGTCCGGGTTCTTGGTGCCTGACTTCCAGTTCGACCACGCTTTCTCCTCCGTGACGCCGTTGCGCAGCCGTTCCGCGGAATAGCCGGACTCCGTGTACGTCGCCGCCACCGCCGCGTCCGGCGCCGCGTTCACCTCGACGGGTTCGGTGACCTGCACGACCGCCGTCGCCGCCACCGTGCTGCCGTCGACGACCTGGGCCCGCCCGGTCACCGTCACCGTCCCGACGCGGTCGAACACCGCGGCGTCCCACGTGACGGGGAGCTCGGCCCTGCCGCCGCGCTTGCCGATGCCCGTGACGGTGGCGGGCAGATCCGGTTGCCCGCCGACGTAGGTCTTCGCGCGAGCGGGCAGTGTCGAGGCGATCGTGTCGACGGTGATCACAGCGAGCGCGGGCAACTTCCGCCCGACCACGTCCGTCGCCGTGCCGTGAACGCGCACGGTGCCGGGCTGCTGCCACCGCCAGTCCGGCGGAAGGTTCCACACCACGGGCAGAGCGCCCCGCGCGCCGTCCGGATACACAGGCGTCACGGTCTGCGGCAGCACAGGTCGCAGCTTGGGAACCGTGAACACGGCGGCGTCCTGAACTCGCTGCACGGTCTCATCAATCGGCGTCCAGCGCTGGCTCGCGCCCGAGGTCGGGGTCTTGGCCGACACGGTCTCGCCGGCGGCCTCGATCAGCGTGCCGGTGGCGGCGTTGACGAACGTCCAGCTGCCGTCACCGGTCGTGGACATGATCCACTGTGCGGCGGTGTCCCTGGCCGACTGCAGCACCACGGCGTCGCCAGAAGCGGCCAGCCTGGTACCGGTCACCGCGTTGACGATCTCGTAGCGCTCGCGGTTCCCGTTGCCGAAGCCCAGTTTCCGCACCGACCACAGCTGCCGGGCGCTCGCGGCGTCCGTGGTCCGGACGACCGCGCGAGACCAGTCGTCAGAGGGCTGCAACGACTTGCCGCTCGTGGTGATCCGGTACACGTGATCGGGCTGAACGAGCGCGGCATCACCGGACACGCCGGCCACGCCGTCGACGAGGAACGTGGTGACCGACTTCGCCGGGACTGCGAGCGTCGCCGACTTTCCGGTCACGCGAACCGGCTTGCCGCGCACGAGTGCGCCGGCCGCGTTCGTGACCACCGGGGTCACCTTGGCCAGCGGCGAGACGAGCCCGAACCGGGAGAGGTCCAGGGTCACCGTGCGGTCGGTGTTGCCGTTGTTGATGTGCACGGCCGTTGCGTCCACACCGAACCGCTTCACCGCGGCCACGGTGGACGGGTCGTCGGTCTTGACGAACCGGTCGCCCGGCCGCACGAAATGGGTGAAGTTCCGGATGGTGTTGAACTTGGAGTTGGTCTTGATCGGGCAGGACTCCAGCGTGTCCTTCGCCGTGCAGGTGAACAGGATGTGGATGCTGCCCCAGTTCTTGCCTGCGGCCGCCTGCGGGATGGTGTCCTCGATCGGCTGCCAGAACACCCAGGCCGACGGTTCGAGCTCGCGGATGTCCTCGAGCATCCTGGTCGCCATGCCCAGACCGGGTTCCATGCTCGTGTAGTCGGTGGTGCCGTTGCCCCAGGTGCCCTCGACCTCGCTCATCCAGAGCTTCTCGTCAGCGCCCTTGGCGACGTCACGCACGCTGGTGCGCTGACCCGTGCCGTAGGTGTGCACGTTGAGCTGGTCGATCACGTCACGCGCCGGGCCGTAGCCGTTCCAGTTGCGCACGAACGTGCCCGGGTTCGTTTCGTCCATTGCGGACACTTTCACCCGTGACCGAAGCGCGTCGAGCGCACGCCGTGACGCGAGCAGAACCTCCTGCTGCAGTTCAGGTCCGGCGTGCGCGCCTTCCTGGCGTCCGCCGGTCGGCTGGCCGTCAGAGCCGATCTGGGTGCCCCAGTAGTTCGTGTTGGGTTCGTTCAACGGTGCGAGGGTGTCGAACTTGATGCCGTGCGAGCGTTCGATGTGCTGCGTCACCCGCGCCAGGTACGTGGCGAAGTCGTCGACGCGGTCGCGGCGGATCTGGTCGGTGTTCGCGTCGAAGCCGCCGGAGACGTAACCGCTGACGGTCTGGAACCACGGCGGCGAGTTGCTGAACGCCTCCCACTTCGTGACCTTGCGCTTGACCTGGTCGATCCACCAGCGCTGGTTGGCGTCGGCGTCGAGGTTCCAGTGGTCGGGGTTGTCCGCGCGCCACCAGTCCACGTCCGTGCGCGTCGTGCCGGGAGGGGCTTTCCAGAAGCCCTCCATCGTCGCGCCCCTCTTCATGTAGTCCTGGCGGACGTCGGGCGCGTTGCCACCGCCGATGTTGTAGCGCGCGATGTTCAGGCGCAGCCCGTCGTCGCCGAAGAGCAGGTCGACGAGCTTGCGGCGGATCGGCTCGGGATAACCACCGGTCACGTTGGCGAACCACACCAGGCTCGTCCCCCAGCCCTCGAACTCCGGCTGCTGGTACGACGGGTCGATGCGGACCATGACCCCGTTCCCCGGCAACGGTTCCGCCGCCGCAGCCGGCGTGGCGAGGCCGGCGGCGACGAGCGCAAGCGCCAGTAGCAGGCGTGTCACGTCAGGCCCCCAGCCGGAAGTCGGCGACGCGGATCGGCGACGGCGTGCTGCCGATGGAGGCCTGCTGGTACTGCACCGACAGGATCCCCTGGGACGCGACGCGGGACGCGTCCACGTTGACCTCGCCGAACGCCTGCAGCGACGGCCGGTCGAACACGGTCGTCCAGTCCGTCCAGCCGCTGGCCTTGCTGGCCGCCACGATCTTGCCGCGCGGCATCACCAGGTAGGCGTTGTCGTTCCGGTCGAGCACGATCTTCGTGCGCTGGGTGTGGTTCGGAGGGATCGGCACCTCCATCTTGGTCCACTTGCCGTCCGCGCCGCGGAACACGTGGAACGTGCGGCCGTACTGCGTGCGCTGCTGGGCGTAGTTCGAGACGCACTGGGTGAAGCGGCCGGGCACGTAGCTGATCACCACGTGCGGCCGGCCGCTCGTGTCCACCGCCTGACTCTCCTGGTTCATCAGGCCGTGGTTCGGGTCGAGCGGGTCGGCCACCAGTCCCGGCGACGTGACGCTGACCGGCGTGCCACCGGTCGTGCCGACGACGGTTCCCGCGCCGTTGCGCCAGGTGCGGCCGCGGTCGTCGCTGTAGACGTAGCCGGTGTCGTGGTTGGTCAGCCCGCCCGGGTTGCACAGCACGCCGGTGTTGCCTTCACGCCAGGTGAAAGCGGCGTGCAACCGTCCACTTCGGTCGTAGTTCAGGCCGTGCAGGTACATGTTCCGCGTGGTCGAGACGACCCCGTTCGGACCGGTGTACGAGCCTGTGGCGGATGACCAGCCGCCGAGCTTGCGCCACGAGCCGCTGGAGTACTCCGCCAGTTCGTTGACACCGTTGCCGGAACCGCCGGTGCGGTAGCTGAACTGCAGCCTGCCCTCCGGTGTCACCAGGAACTGCGGGTAGGTCATCGAGCCGAGCTCGACACCCCCGAGCGTCCGCTGCACCTCGCCGAGCGCGGCGGCGTTCCACTGTTGCGCACCGATCGCGAGGCCTGGCTTCGAGCGGAAGTAGAACAAGCGCGTGTTGTGCGTGTCCATCGCGACGTGAATCGTGTTGTCCTGCGGGGAAATTCCCAGCGAGATCACGTTGTGTGAGTCGTTGACGCTGAGCCGATGCGGCAGGACCACGGTCTCCCACCGGGTGCTGCCCACGCTCCTGCGCGCGATCACGGCGTTGCGGCTCGCGGTGTACCAGGTGGCGTACTGACGTCCCTGGTAGGTCAGGATCGCGTCCTGCTGGAACGAGTTGTTGTTCACCACCCCGTCGTACGAAACGAAGTACAGCGCCGAGGCGTCGAGCAGCGTGTCGCTCACGAGGCTCACGGCCGGTGCCGCAACGGGTGCCGCGGTTCCTGGCACGGACAGCGACGCCAGTAGCACCGCGGCCGCCAGCACGACCGGCGCCGTTCTGCGTTTCATCTCCACGTCCTCTTCATCGAGGGATCAGCGAACTTCCAGGCGGCCGTTGAAGGCGACACCCGATCCGGGCACGTAACCGTTGCAGGGAACCGATGATGTGGTGCTGGTGTCGCCACCGGCCCACTTCCACGGCCCGTAGTTGACTCCGATGAAGTGCAGCCCCGACGGGTAGGCGTCGTAGCAGTCGATCACCACCCGGAACCAGAAGTCCCCCGCATTCGCCGGACACGTCGCCGTGCCCGCGTTGGAGGCCGAGCCCGGCCCTGGCGTCACCGTGCAGCTGCTCGGGTCCGCGAACCCGGTCGCGGGCGCGGCGAGCGCGGCCGACGCGGCGAGTGCGGTGGCGGTCAACAAACGAAGAACGGTCCTCATCAGGGTCCCCCAAGTGGTCACGGCAGGCCTTGCTGATCGGCAGCGTGATGTCGAACAAAATCGAACGCAAGGGACTCCTCATTCGATAACAGCACTCGATGCTGTGAACGGCTCCGACCTCGCGGCCCCTTGTAGCGTTCGACATCCAACTGTTCACTTGTGTTCATTTCTGTCTGAACATGGAGGTTCAGCGTGCGGCGCGCGATCGTTCTTGCGACAGTCATGTTGGTTGCGGCGGGTTCGATGACGCCGATCGCCTCCGCCGTCGATCCCCCTCCTGACGTGCACACCTACCTCGAAGATCCGCGCAAGATCGCAGAAGGCCAGGAGCCGCACCACGCGCTCCTGCTCCCGCAGGCGGACATCGCCTCCGCCGTACGCCGTGACGAACGGACGCCGTTCACGCAGTCACTCGACGGCAAGTGGCGGATCGCCATGGCGGACAAGCCCGCCGACGTTCCTGCGCGGTTCTACGCCGACGACCACGACACGTCCGGCTGGCGGACGGTGACCGTGCCGCACACGTGGCAGACCGACGGCCTGGACCATCCGATCTTCCGCAACATCGCCACCGAGGTGCAGCCGGACGACCCGCCCCGCGTCCCCCGCGACGTGAACCCGACCGGTGCGTACGTCCGCGACTTCGACGTGCCGGCCGACTGGGCGAAGCGCGCCACGTTCCTGCGGTTCGAGGGCGTGACGTCCGGTTACTTCGTCTGGGTCAACGGGAAGTACATCGGTTACGACCAGGGTGGCTACACCCCGGCCGAGTTCGACATCTCCTCCGCGCTGCGACCGGGCCGCAACAAGGTCGCCGTGCAGGTGCACCGCTGGAGCGCCGGTTCCTACCTCGAGGACTACGACCAGTGGCGGTACTCGGGCATCTTCCGCTCGGTGTCGCTGTACTCGACGCCCGCCACGTTCATCCAGGACGTCACGCTCAAGACCGACCTCGACGCCACCTACACCGACGCGACCCTCACCGCGGACGTCGAGCTCGGCCAGAAGCCCGGCGGCACCACCGGCACACACCGCGTCACCGCCAGCCTGCGTGACTCCAAAGGCGCGGAAGTCGGTTCAGCGAGCCAGGAAACCGACGGCGGCACGGCACGTCTCACGCTGCCGGTGCGCAACCCGGCCAAGTGGACCGACGAGACTCCGAACCTCTACACCGTCGTGCTGACGCTCACCGCTCCCGACGGCAAGATCACGCACATCACCAGTGACACCACCGGTTTCCGCGAGATCGAGATCCGGAACAAGACGCTGCTGGTCAACGGCAAGCGCGTGCTGTTCAAGGGCGTCAACCGCGCGGAGACCGACCCCGACCACGGCCGGCACGTGCCGCGGGCGGCGCAGGAACGCGACGTGGCGCTGATGGAGCAGCTCAACGTCAACGCCGTCCGCACCTCGCACTACCCGAGCGACCCGTACTTCTACGACCTCGCCGACAAGCACGGCATCTGGATCGACGACGAGGTCGACATCGAGACCCACAACCACGAGAACTGCTCCCGGTGGTGCCAGGCCAACCAGCCGGAGTGGCGCGACACGTTCATGGACCGGCTCATCGGCATGGTCGAGCGGGACAAGAACCACCCGAGCGTCTTCATGTGGGACACCGGCAACGAGGCAGGGCTCGGCGCGCACCACTACGAGATGGCCAAGTGGCTCAAGGCCAACGACCCGTCGCGGCCGATCTACCACCAGTCGAACAACCCCGATGGTGACGCGCCGTTCGCCGACGTGTGGGGCCCGCGCTACCCGTCGCCGGAGCGGTTCGCGGAGCAGGCGAAGAACACGACCAAGCCGTTGATCTTCGGCGAGTACGCCCACGCGATGGGCAACAGCCTCGGCAACTTCCGTGAGTTCTGGGACATCATCCGCGCCAACCCGCAGACCCAGGGCGGGTTCATCTGGGACTGGGCCGAGCAGAACATCAAGCAGAAGACCCGCATCGCGCCTGACACGTCCGGCAACAACATCACCGCGCTGCTCTCGGGTGCTCCGAAGCTCGTCGACGGCCATCGCGGCAAGGCGTTGTCGTTGTCAGGGCTCGACGACTTCGTCGAGGTGTATCGCGACCGCAAGCTCGACATCACCGGCACCGCGCTGACGCTGGACGCGTGGGTCAAGCCCGGCAAGTGGACCGGCGAGTTCCCGATCATCGCCAAGGGCGACCACCAGTGGACGCTCAAGATGAAGAACGAGACCACGCTCGAGTTCTTCGTCCACAGCGGCACGTGGCGTGCGGTGCAGGCCAAGGTGCCCGCCGACTTCTACGGCAAGTGGCACCGGGTCAGCGGCACCTACGACGGCACCGCGCTGCGGCTGTACATCGACGGCGCCGAGGTCGGCACGCTGCCGTTCACCGGGGCGATCGACTACTCGGCGGCGGACGTGAACATCGGCCGCGACTTCGAGATGTCGTGGAACGACCCGTCGACCGTCGGCTGGATGGCCCGCGGCGAGCTCGACGACGTGCGCATCTACAACCGGGCGCTGCCGGCGGCCGAACTCGGCGCGTCCACTGCTCCGGTCGGCGGAGCCGTTCTGGCGCTGGACTTCGACAGCGTGCAGGAACGCGGCACGCACTTCGCGTACGGGTCGACGCTGTCCGGTGTGGACGGTCTGATCGGCACGGACCGCACTCCCCAGCCCGAGACTCTGCAGATGGCGTGGGCACACCAGCCGATCCGGTTCGCCTACTCCGGCGGCGTGCTGTCGGTGACCAACGAACGCCAGTTCACCGGCACCGACGACCTCACGCTGCGCTGGCGGGTCACCGAAGGCTCGCGGACGGTCAAGAAGGGTGAACAGCCGTTGCGAGTCGCGGCCGCCTCGAACTCTCCGATCTCGCTGCCGGTGCCGGTCAACGACGCCGACCGCGAACGGTTCCTGACCGTCGAAACGGTCACCTCCACCGGCCATGTGCTCGCGCACGACCAGTTCTCGCTGGGCGGCAGCCGGGTGCCGGGTCTGGACAAGGCGCCGCTCGACTGGGCTGTCGTGTTCACCCACGAGGACGCTCAGAAGATCACGGCGACCGCGGCCGGCGCCGCCTACACGGTGGACAAGAAGTCCGGTGTGCTGACGTCGATCAAGTCGTGGGGCCGGGAGCTGCTCGCGAGCGGCCCGAAGCTCGACGCGTGGCGAACGCCGATCAGCAACGAGACCTTCACGTGGGGCCGCGCCGAGGGCGAGGACTGGCGCAAGGCGGGCCTCGACCGCCTCGAAACCACCGTGTCCGGTGTGCGGGTGGAGAAGGACGGCCACAAGACCACGCGGATCATCGTGGACAGCAAGGTCGCCGCGCCAGGAGTGAGCGGGGCGTGGTTCGACCAGACGATGGTCTACTCGGTGGATTCGGCCGGTGTGCTGCGGCTCGGCCATCGGGTGACGCCGCAGGGATCCATGCGGACGCTGCCTTATCTGCCGCGCATCGGTGTTCAGCTGTCCGTGCCCGACCGCTACTCCGAGTTCTCGTGGTACGGCCGGAAGGCGGAGAGCTACGTCGACCGGAAGGACGGCACGCCGATCGGGGTGCACTCCACCTCGGTGGCCGACCAGTACGTCGAGTACCACCGCCCGCAGGATCACGGCAACCACACCGACACCCGGTGGGCGCTGCTCACCGACGGCCGCACGTCCGGCCTGCTGGTGTCGGGCGCTCGCGATGTCAGCGTCACGCAGTACGACGACCTGGAGCGGGCCGCTTACCCGTTCATGTTGCAGCGCAACAAGGGTCACTTCACGCTGCACGCCGATCATGCGGTGACCGGTGTCGGTGACACGCCGAACCCGGTGCGGCAGCGCAGCCAGGTCCGTCCTGACGCCACCTACGAGTACACGCTCACGATGCGGCCGCTGACGTCGCAGGAGGCCTGGTCGGGCCGACCGGCGGGCGCCTGATCGGAGGAGGTGGCTCCGGCGTTCGCCGGGGCCACCTTCCTTCACGCCCGCGTCCGTCCGATGTAGACGTTGCGGGCGCGGTAGACGGTGTCCGCGGTCGGGCCGGGGCTGCCGGACGAGCCCTCCATCTGCAGGTTGATGATCACCCACAGCGGCTTGCCGACGAAGTTCTTCCCGGTGTGCTTGGCGATCCATTTGCCGTCGAGGTAATAGTGGATGTCGACGTCGGTGTTGTTCACCTTGGTGATCCACGCCCGATAGGTGTGCCACGAACCAGGCGAGGACACACCGACGATCGAGCTGGACACGTCGCTGGACGTGCGGAAGGTGTTGAACCAGTTCCGGTTGTCCCCCTTGAACTCCAGGATGTCGCTTTCGGGCGGCCAGCTGTTGACCCCGGTCAGCCAGAACGCCGGCCACGTGCCGCGGGCTGATGGTGCCTGGAAGTCGCCTTTCACCTCCCAGTTGGGGAACTGGCTGTTGACCACGACGTGTTCCTTGGCATGGATCGCGCCGGAGTGGTAACGGATGGGCAGGTGCGGGGCGGCACCGCTGTTGCCCTCGTCCCACGAGATCCGCGTCGCCTTCAGCGTCAGCACGCCGCCGGACAACGACACGTGGTTGTGGTCGCTGGAGCTCGCGTACATCCTGGCCGTGCCGTTGTGGTCGGAGCCCCACGGGTAGCGGTAGTTCCACTCCGACTCCAGCGCGCCGTAGCTGCCGAAGGAGCCCGTTCCGATCACGTCTTCCCACGCCGCGTTCGCAGTGCCCGGGAGGCCGGTCGTGAGGACGAGGACGAGTGCACCTGCTGCTGCGATTCTCATCGTTGCACTGTGAACGCAGAGTTACGGTGGCACAACGGCTTCGTCGATTCGACAGTCGGTTCGATTCGACGTGAACAAAGTGAGGGGTTGTCTCGTTCTGAACGGGTGACCGCGCTTCGCTTCCCGGAAGGGCACCCTGCAGTGACAGCCGTGTTCCACGATTCCGCCCTGCGCGATCTGCCCCAGGTGGACCGCGCGTTGTTCCAGTCGTTCGGCGCCGGGCCTGTCCGGATCCCGCCGTTCCACCACATCCACCACGCCGTCGAGAAACAGGCGGCATGGCACCCCGACCTGACCGCCGTGGAACACCTCGGCGAGTCGATCACCTACGCGGAGCTGAACCGCAGAGCCGAGCTGCTCGCCGAGTTCCTCGTCCGCGCGGGTGTACGACCAGGTGATCGCGTCGGCCTGTTCCTGACCAGGTCGATCTCGATGGTCGTCGGCATTCTGGGCGCGCTCAAAGCGGGTGCGGCCTACGTGCCGCAGGACGTGCGCATCGCTCCGGAAGTCCACTTGCGACACATCGTCCGCACCGCGCGTATAGACTTCGTGCTCACCACGAGCGAGCACCGGTCCGCGCTGCCGGACAACCTCGGCACGATCATCGCCATCGACCGCGTGCCCGACGCCGCCGAGTTCTGCCGCACCATCATCGAGGACTCGGACATCGCCGCCGTCATCTTCACCTCCGGCACCACCGGGCGTCCCAACGGCGTACAGGTCTCGCACACCAACCTGTGCAACGTCCTGCTGACCGCACCCGGATGCCTCGGCGTCGGGCCGGGAACCAGGGTGTCGCAGCTGCTGAACATCGCCTTCGACATGGCGATGTGGGAGATCCTCGGCACGCTGGCACACGGCGGCACGCTCGTCATCCGCGGCAGCGACATCGAGCGGACCGCGCGCACCGTGGACGTCGTCATCGCCACGCCCAGCGTGCTGGCATCGCTGGATCCCAGCGTGTGCCGTGGAGTTCGCACGGTCGCAGTGGCCGGCGAGAGGTGCCCGCAGTCGCTGGCCGACACGTGGGCCCGCCAGGCCGTCTTCCACAACGCGTGCGGTCCCACCGAGGTCACCATCGTCAACACCGTTCAGCGCTACGAGCCGGGCGGCCCGCTGACCATCGGCAAGCCCGTGCCGAACACGACCGTGTACGTGCTCGACGAGAACCTGCGGCCGTGCAGGATCGGCGAGATCGGCGAGATGTGGGCGGGCGGCGAGTGCGTGACCGCAGGCTATCTGGGCGACCCCGAGCTGACCGCGGAACGCTACCGCCCCGACCCGTTCCTGGGCGGCGAGCACCTGATGTTCCGCACCCGCGACCTCGGCCGGTGGACGCGCGACGGCCATCTGGAGCATCACGGCCGCACCGACGACCAGGTCAAGGTGCGCGGGTTCCGGGTGGAGCTGGACGCCGTGACGTCGGCGCTCGAACGCGCGGTGGACTGCAGCAGAGCGACGACGTTGCTGCACGACGGCAAGCTCGTCGGGTTCATCAGCCCTGCCAACGCGGTCCCGGAGCAGGCCAGGAGGGCCGTGGCGGAACGGTTGCCGTACTACTGCGTGCCCACGCTGATCGTGCCGGTCGACACGCTGCCGACCACCGACCGCGGCAAGGTCGACCGCCGGGCACTGCTGTCGCGTTTGGACGGACAGAAGGAAACGGTGGCATGACCTCAGTCCAGACCGTCCAGCTGCCACCTGCCGACCGCTCCTGGCGCACGATCCTGCGCCGCCGGCCGTTCACCCACCACAACCGGCTCGTCGCCCTCGTCGTGCTGGTCAACCTGGGATTCGCCGGCTGGTCGAGTGACACCGACCGGCTGACCGCGCTGGTGGTCGCCAACCTCACCCTGGCGGCCCTCATCCGCCAGCAGCTCGTGATCAACCTGCTGTTCTGGCTGGCCACCAGCGCACCGAAGCACTGGCCGTTGCGGATCCGCTGGACGCTCGGCAAGGTCTACCACTTCGGTGGTCTGCACGTCGGTGCCGCGATCTGCGCCACGTCCTGGTTCCTGGTGCTGGCGGCCACGACGACGGGACCACCGTTGGTGCTGGGGCTGACCTGGACGATCATGGCCGTCCTCGTGCTGCTCGTCGTGCTCGCGCTGCCCCGGCTGCGGGCCAAGCACCACGACCTGTTCGAGCGGTCGCACCGCTTCGGCGGATGGGCCGTGCTCGTCCTGTTCGGCGTGCTGTCTGCGGTGTCGAACCCCGTCTTCCTCTGGCCGCTCGCCCTCGTGGTGGCCAGCGTGGCGTTGCCGTGGCTGAGGCTGCGGCGGGTTCCGGTGCACATCGCCAGCCCGTCACCGCACGTCGCGCTCGTGTCGTTCGACCACGGCGTCACGCCGTTCGCAGGGTCCTCGACGGCGGTGAGCCGCAACCCGTTGCTGGAGTGGCATTCCTTCGCCAACGTCCCGGCGCCGGGACGCAGCGGCTTCCGGCTCACGATCTCCCGCGCCGGCGACTGGACGGCGAAGTTCATCGCCGACCAGCCGAGTCGCGTGTGGGTCAAGGGCATCCCGACCGCCGGTGTCGGCAACATCGACAAGCTGTTCACCAGGGTGGTGTGGGTCGCCACCGGCAGCGGCATCGGTCCCTGCCTGCCCCACCTGCTGGCCGGTGACACGCCGTCGGTGCTGGTGTGGTCGACCCGCAACCCGCGCCGCACCTACGGGGACGCGCTGGTCGACGAGATCCTCGGCGTGCAGCCCGACGCCGTCGTCTGGGACACCGAAAGCCGGGGCAAGCCGGACCTGGTCGCGCTCGCGTACGACGCGTGCAAGCGCTTCGACGCGGAGGCGGTCATCTGCATCTCCAACAAACCGACCACATGGCAGGTCGTCGAGGAGCTGGAGTCCAGGGGGATTCCCTCCTACGGCGCGATCTGGGACTCGTGAGGAGACCACTGTGGACTATCAGACGCTCGTACTCGACGAACACGACGGCATCCTGACAGTGACAGTGCACCGACCGCCCGCGCGCAACGCGTTGTCCCAGCAGACTCTCACCGAGCTGCGCCACCTCCTCACCCACTTCGCCGGCCCGCGCGCGGTCCTGCTCACGGGTTCGGAAGGGCCCGCGTTCATCGCCGGGGCGGACATCCGCGAGATGGCCGCGATGACTCCGGAGGAGGGCGAGACGTTCGGCGCGCTGGGCCAGGAGGTGACTCGGCTGCTCGAACAGCTTCCCGTCCCCGTCATCGCCTGCGTCGACGGCTACGCGCTCGGCGGCGGCTGCGAGATGGCCATGGCGTGCGACTTCGTCTACGCCACCCGCAAGGCCGTGTTCGGCCAGCCGGAGGTGCTGCTGGGCCTCATCCCCGGCTTCGGCGGCTGCGTCAGGCTGTTCCGGCGGGTCGGTGTCGCCAAGGCACGCGAGCTGATCTACTCCGGGCGCCGCGTCGACGCCGTGGAAGCGCACCGGCTCGGGCTGGTGAACGACGTCTTCGACAGCCGCGAGGAGATGTTCACCGCCGCCCGGCTCGTGCTCGCCGACCATCGCGGCCAACTCGCCCGCCGCCGTCTCGGCCTGCAAGTCGGTGATCAACGCCGTGGACGGCCTGGGCGTCGAGGAGGGACTGGAGGTCGAGCTCGACGCGTTCCGCCAGGCCTTCACCACCGACGACATGCGCGAGGGCACAGCGGCTTTCCTGGCCAAGCGCACGCCTGAGTTCCGGACCTAGGGGTGCCCATCGACGACCACACCACGCTGTTGCGCGCGCTGCACGACGGTCACGCCGAGGCGCTCTGGCGCTACGCCCTCCGGCTCACCCGAGACGAACAGCTCGCGGAAGACGTTGTGCAGGAGGCGCTGCTGCGGGCGTGGCGACATCCGGACATCCTGGAGCAGGGCTCCGCGGCGTCGAAGGCGTGGCTCTACACCGTGGCACGCAACTACGCCATCGACGAATGCCGCAGCGCTCGTGCCCGCTGGGAGGTCGGGCTGGCCCGTGTGCCCGACCGCTCACGAGCCGACCACACCGACCGAACGCTGGACGCCTGGCTAATCGCCGACGCCTTGTCCCAGCTCAAACCCGAGCACCGGGTGGTGATCGTGCGGGCCTACTACCGGGGCGAGTCCATCGCCGAGCTCTCCGAGGCGCTGGACCTGCCGCCGGGAACGGTGAAGTCGAGGCTGCACTACGGTCTGCGCGCGCTGCGGCTCGCACTGGAGGAGAACGGGGTGACGGGGCGGTGACGTGCCCGTTCCGCGACTGGGACGTGGCCTACGTGCTGGGGTCGCTGTCCCCCGCTGATCGGTATGCCTACGAACGCCATCTCGCCGTGTGTCGACCGTGCGAACACGAGGTGGGCGGGCTCGCGGGCACGGCGGGTCTCCTGTCCCGCGTGCCCGCGGAGTGGGCGGTCGATTCGCTCGAACCCGGCGTCGCCGTGCCGGCCACCGTGTTGCCCCGGCTGGCTCGGGCAGCCCGGCGGCAACGCCTGCTCGTCACGGTGGCCACGGTTCTGGTCGCCGCCGCGATCAGCGCAGCGCTCATGTTCTTCCTGTGTCCGTGAGGACGTCAGTCGTGCGGTGAGCGGCCCTCGGCGGGGTCGTGCACGTCGAGCCGTCCGCACATGCCGAACCGTTGCGGGCCTTCCGAACGCATCACGTGGATGTCGGCCTCGGCCAGGTGGCCGATGTCGCCGTCCCGCAACCGGTCCAGCTGCACACCGGTGCGTTCGGCCGACGCGAGCGCACCGGCCCGCCACCGCTTCTCCCATGCGTCCAGAACGTCCTGCTTCAGCCGCACGGCGGAGCGGTAGAACTCGTCCAGCGCGTCCTCCCCCGCCTCGACGCGCCGCCGCAGCTCCAGGAAGCCTTCGAGGGCGAGGTCCCTGCGCCGCCGGGCGGACTCCTCGTCACCGGCCTGCGCCTGCGCGGAGTAGTTCGGTGCATCAGCGAGCACCGCGGGCGGAAACGTGAACACCGCGTCACCTGCCTCTGGCAGGCCGCTGTTCTGCATCAGCACGATGATCCGCAGGCCGTCGTCGTTCACGAGACGGTGGATCGTGCCCGGCGTGAACCACGCGACGGTGCCTTCGCGCAGCGGTGTCTCGGCGAAGCCGCGGTGGGTCAGGGTCTGGACCCGCCCCTCTCCCCCGACGACGAAGTAGCACTCCGCGCAGGTGAGGTGCACGTGCGGCGAGCCGCCGCACAGCCCGTCCACCGTCGGCCAGTCGTACACCCGCAGGCCGGAGATCCCGATCCCGCCGGGGAAGGGCGTCACCACGGATGAGCCTCCACATAGGACTCAAGATGGTCGCGGTCCCACTCCCCGTTCGCGACGACGAGCCGGTAACGCAGGCTCAGCGCCTCGCCGGGCGCCAGTTCCACGGTGTCGAAGAAGGCGAACGAGGGGTTGACCGCCGCGAACGGCGTGCTGCGCACGAACCAGGTGGTGTTCTTGTTGTCCGGGTGGTCGATGAACAGCAACGTCGACGAGCGGTCCACCTCGTCGTGGTGGCCGGCGAACGCGAGCCACCGCGCGGTCTTGCCCATCATCTCCTGCCCGGATCCGCCGTCGGCCGCGATGACCGTGCCATCGGTGAACGAGCGCGGGCCGCGCCAGAAGAACCCGGTGTAGCCGGCGAGCTCGCGGCCGTTGGTGGTCGGGCTGCCGAAGACCAACGGCTCCGAGCGCAGGTTCGTCAGCGTCGTGGCGAACTCCAGCGTCCACGAGTCGTCCTCGACGTCGCGCACGGTGAACTGGCGCATCTCGTGCACCCAGTGCTGCCCGGTCTCGGTGAACCACGACAGCAGTTCGTCGATCCGCACCTCCCCGTCCGGCGAGGCGACGGTGAACTCCTCGTGCCGCATGGTGCCGACGTTCGGCAGCGCCACGTATCCCTCGTCGCGCACGTAGGTGACGCCACCCCAGAAGTTCTCGCCCGACACGTCGGTCGCGGTCATCTGCACGCCCTTGTGCCAGCGGTGATCGTGCGGCCGGAACGCCGTCACCACGTCACCGTCGAGCGTGCGCACCGGGTGCAGGTAGGGCTTCGGTCCCTCGAACGCGAGTGTCGACGGCCGGTGCACGTACTCGAAGAGCTCCACGTCGCCCACCGACACGACGAGCACCTCGTCGTCCTGCCGGGTGATCACCGGGCGTTGGCCCATGGGGCACCGATTCCTTCCATCGTCGCGTAGAACGGGCTGTCCGGGCCGATCTGACCTGCCTTCACCACGGTGCCGGTGAACGCCGACGCGTACAGCGCCGCGATGAACTCCATGGTGTTCCTCGTGTCCGCCAGCGTCACCGGCGGTGTCTCACCACTGTCCAACGCATCGAGGAACGCCGCCATCTGACACCCGTGACCGCTCACCACCCCGGACTGCTCCGCACGCCAACGACCCACAACATCGTCGTTGCCAGGCGCGGGAGTCACGGTCCAGTGCGCGTCGGTGTAGCCGTAGAGGTGCTCGACCTCGACCGTCGCGCGCTCGAAGTCGAACCTCATCTCCGAGGTCTCCCTGGGCGACAGGACGGAGTTGATCACCGAGGCGACCGTGCCGTCGCCGAAGGTCACCAACGCCATCGACACGTCCTCGGTCTGCACATCGCGCGCCTGCCGGACGGCGAGAGCCCGGATCTCCTGCCACGGCCCCAGCACGGACAGCATCAGGTCGAACTGGTGGATGCCGTGTCCCATCGTCGGGCCGCCGCCCTCGCTGTCCCACGAACCACGCCACGGCACGTCGAAGTAGGCATCTCCGCGGTACCAGAGGGTGTCGCACTTCGCCACCAGCGACCGGCCGAGCACACCCTCGGAGATCATCCGGCGCAGGCGGATCGCGGCGGGGCCGAAGCGGTGCTGGAACACGGTCGCGACGCGCCCGGACGAACCCCGTTCGGCCGCGATCAGCGTGTCGATCTCGCTCAGCGACAACGCCGGCGGCTTCTCCACGAGCACGTTCACGTTCGCAGCCAGGCATTCGAGCGCGAGCGGCACGTGATGGCGAGGCGGGGTGCACACGTGCACCACGTCCAGCTTCTCCACGTCGAGCAACGTGGCCAGCCGGGGATGCACCCGCGGCACACCCCACTCCTTCGCGAACGCCGCCGCGCGGCCGGCGTCGACGTCGACGACCGCGACCAGCTCGATGCGATCTCCCGCCGCGCGCAGCGCCTCGGCGTGGGCGGCGGCGATCGCACCTGTGCCGACGATGGCCGCGCGCCTCACTTCGCCGCGTCCACTTCGGACTGGAGTTCCTTGATGAACGACGTGGCCGCCTGTTCAGGTGAGGTCCGGCCGAACAGCACGTCCTCGGTGTGCCGCTTGAGGATCGCGTCGACGGTGCTGGCGCCGTTCGGCGTGATCCTGGGCGGGTCGCTGACCGGGACCGTGTCGAGGTACTCCTTGGCTGCCTTGTCGGTCTCCTTGAGCTGGCTCGCGATCGCGTCGCGGATCTTCTGGTTCGCGGGCACGCCGCGTTCGGTCAGCAGGACCTTCGCCGCTTCCTCGTCGTTGGCGAGGAAGCTCACGAACGCCGCCGCCTCCGCGGGGTGCTTGGACCGTGACGACACGGACCAGAACATCGACGGCTTGTAGTACGCGCCGGGGGCCTTGCCCTGCGTCTCGCCGGGCAGCCGCAGCAGCTTCAGCTTGGCACCGCTGGCGGCGGTCAGCGCCGTCAGCTGCGTGTTCCACCACAGGCCGAACACCGCGGTGTTGGTCGCCGTCGCGGACTGGTTCAGCCCGGCGGACGCCTTCTCGACGGTCACCGACGGCGGTGCCGCGATCCCGGACTTGGCGAGGTCCTGGATGTAGGTCCAGTACTGCGTCGCGATCTCGGGCGGCAGGACGACCTTGCCCCCGGCGTCGAACATGGCCTTGCCCTGCTGCCGCGCCCGGATGCTCAGCCCGGCAGTGTCGTTGATCCCCGGCGACTGCACGCCGAACACCTGACCGCCGCCCGCCTTCGACGCCTGCTCGCCGATCTTCTTCAGGTCGTCCCACGACCACTTCGTGTCGTCGGGCAGCGGAATGCCGTACTTCGCGAGGAGGTCGGTGTTGACCATGATCGAGTACATGCCCAGGCCCACCGGCAGCCCGTACTGCTTGCCGTCGATCGCGCCGGTGGCGAGCGCCTTCTGGTCGAAGTTCGAGGTGTCGAGATGCTTCTTGGACTCGTTCAGGTCCAGCAGCGCGCCACGTTCGGCGTAAGAGGCGATGTAGAGCTCGTCCATCTGCATGATGTCCGGCGCATCGTTGGCCGCCATGGTGGTGGCGAGGCTGTCCCAGTAGCCGTTCCACTCCTTGAACTCACCCTTGATGGTGATGTTCGGGTGCTTCTTCTGGAACATCTCGATGACCTGCTGGGTCCGCTTGTGCCGGTCGTCGGCGCCCCACCAGGTGAAGCGCAACGTCACCGGCTCCGCGGTCAGGTCTCCGCCGGCGTCGGAGCCGGACCCGCAGGCCGCGAGCAGCGACGCGGTCAGCGACAGCAGGACCGCCCACGCGGCACCGCGGCGACGAACTCCTCTGGGCATGTCCGTTCCTTTCGGCTACTTGCCACCGGTCGTGGCGATCCCCTTGACGAGGTACCGCTGGCCGATGAGGAAGGCGAGGAAGATCGGGATGATCGACACGACGCTCATCGCGAACTGGGAGCCCCAGGACGTGGCGACCGTCGAGTCGACGAACGAGCGCAGGGCGACGGGAACCGTGTACATGTCCGGGTCCGTCAGGTAGATCAGCTGGGTGAAGAAGTCGTTCCACGTCCAGATGAACGTGAAGATCGTCGTGGTGGCGAGCGCCGGCTTCATCAGCGGCAGGATGATCTGCGCGAAGATCCGCGGGTGGCCGCAGCCGTCGATGCGCGCCGCCTCGTCCAGCTCCCGCGGCAGACCCCGGATGAACTGGACCATCAGGAACACGAAGAACGCGTCCGTGGCGAGGATCTTCGGCACGATCAGCGGCAGGAACGTGTTCACCCAGCCGATCTGGGAGAACAGCACGTACTGCGGCACGATGATCACGTGGACCGGCAGCATGATCGTGCCGAGCATGATGCCGAACCACCAGCGCTTGCCGCTGAAGTGCAGGCGCGCGAAGGCGTAGGCCGCCATCGAGCACGACACCAGGTTGCCGACGATGCAGCCCAGCACCAGGACGGCCGAGTTGAGCAGGTACGTCCCGAACGACGGGCTGAGCGCGTACCAGCCCTCGGTGTAGTTCTCGGCGTGCAGGCTCTCGAGGATCAGACCAGGGCTGCGGAAGATCTCGTCACCCGGACGCAGCGAGCTCACGACCATCCACAGCACCGGGTACAGCATCACGAACCCGATCAGGACCAGGCCGATGTGCTTGGCGGGCACCGACAAACGCCGGCCCACGGTTCGGCTCAGCTCAGTCGTCATAGAACACCCAGTACTTCGCCGCCCAGAAGTTGATCGCGGTGAACGCCGCGATGATCAGCAGCAGGAACCAGGCCAGCGCCGACGCGTACCCCATGTCGAACCGGCTGAAACCCTGCTGGTAGAGGTAAAGCGTGTAGAACATGGTCGAGTCGGACGGACCACCGGTGCCGCCGGAGACGACGAACGCCTGCGTGAACGACTGGAACGCGTGGATGATCTGCAGCACCAGGTTGAAGAACACGATCGGGGACAGCAGCGGCAGGGTGATCCGCCAGAACTGCGACCACCTGCTCGCCCCGTCGATCGCGGCGGCCTCGTAGTACACCGCGGGGATCTGCCGCAACCCGGCCAGGAAGATGACCATCGGTGAGCCGAACGTCCACACGTTCAGCACGATGAGCGTCGAGAGCGCGGTGTCCGGGTCGGAGATCCAGCCCTTGCCCTCGATGCCGAAGGCGCCCAGCACGCGGTTCACCAGGCCGTCGGTGCCGAAGACCTGCGTCCACAGCACCGCGATCGCCACGCTCGAGCCCAGCAGCGACGGCAGGTAGAACGCCGAGCGGTAGAACGCGAGCCCGCGCATGCCACGATCGAGCAGCAGCGCCACGACCAGCGCGCAGGCGAGCTGCAACGGCACGGACACGAACACGTACGTGAACGTGACCCCCAGGGCGTTGTGCAGCCGCTCGTCGCTGAAGATGCGCGCGAAGTTGTCGAATCCGATGAACTTCGGCGGCTGGATCAGGTTGTACTTGGTGAAGCCGAGCCCGAAGGACGCGAGCACCGGGCCGATCGTGATGAAGACCAGCCCGGCGAACCAGGGCGCAAGGAACCAGAACGCGGCTTTGTTGTCGCGCTTGCGCACCTGGCCGCCGCCGTGGCGCAGCTGGCGCAGTTCGTCTAACGCGCTCATGAACTCCTGACCCCGTCGGCTGGAAAACGCTTTCCGGAGTCTGCATCGGTGCCTCACGAGCGTCAAGCAAGGGTGTCGAACGGCGTCGAACGGCGTTGTCGAACAGAGACTCACCGGTTCGACGGGAGTCCTTTGTGGACTATTCCAGGACGCGTACCGATAGCCCGTTGGGGCTGTAGCGGGCCTGCACCCGGTGTTCGCCCCCTGCCACCGTGATGCGGGAGAACCTGCCGAGCAGCACGGGTGCCGACAGCACCGGCACGAGAGCGCCGGCAGGCACGTTCACCAGCGAGATTTCGAGCGTGCTGCCACTCGCCAGCGAGATCGGCCGCCCGGCGGTCAGCGCGGCGCAGTCGCCCGGCCTCACGGTGACCGCCAGGGTCGTCCCGGAAGCCTGCCGGTATCCCCGCACGCGGACCTCGTCCGCCAGCCGCAGCGTTCCCGCACGAAGGTCGACGTCGCCCTTGCCGAGCGCGGACGGCGACGCGGCCACGAGCGTGCCACCTTCGACTCGGGTGCCACCGGTGTAGCTGTTGGCACCGGCCAGGGTCAGGGTTCCGCTGCCCCTCTTGACCAGCCCGCCACCGCCACCGATCGCGTTGTACCAGGTGTCGGCCGCGTGGAAGCCACCGCGGTTCGCGTCCATCTCGACGCGTACGTCCGAGTCGAACGCGCCGAAGCCGTCGGCCGCGGCGAAGAGGTTCAGCCTGCCCCACTGCTCAGGGCCGTCGAGCAGCGCGTGCCCGGACGGCAACCCCGTCGTGCGCAGGACCTCTCGGCGCTGGCAGGCGCTGAGGTACGGCAGCCGGGTCTCCAGCAGCACCTCCGCGCCCTTGGGCACGGTCATCGGCACGCGGCGCCCGGTCGTGGGCAGCCCGTAGGTCAGGCGCGGCGCCACGAGTGCGGCGTTCTCCTCGCGGTCGGCGTACGGGTCGGCAGACAGGCCCGGCCGAGTGCGCGTACGCCGAACACGTCGGCGCCGGTGCGCTGCCGGAAGTACTCGCTCGCCTGCGCCCTGGCCGCGGCCTTGAGCGTGGCGTTCTGCGGATCGGCCAGGGCGGCGGCGGCGAGCGCGGTCGCCAGGATCCTGCCGCCGATCACGTCCAGCGGGGAGTGCATGCCCGCCACGATCCTGGCGTCGGCCAGGTCGAACGCCCTGGTCACCAGTTCCTGGAAGCGTTCGGGGATGGCATAGGCCAAGGCCAGGCAGGCGAGGTGCAGCGCGTTCGTGTGCCCGCTCGGGTAGCCACCGTCGTCGGCGGGCTTGAGGTTGCGCTGGCGCAGCAGCTGCGGGGCGACCTCGACGTCGGTGCGGTACACGGGGTAGCCGAACTCGTCCGTCTCACCGGTCGGCTCGACCGTGCTGTCCGGGGTCATCCGCCACGGCCTGGGGTACTGGTAGGCGTACTTCGACGGGTTGCCGGAGGCGAACGGCCCGCGCAGCGTGTTGACAAGGAGCACCACCTGGCCCAGCGCGGAGTCCGGTGACCCGGCGCCGAGCGCCGATCCCGGTGGGGCGTCCGGCGGCAGCTTGTCGTCCACAGTGGACGGTGGTGTGCCGTCGGGTGCGGAGGTGATGCCGGTGACGGCCTTGGCTCCCGCCTTGTACAGCTCGGCCAGCGGGCCGAGCCCTCCGATGGCGCTGTAGCTCTGGTGCTGACGGTCCACGATGAACGCTCGCTTGGCCTGGTCGGCGGTCCGTGCCGCGGTGATCCGCGCGACGTGGCGGACGTTGGCTCTGAGCACGTTCCGGTTGAGCACGACTCCGGTGTTCCAGCTGTCGCCGGTGCGCCAGAGGTCCTGCATTCCTGACAGGGCGCGAACCGCGGCGTTGGTCTCCGGTGTCAGGTTGGCCTGCACGTTCGTGCGGTAGGAGTCGACGAAGGGCGCCGCGCCGGTGGGCAACTCGGCGGCGCTCGCTTCGAGGGCCCGATCCAGCGCTGTCGGTCCGATCAGCATCGCGGCGGACAGCAGCGCCGAACGACGCAACAGGGCTCTGCGGTCGAGCCCGTCGGCGGTGGTCATGTTAACGCTCCCAACGTCCTTCCAGGACGCGTGTGGCGGCACAGGGATTGTGGTGCACAATACGCAACGGAACGTGACCGTACTCGAAGTCGAGGGGGTGTGAGCGTTAACAGTTCACGGTGCGGCGATGCGCAGAACCGGCTCGCCGCCCACGTCGCCTGCCGGATGACCGACCAGTGCTGCGAAGAACGGTGTGCGCACCCGCACGCCGTCCTGGACCTCGTCGGCCGACACCTCGAACGCCACGGGCTCTGGTCCGTAGCAGAGGGCGAAGACCGCCCGTCCGCGCGGCGCGTCGGCGATCGGATCGGCCAGCACGTGGTTGGTCGCGACCACGCGGTGCCAGCCCGCATCCGGGTTGCCGTAGCCCCTCGGGTCGTCGCCGAGCCAGAACGCCAGCTGCTCCTGGGTCATGTCCGCGGTTCGCGTGCTGTTGAAGTATGCGGGACCGTCCGGCGGGTTCTCCACCCGCAGGCCGCCGGCCGCGCTCAGCGCGAGCCCGCCGGCGACCAGCGTGCCCCGGTGGTGAGCGCCCGCCAGGACTCACCGAGGTCGAACGGGTCACCGCCGGGCTCACCGACCGTCCTGATGCGACGTTGCCGCGACCCTTCCGCGGTCGCATAGGGAAGCCCGGCGAGGAAACTCAGCTCCGCGCCGACCGGCAGCGCGGCGCGGTCGAGCACCGCGATCAGGCACAGGCGTTCGCCGTCGGTGACGTACAGCTGCTGCACCGCGAGCATGACCTGGTCCCAGGTCACGACCGCCTTGGTCACCAGCTTGGCACCGAGCCCGCCTTCGGTCGCGTCACGCACGCGGGCAGGGCCGAGCGGGCGGGTGAGCAGCATCCTTCTGCCGTCGCTGTGGTGCAGCACCGGCCCGATGCCGTGCTGGTGGTCCATCACCGACTCGATCACCGTGGTCGCGCCTGCATCGATCAGGTACGGGGTCAGCTGCCCGGTGAGCGACACGGAGACGTTCCCGTGCCGCAGCGAGTAGCGAGTGTGCACAGGAGTCTCGGCCGGTTCGCGGTACCACTGGCGGTCGTCGAGGAAGAACCACACGGTGGCGAACGCGAAGTGCCCGCTCGGCAGGCCGGGAGTCGTGGCGCAGTAGTAGGCCACCCGCCGGTCGCCGAGGTAGCGGCCGAGCTCGGCCCGGATGCGCTCGCCGAAGAACCGCAGGCCGAGCATGCCCTCACAGCCGCAGTGCTGCTCGCTGTAGCGGGGTCCGCCGTAGTCGAAGCCGCGAGCCGACAGCCTGGCCTCCAGGTGCCTGGCGATCTCGTCGCCGTCGTCGAGGAAGCACTGCTCTCCGCTCACCTCGTAGGCCCTGGCCAGGAACGTGAGCGAGATCGGGAGGTAGTTCTGGTCGTGCCCCGCGCCGTGCTCCACCGGCAGCCGGAACCCGCGGTCGACGACGCGCCTCGCCCTGACCTCGCTGTGGTACAGGAACATCGCATCGTCCACGATGGACGTTTCGGACAACAGCCGCCCCAGTGTCAAACCGGCCACCACGGCACCGATCGCCTGGTTCGCGGTCTGCTGCGGGTTGAACATGCTGGCTTCGGTCAGCCATCGCCAGAAGCCGGTCGCCACGTCCGCGAGCGCCGTCCACTGAGCCTCGGTGATCACCTCGCGGCCCAGCTCGAGCACGTTGACCGCGTGCAGCAGCGCCCACACGGTGCTCGGCCAGTCGCCGAAGGGATGGTCGCCCGCCTCGAGCACGTAGCGGGCGTACGGCAGGCCGCTGTCACGCAGCTGCAAGAACAGCTCGCCCGGATTGTCGGTGCGGAAGACCCGTTCGGCCAGCACGAAGTCCAGGCCGCGCCGGGCAGCGTCCACCAGCTTGGCGTCACGCCGATCACCGCGGTGCCAGGCCAGGCACAGCAACGACACCACGCCCAGTGCCATGTCACCGATGTCATCGACAGCGGCGAGATCTTCGAGGTTGCCGTCCGGACGTTGACGTGTGATCGCCGCGTCGACCGCTCTCGCGAGCACCATCCGCAGCTGTCCGTCGTCGTCAGGCAGGTCGTGCACGCTCGCGTGCTGGCTCGGCAAATACACCGCGGCGGCGGTCATCGGTACTCCTCGCGGGGCGCTCGCCCAAGATCGTCAGTGCAGATGGGCGTGCGTGGCCGGAGTTCGTTCCCTCCCCTTCGTTCTCGTGTGCGACGCGGCTGGGACCCGCCTAGTTGGTTTAAACGTAAACTTGTTTACCTGGTCGGAGTCAAGACACAAATCAAGCCGATCTCTTGGGTAACAAGGTTTCCAGAAGTTGTTCTTGACAGGCGGACAACGGGTTCCTACAGTCCCGGAAAGCGCTTTCCAGCTCCCTGGGACGGACCACTGGAACTGCGCCGTGCGTGGCATCGGCAACTCGGCCGCATGGTCCAGCGATGACGTCCCAGGAGTGGCACACATGTCGGAGAACAGCGGCGTTGCCGTGCTCGATCCTCCGGTCCAGGAGGAGGCAGCGGCACCGGTACGACGCAAACGGAAGCGACACAAGCACAATCTCGCGGGCTACGGTTTCCTGGCGCCGTGGCTGATCGGCCTGTTCGCCTTCACGCTCATCCCGATGGTGTACTCGCTGTACCTGTCGCTCACGAAGTTCAACCTGCTCACCGCTCCACAGTGGACCGGTTTGGACAACTACGTCCGGTTGTTCTCCGACGAGCGGTACCTGCAGTCCATCAAGGTGACGCTGCTCTACGTCGTGACCTCGGTACCGCTGAAGCTCGCCGCGGCGTTGCTCGTCGCCGTAGCGCTCAACCGCGGGCTGAAGGCGCTCGGCTTCTACCGGGCGACGTTCTACCTGCCGTCACTGCTGGGCGCGAGCGTCGCGGTCTCGGTGATGTGGCGGCAGATCTTCTCCCGTGACGGCCTGGTCAACCAGTTCCTCGGGCTGTTCGGTGTCCAGGGCGCGGACTGGATCGGCGACCCGCGTTACGCGATGTGGACGCTCGTGGTGCTGTCCGCGTGGCAGTTCGGCACGCCGATGCTGATCTTCCTGGCCGGGCTCAAGCAGCTGCCGCAGGACCTCTACGAGGCCGCCGCCATCGACGGCGCCGGACGGTTCACGGTGTTCTTCAAGATCACGCTGCCGCTGCTGTCCCCCATGGTGTTCTTCAACCTCGTGCTGGAGACGATCAACGCGTTCCAGACGTTCACGCCGGCCTACGTGATCTCCAACGGCCTCGGCGGACCGATCGACTCGACCCTGCTCTACACGCTTTACCTGTACCTCAAGGGATTCGGCAGCATGCAGATGGGCTACGCCTCCGCGATGGCGTGGGTGTTGTTCGCCGTGATCGGGCTCTTCACGGCCGTCTACTTCTGGTCGGCACGCCGGTGGGTGAACTATGCAGACTAAGAAGAAGAACAGCCACTGGCGCGCGCACGCCGTGCTGCTGGTCGTACTGGTGGCGATGATCTATCCGATGGTGTGGCTGGTCGGCGCGTCGTTCAAGCCGGAGAACCAGATCTTCAGCACGATGAACCCGCTGCCGCTCGCCTTCACCATCGGCAACTACGTGAACGGCTGGACGGCCACGGGCACCTCGTTCACCGTCTACCTGAGCAACTCGCTGACGGTCTCGCTCGTCACGGTGGTCGCGAACGTGGCGTCCTGCTCAGTGGCGGCGTATGCCTTCGCGCGCCTGGACTTCGCGTTCCGGAAGTTCTGGTTCGGGGTGATGCTCGGCACGATGATGCTGCCGTTCCAGGCGACCCTGATCCCCCAGTACGCGATCTTCTACCAGCTGAACTGGATCAACACGTTCCTGCCGCTGGTGGTGCCGTACCTGCTCGCCTACGACGCCTTCTTCATCTTCCTGATGGTGCAGTTCATCCGCGGCATCCCGCGCGAGCTGGACGAGGCGGCGGAACTGGACGGCGCGGGACACGTGCGGGTGTTCTTCAGCGTCATCCTGCCGCTGCTGAAGCCGGCGTTGCTCACCACCACGATCCTGACGTTCATCTGGACGTTCAACGACTTCCTGCGTCAGCTGGTCTACCTGTCCGACCACTCTCGCTACACCGCGCCGCTGGGCCTGAACGCGTTCGTCGACAGGGCGAGCGGGTCCAGCTACGGCGGAATGCTGGCGATGTCCGTGGTCACGCTCGTGCCCACCGTCGCCGTCTTCCTGATCTCGCAACGCCGCCTCGTCGAAGGCGTCGCGACCACCGGCATCAAGTAGGGCCTTTCACCGCCAAGAAAGGGAAACACATGTCCATTTCCAGGAGGGGCCTCTTCGGCCTGGCCGGTGGTATCGCCGCGGCCTCGCTCGCCGGCTGCGGTTTCGCGCCGACCAGCAGCGGTGGCGCGTCGAACAACTCGCTGACGTTCCGCTGGTGGGGCGGCGAAGCGCGCAACAAGGCGTACCAGAGTGCGCTCAAGATCTTCACCGACAAGACCGGCGTCAAGGTGGACGCCCAGTACTCCGGCTACGACGGGTACTTCAACAAGCTCAACACGGAGTTCGCCGGCGGCAACCCGCCTGACCTCTTCCAGATGGACACGGCGCTGGTGAGCACCTACGCGGCCAAGGGCGTGCTGACCGACCTGTCGTCGTTCATCCCCAGCACGATCCACCTGGACACGCTCTACCCGGCGGTGCGGTCGGCGGGCGCGGTGAACGGCAAGACCTACGGCGTGCCATCCGGCTCCGGTTTCGCACCGATGCTCTACGACAAGACCATCTTCGAGCAGGCGAAGATCCCCGTCCCGGCCGACACCTGGACGTGGGACGACTTCGGCCGCATCGCCGGTGAGCTGTCGAAGGCCATGGGGCAGGGCAAGTACGGCGCCCTGGACGCGTCCAAGGACGACTCCGGCGCGCTGCAGCCGTGGCTGCGGCAGCGGGGCAAGGACCTCTACAACACCGAGGGCAAGCTGGCGTTCACCAAGGACGACCTGGCCGAGTGGTTCGCCCTGTGGGACAAGCTGCGCAAGGCCGGCGCGATCTGCCCGCCCGAGATGCTGTCCGGTACCGACTCCGCGACGGGCAACCACCCGTTGATCTCGGGCCAGATCGCGATGACCACCGGGTGGGGACTCGCGCAGATGGCGCCGCTGACCCAGCACACGCTCGACATCGTGGTGATGCCGCGCGGCAGCAACGGCAAGACCGGACAGGCGCTCAGCGGTGGAGTGCTGCTCTGCGTCCCGGTCAAGAGCAAGAACCCCGAGGCCGCGGCCAAGCTGATCGACCTGTTCGTCAGCGACGTCGACGCGATCAAGGCAATGGCCATGACGCGCGGAATCCCGCCGTCGGGCAAGGCTTTGGACGCCCTGACGCCAACGCTCACCGCGTCGGACAAGCGGGACGTGACCTACGCGCAGTACGTCGCCGACGAGGTGGCGAAGGACGGCCTGCCGAGCGCGCCGACCGCACCGCCCGGTTACAACGACGCGAAAACGGCGTTGGACGCGGCCGCCAAGCAGGTCGCGTTCGGCAAGATGTCCATTCCCGACGCGGTCGCGCAGTACTTCCGCGACGCCGAGGCAGCGCTGAACGGGGCCAAGTAACACCGTGCCAAGTAACACCCAGGTCGTCGTCGAGAGCACGGATTTGTTCGTCGGGACGGTTTCCGCCCCGCGCCAGCTGGTTCGGGTCACCCTCACGGGATCCCGCCCAGAGCCGGTGTGGGTGCGGATCTCCGGCCCGCTCGTCCGCACACCACAGCCGGTGCGGGTGGCGGCGGGTGAGGGTGAGGTCGTGGCCGAGGTCGGCGTGGTGTTCTCCGCGCCCACCACCGAGGGCACGACCTACCCGGCGACCGTGCTCGTCGCGCCGGTCAGCGGATCGGCACCACACGCCCAGGACGTCACGGTCACCGTCGGGGAGACCGGGTGGACGATGTGGATGGTCTCGCACTTCCACTACGACCCGGTGTGGTGGAACACCCAGGCCGGCTTCACCGAGACGTGGCTCGACCTGCCTGGGGCGCAGGCGAAGCGGATGCCGTTCCAGCTGTCCGCGTTCGACCTGGTGCGTGCCCACCTCGACGCCGCACGGCAGGACGACGACTACCGGTTCGTGCTCGCCGAGGTCGACTACCTCAAGCCGCACTGGGACGTGTTCCCCGGCGACCGGCACGACCTGCGCCGGTTCCTGCGCGAGGGCCGCATCGAGATCGTCGGCGGCAACTACAACGAGGCCAACACGAACCTGACCCACCCCGAGTCCACCGTCCGCAACGCGGTCTACGGCGTCGGTTTCCAGCGCGACGTTCTGGGGGCCGACCCGCGCACGGCGTGGATGCTCGACGTGTTCGGGCACGACCCGTCCTATCCAGGGCTGATGGCCGACGCGGGGCTGGACTCCAGCGTGTGGGCGCGCGGGCCGTGGCACCACGTCGGGGCCAAGCGGCACACCGGCGACATCACCAGGATGCAGTTCCCGTCCGAGTTCGAGTGGATCTCGCCGGGCGGCCGCGGTGTGCTCACCGCCTACCTGGCCGACCACTACGTCGCCGGGTGGGACATCGAGCGGAAGTCCACTTTGGACGAAGCGATGGCGGAGGCCTACCGGCAGTTCAGCACGTTGCGCAAGGTCGCGGCCACCCGCAACGTCATGCTGCCGGTGGGACACGACCACAACGTGCCGTCGCGCTTCTGCACCGAGATCCACCGCGAGTGGAACGCCCGGTACGTCTGGCCGCGTTTCGTCGTGGGCCTTCCCCGCGACTTCTTCGCCGCGGTGCGCGCGGACGCGTCAGCGCGCTCGATCACGTTCAGCCCGCAGACCAGGGACATGAACCCCGTCTACACCGGCAAGGACGTCTCCTACATCGACACCAAGCAGGCCCAGCGGGCCGCCGAGGTGGCGGTGCTCGACGGCGAGCGGATGGCAGCGCTCACGACGTTGCTGGGAGCGACCTATCCGGCCGAAGCGCTGGACAAGGCGTGGCGCCAGCTGGTCTACGGCGCGCACCACGACGCCATCACCGGTACCGAGTCCGACCAGGTGTACCTGGACCTGCTCACCGGGTGGCGTGAGGCCGACGAGCTCGGCCGCTCGGTGCTGACAGGGGCGATCGACCACCTGGCTGCCCGCGCCGACACGACCGGTGCCGGTGAGGCGGTGATCGTCGTCAACGCGCTGGCGTTCGCCCGTGACGCGATCACCACCGTGACGGTTCGCCTGCCCGGTTTCCGGGGAGCCAGGATCTCCGATCCCGACGGCCGCGCGGTCGCGTCGGTGACCGAGGCCGCCGTCTGGCATCCGGGCGGTGTCCTCGAACTGACGCTGACGTTCCTGGCACAGCAGGTTCCTGCGACGGGCTACCGGGTGTACCGGGTGGTCGAGGCCGAGACGATCCCACCGCGGTGGACGACCCGGCGCGGCGTCGCGATCGCCTCCGACTCGTTCATCGTCAAGGCCGATCCCGCAGGTGGTGGCGCGTTGTCGAGCGTGTACGACCGCAGGGCCTCACGTGAACTGGTGCGCCCAGGCCGTCTCGCGGCGGAGTTCGTGGTGCAGGAGGAACATCCCGGCCACCCGCTGTGGGGTGAGGGGCCGTGGCACCTGCTGCCCAAGGGTCCCGGCACGACGGCGGGCGCGGCCGACGTGCACATCGAGACGAGCCCGGTCGGCGAACGCCTCGTCAGCCGCACGACCCTCGGGGATCTGCACATCAAGCAGCAGGTGACGCTGTGGCACGGGCTGCCTCGCGTCGACATCCAGTCCTTCGTGGACGGTTCCATCGGCCAGGACCGGTTGCTGCGCAGCAGGTTCGCCTTCGACCTGCCCGGTGCATTGCCCGTCGCGGAGGTCGGCTTCGCGGCGGTGGGGCGGTCGTTCGGCTTCCCCGACGTCGACGCCGCCGAACACTTGTGGACGCTGGACAGCCCCGCGCACACCTGGGCCGGTCTCTCCGCCACCGTCCGGCTGCGGCTGCCCGGCGGTGTTCTGCACGCCATCGGCGTCGCCGAGGTGACCACCGAGTCGGACGGGCGTGCGGTGCTGGCCGCACTGGCCGCCCAGGGCGTCACCGCGACCTGCACCCGTCCGCAGGGGCCGCGCTACGGTTCCCTCGACGTGGACTCCAACCTTCCCGACGTGCGGATCGTGCTGGGGCACAACGAGTTCGCGGCTGAGGTGCTGGACCTCGCGCCGGACGAACACCGCGAGACACTGGCCGCCACGGGCCGGGTGTTCGTGCCATCCGAACACGCCCGCGCACAGCGGTGGGTACCGGACGCCGATCTGCGCGGGCCGCGTGACCTGCCGGTGCTGATCGTCACCGACATCGACGCGTTCATCGACGACCTCGCCGACGCGTGCGTCGAGGTGGCCGGGCCGGACGGCACGACGGACCCCGTGGCCGACTACTCCGTGGCGGTCGTCAACCGCGGAACGCCGGGATTCGTGGTGGCACCGGACGGCACGCTGCACGTATCGCTGATGCGGTCGTGCAGCGGATGGCCGGCGGGGGTGTGGATCGACGGCGACCGCCGCACGGTGCCCGACGGGTCCAGCTTCGCCTGGCAGCACTGGTCCCACACGTTCGAGCTGAGTCTCGTGGCCGGCAACGGCGACTGGCGCCAGGCGGGATTCGCCCGCATCGGCCAGGACGTCAACCACCCGCTCCACGCCCGCCAGGCCCCCGCCACCGAGGGACACCTGCCGCGCGAGCTGAGCCTGCTCGCCGTGTCACCGCCCAACGTTCTGCTGACAGCGGCCAAGGTTCGCGGCAACCCGCTCGCGTCCTGCACCGACGAACACGGCTCGGACATCGCGGTGCGGCTGTACGAGTCGGAGGGAAGGCCGGTGACCGCCTCGCTGTCCTTGTACGGAGGGATCACCGCGGCCCATCGCACCGACTTGCTGGAAGAGCGCGATCTCACCGCGCTCACCATCGGCTCCGGCGACGCGACGGTCGACCTGACGGCCGGCGACGTCGCAACGTTGCGCCTCGAACCAGCCGCGGCATCGCCTCCCAACGCCGCCCCCGCCACCCACACCGAGCCGGTCCAGCCGATCTACACGCGCTATTGGCGGCACAACACCGGTCCCGCCCCCGTCGGCAACCTGCCGGTGACCGTGCACGTCGATCCTTCGTTCGTCCGGCTTGCCCCCGGCGCCACCAGGCCGGTGCGGATCACCGTCAGCTGCAGCGGTACCCCGGCCAAGGGACGCGTCGAGTTCACCGACGGCCAGTCGTGGGACTACGACCTGGCCGCCGGTGACTTCACCGAGTTCACCGCGACCGTGCGAGCCCTGCCCGGCCGCCACCTCCACGCCGCACGTCTGCGCGATCACCTCGGCCAGGTGCTGGAGGACACGGTCGACGTGGTGTCCAGTTCCACCACCGACCGCGAGCTGGTGGAGGTGTGGCTCAGAGCGGGCGCGCTGAACCTCGCCCCCGGTCAGAGCGCGCTGCTGCCCGTGACCCTGACGAATCTGGCGCAGAGCGAGGTTCGCGGCGAGGTCACGGTGATCAGCCCGTTCGGCACCTGGTGCGGCGACGTGCGGATCGGCCCGAGAACCCAGCCGTTCGTGATCCCGCCGGAAGGAAGGATCACGGTGCCCGTCACGGCGACGGCGGAGGCCACCGCTCGTCGCGGCGCGCACTGGTGGGCGCTGGTCAGGGTGGCCGCCCACGGCAGGCTGCACTACTCGCCCGCCATTCCGGTCAGCGTGCGGTGATCGCTACGGAGGTGTCTCCCGGTAGGTGAAGCTGTCGAAGTCGGCCCACGACTCGCTCGGGACGCCGTCGCTGGTCGCGTAGAGTCCGATGTGGACGCCGGTGAACCCGCCCGCGACCGGGGTGCTGAGCGCCCGGCCGTCGAACGGTTCGCCCAGCGGCTTCCACTCCTCGGAGCCCACCGCGACCAGCGCCTGGTGGTCCTGTCCTGCCGCCTCTATCCCCAGCCGCACCGGACCGTCCGCGACCTGGGTCTTCGCGAGCAGCTCGTCACGTCCGCCGACCCTCCGCACCAGGGTAATCTCACGCCCGGCGCCGAGCAGCAACCGGACGTGGTGGTCGTTGTTCTGCAGCAGCACCAAGCCGGCGGTCTCACTCGGCTCGACGGTGTGAACTCCAGCACGCACGACGCGTGGAAGTTCTGGTGTTGCTGCCGCCGCACCACGAGGCTCGGCGTGACCGGATCGGTGATCGACTCCGGGCGGACGCGCAGCCGCAGGTGACCGGGCCGCTCGGTCAGGGACCAGAACGGCTCCTCCGGTGTGCGCAGGGACAGCCACGCGGGATCGAGTTTCGCCGAGTCGAAGCCGTCGGTCTGCGCGGGCACTGGCCACGGATGCTCCGGCAGGTCGGGAGCGGGATACGAAGTCTCGACGCGTCCGGTGCCGGGACTGAACACGGGCCCGCCGTTCTCCCACGACACCGGCACGATGAACGTCTCCCGGCCGAGGTTGTAGTAGTAGCCGCCGTACGGCCTGGTCGCAAGCAGCGCGGCGTACCACTGGCCGTTCTGCGTGCACACCAGGTCCGCGTGCCCGGTCGCCGCGATCGGGTGGTCGCGGCCGAGGTGGCGGTGGGTCAGCACGGGGTTGAGCGGCGAGCCGCGGTACGGACCGGTGACCTCGTCGGAGAACGCCACAACCACGGAGTGCTCGAAGTCCGTGCCGCCCTCTGCGCACAGGAGGACGTAGCGACCGTCCACTTTGTACAGATGCGGAGCTTCGAGCCAGACCGCGTTGTGCATCGCGCCGCGGCGCCACAGCACGTGCTCCTCACCGACCAGTTTGAGCCGCACGGGATCGAACTCGCGCAGCCACACTTCGGTCTGGCCGGGGGACCGCACCTCGCGGGTGGCGGTCCACCACGCGCGGCCGTCGTCGTCGAAGAACAGCGACGGGTCGAACCCGTCCGCCTCGGGCAGCCACCGCGGCTCCGACCACTCGCCGGCCGGATCGGTGGCGGTGACCACGAAGTTGCCGCTCTCCCGCTGCCCTCCGACCAGCGTGCAGACCACGTAGAAAACACCGTCGTGGTGACGGATTGTCGGCGCGTACAGGCCGCCGGAGGCCCGCACGCCCTGCAACGGCAACTGGGACGGCCGGTCCAGCACGTGGCCGAGGAGCCGCCAGTGCACGAGGTCCCTGCTGTGGAAGATCGGCAGGCCGGGGAAGTACTCGAAGGTGGACGTGACGAGGTAGTGGTCCGGTCCCACCCGGCACACCGAGGGATCGGGGTGTGAGCCGGGCAGGACCGGGTTCATCAACTGTGCCAAGTGGACACTTCCGTTAGGGGTTGATCCTGTTGTAGGCCGGTTTCGGCCTCAGGTTGGAGTCGAAGAGACAGGCAGCGCCCTCACCGGGGAACGTGCCGGGCACCCACGAGTGGCGGTCGGTGAAACCCCACACGGTGAACTCGACGCACCGGGCAACGGCGTGGCAGTCGTCCCAGATCTGCTTGTACATGGTCGCCTGCTGGTTCAGCTTGTTCTGGTCGACGGGCAGCTGGATGCGCACGTCGGCCTCGGTGATCGCGACGTCGAGGCCGAGTGCGGCCAGTCGCTCGATGTTCTGCCGGAAGCCGGACGGGTAGCCGTACCGGGTCGCCAGGTGGGTCTGGATGCCCACGCCGTCGATCGGCACGCCCTGTTGCTTGAGCGAACGCACGAGGTTGTACATGGCGTTGCTCTTGGCGTTCATGCCTTCTGTGTTGTAGTCGTTGATGTAGAGCTTCGCCGACGGGTCGGCGGCGCGGGCCGCGCGGAAGGCGTCGGCGACGAAGTTGTCGCCGAGCCTCTGCTGGAAGATCGACTGCCGGCGTGAGCCGTTCTCTTCGAAGATCTCGTTGACGACGTCCCACGCGCGGATCTTGCCGCGGTAGCGGCCCATCTCGGTGTTGATGTGCTGCTGGACCACGCTGCGCAGCTCGTTGCCACCGAGGTTGTTCAGCCAGCCGGGGTACTGGCTGTGCCACACCAGCGTGTGCCCGCGCACGGTCTTGCCGTTCTGCTGGGCGTAGTTGACGATCGCGTCCGCACCGGACCAGTTGAACTGGTTGCGGTTGGGTTCGACGACAGCCCACTTCATCTCGTTCTCGGGGGTGACGTTGTCGAACTCGCGCGTCAGCACCGACCGGAAGTCGGCCTGGTTGAGGTTCTGGGCAGCCACCGCGCTGCCCACGACCCTGTTCGTCTTGTCCTTCAACGGTCCCGCTGCCGACGCGGGAACCGCCTGGCCCGCCGCGATTGCGGCCGCCGCCGCCGCAATCGCGAGGAGCCGGGTGGATAAGCGCAACATCATTGTCGCTCCTTGAGAGGTTGTCAGAACCGCTTGCTCTCCGGCGGTCCGAGGTAGCTCGGTCGCAGACCGCCGGTGTCCACGACCAGCTTCTGCAGCACGACGGTCGGATCGACCATCCAGAACCTGAGCACGTGCGGGCCGGGTGCCGCGATCACGTGCCGGGTGGCGGTGAGGTTGACGTTGTCGGAGGTGATGCGTTCCCACTGCCGGTTCATGCCCGTGTGGTCGGCACCCGTCGCTTTGATGACGTCGACGACCTGAGGTGCCGAGTCGTCGAACGAGATGGCGTAGCGCAGTCCCGGCGTGGGAAGCACGCCGGCCCGAGGCGAGAGGTGTGCCCACACCGTCACTTCCCCAGGGGTGAGCAGCGTCATCCGGTACTCCAGCCGCGGACCGCGACCGGGTTCCTGGCTCGCGGCCGTGACGGGGAACGGTTTCATGCCCGCCCCGGTGCGGCCGATGCCGTCGATGCGCCGCCACTTGACGCCGCCCACCTCGACGTTCGCGCTGTGGTGCTCGGCCTCCATCGACACGTAACCGTTGGCCTCCATGAACCCCTGACGCCACCCACGCGGCACATCGGGATTGCGCACGACGGCTTCCACGGTCACCGTGCGGCCCGCGCCGGACACCACGATCGGCACGCGCGTAGTGCCCTTCGGCGCACGCGACCAGTCGACCTCGATCTCCGCCCGAAGCTGCTTCTCGACCCGGCCGGAGCCCGGCCGCAGGCGCAGCCAGGGCACATCTGCGCGAATCGTGCAGTCGAACGGCGCGCGGCCGCGGTTGAAGACGTCGACGAACTGCGCGGGCTGGCTCTGGAACGGGCTGAACTCCGGCAGCACCGGTGTGTCCGAGGAGGACGGCCACCACAGCTCGGAACCGTCGATCGCCACACCCATCTCGGCGACGTCGGCCACGGTGATCCGCCGAACCGGCGGGAAGATCTCGTCCGGCAGCGCGACGTGGTCCTTCTCCGGCTGCTGCCAGGGCGCGTTCGGGCCGTAGCGCTCGACATCGCCGTAGCCGATGTGCGGCTGGGTCTGAAAGCCACGCCATTTGCCGCCCGCGACGACGGTGTTGAACCGCTCGGCCAGCGCCAGGTCGTCGGCGAACCGCGCCTCTGTCGTCGCGGCGAGATCGTTGGCCAGGGCGCGACCCTGCCCCGCGTAGAAGATGTTCGTGAACTCCGCGTGCCGCAGCTCGTACAGGTTCGCGGTCGCCTTCACCTGGTACAGCACCAGCTCGAAGAACGCGTCCCGGTACGCCGCCGGAAGCCGCGCCGCGATCTGCTCCGCGCGTTCGCCCAGCTTCCGCCACTCCTGCGTCACGCGGTCGAGCTCGCGGTAGTGCACGAGGCTGAACGGGGTGGCCTTGTCGTCGTAGACGATCGAGGTGCCCTCACCGGTGATCTTGCGGTTGAGCAGCTCCGGCTTGCGTCGCGACTGGAGCCTGCCGTAGGTGTTCAGCACCCCGGCGATGGCCGAGGCGTTGCGCCTGCCGAAGTTCTGCTCGGCGTGCTCGCGCTCCCAAGTGGACAGATGCTCCAGCGGGAACGGCTTCCAGGCGTAGTCGAGGAAGAACTGCGCCGGCAGCTCGTTGCCCTTGAAGTCGCCGACGTTGGCCACCCACAGCCGGGAGACGCCGTACTCGGCGGCCTGGTGCAGCTGTTCCCACACGTTGGCGATCGGGCACGTGTCGACCCACTTGTAGTTGCGGCCCGCGCCGACGTAGTCGAAGTGGTAGTAGAGACCGTATCCGCCCGCATGAGGGGGCAATGACCGGTCCGGCAGCTTGCACAGGTTGCCCCAGTTGTCGTCGGGGAACACGACGGTGACGTGGTCCGGCGGGCGCAGGCCCTTCTCCCAGTACCGCATCACCTCCTTGTAGAGCGTCCACACCTGCGGAACGGAGGCCGGGTCGCGACCGGTGACGCGGGCCAGCACGTCCTGCTCGGCGGCCAGGATCGACCGCATCAGCTCGATGCTGTCGCCGTCGGGCAGGCGGGTGTCGCCGTTGCCGCGCATGCCGACGGTCACGACGCCCTCGAAGTCCTCGTCGACCATGCGCTTGATGCCGTCGGTCCAGTAGGCCGTGATCGCCTCGGCGTTGCGGCGGAAGCTCCACTCCCCCGTCCCGCCGTACGGGTCGTGGCCGGGTTTGACGATGTTGCCTGCGGCATCACGCTCCGCGGGCACGGCGTGGCGGTTCCACTCCTCGATGCCGCGCATCATCGGTGCCTCGTGCGAGGTGCCCATGACGATGCCGTAGCGCTTGGCGGTGGCGTGGTTGAGCGGGTCGTCCTCGGCGAACGCGCGGCCCCACACGGCGGGCCAGACGTAGTTTCCCTTCAGCCGCAGGACGGTCTCGAAGATCTTCTCCCAGAACCGGTGGTTGAAGCCGTTGGGGAAGCCGGGTGCGTGACCGGAACCGAAGTACCAGGGCGCCCACGTGCCCAGCGCCGGGTTCTCGTCGTTGATGAAGATCCCGCGATACTTGACGAACGGCGTGCCGAGGCTGTGCCGATCGGCCTCCACGTGCAGCTCGTCGCGATGCTCTGGCGGCACGTCGTCCCACCAGTACCACGGTGAGACGCCGATGGACCGCGAGATGTCGTAGGCGCCGAAGATCGTGCCGCGCGGGTCGCTGCCGGTGATCACCAGAACCCGCGCCTTCTGAGTCCGCACGACCTGTGTCAGCGAGGTCTCCCACTTCCCCGCGATGCCGGTGACGTCGAGCTTTCCCGACGCCACCAGGTCGTCCACCAGCGGGCTGCGGCCGAGTGAGCCGATCAGCACCACCTCGCCCTGAGCCGGGACGGTGTCGAGAACCAGGGCGGGCTTGATCCCGGTGACCCGCTCGATGTCGGCCTGCAGGTCACCTGCCACCCGGACCACTCCGGGATGATCGGAGGCGCTGACCACGATCGTGGTCGCCTTTCCCTTGGACACCAGGGGAAATCGGCCGGAACCGCCCTGGCTCGACACGCGCTCGGCCGCTGTGGCTGTCGTCCCTGTCGCGCCCACGGCCGTCAGCGCGGCCAGCAACTGCAGGAAGTTTCGTCTGGCGAGGGGTGAGATCATCGTCGAACTACTCCTCGGGGAGCGGGTTCAGCCCTTGACCGAACCGGTGAGACCACCGACCATGCGGCGTTCGGCGAGCACGAAGAACGTGAGCGCGGGAATCATGGACAACGCGGTGAAGGCGAGCACCTTCGCGGTGTCCTCCGAATGCTCCGACTGGAACATCGCGACGCCGAGCGGCAGCGTGAAGTTGGTGGAGTCGTTGAACACGAGCAACGGCAACAGGAAGAAGTTCCAGCTGCTGACGAACGCCAGCACCGACACGGTCATCAGCGCCGGTCGTGAGAGCGGCAACAGGATGCGCCAGAAGAAGCCGAGCTTGGCCGCGCCGTCGAGCAGAGCGGCGTCCTCCAGCTCGCCGGGAATCGCGTGCATGAACGGGCGCAGGATCACGATCGTGATCGGCAGCGAGAACGCCGCCTCGGGAATCGCGACGCCGAGCGGGTTCTCCAGCATTCCGAGCTGGCGCAGCCACAGGTACAGCGGCAGCGCCGCCACGCCCAGCGGGAACAGCAGGCCGAGCGTGAACAGCGTGTAGAACGCCTCCCTGCCCCGGAAGGCGTAGCGGGACAACGCGAACGCCGCCATCGAGCCGAGCGCCACCGCGAGCGTCGTCGCGATCACCGCGATCAGGGCGCTGTTGCCGAGCAGCCGCCAGAACACCGGCGACGTGAGCACCTCGCGATAGTTGTCCCACACCCACGGGCTGGGCAGCCCCGCGGGTGAGGAGTTGATCTGGGCCGTCGTGCGGAACCCGCCCAGCAGCACGAACAGCAGCGGCACGACCGTGACGCCCACGACGGCGAACGCGGCGAGGTAGCCGACGGTGTTACGACGTGACATCTCAGTTCACCGCCCTGGTCAGCGCGCCGTCGGTGTCGCGGCGCAACGCGAATCGCTGGTACAGCAACGCGAACGTGAAGCAGATGATGAAGAGGATCACCGCGACCGCGCTGCCGAACCCGAACTCGTAGCGCTTGAAGCCGTGGTCGGTCAGGTAGGTCACCATGGTCGTGGACGCGTTGGCAGGTCCGCCGAGCGTCATGATCCAGACGAGGTCGAACAGCTGCAGCGACCCGATCACCGCCAGGAAGATCCACACCCGGATCGTCGGTCCCAGCAACGGAAGGACGACGTGCCGGGTCGCCTGCCACGGGCCGGCGCCGTCGAGTGCGGCGGCCTCCCGCAGCTCGGCCGGGACACCCTGGAGCCCCGCGAGCAGCAGGATCACGCCGAACCCGATGTACTTCCAGGTGATCACGACGAACAGCGTGTAGAGCACGATCTTCGGATCTGCCAGCCACTGCCGCACGAACCAGCCCAGGCCCACGCCGCGCAGCACCTCGTCGACGAAGCCGCCCGGCTGCAGGATCAGCAGCCAGATCACCGCGGTGACGGCCTCGGACAGCACGTACGGCGCGAAGACCACCATCCGCAGGAACGTCCGGCCGCGCAGTTTCCTGTTGAGCAACAGCGCGAGGCCGATGCTCAGCGGAAGCTGCACGATGATCGTGAGCGCCACGATGATCAGGTTGTGCCCGATGGCGCTCTGGAACACGTCTCCGGAGAGGGCGTCGACGTAGTTGTCCAGGCCGACGAAGTCCGTCAGCGGGCCGAAGCCGTTCCACGAGTACAGGCTGTAGTACGCCGCCACGGCGATCGGGACCAGCACGAACCCCACGAACAGCACCAGGGCCGGTGCCAGCAGGAACGTGAGCTCGAGACGGGTTCGGGTGCGGGACCGCCGCCGGGCGCCCCCAGCCGCTGGCGCGTGCGGACTGGGGGCGGTCAACGGCCGCGACCTGGTCGCGGTGCTCATCATTTGTTCCCGGCGGCTGCCTTGGTCACCGACTGCACGATGGTGTCCGGACCGCCCTGTCCTGCGAAGAAGTTCGCGATCGCGTCGTTGAGCGCCTGACCGACGTTGGTCGGCATGGCGATGTCGAGATAGAACTGCAGGTGCGGTGTCTTCGCCGTGTATTCCGCGATCTGCTTGTGCGTCTCGGTCTTCAGCGACGCCACCGCGGCCGGGTGCACGGGCAGACCGGATCCGGTGGCGGCGAGCTTCTTCTGGACTTCCTCGCCGACGAGATAGCCGAGGAAGTCCGCGCACGCCTTGGCGGCACGCGAGGTGCAGGAGAAGCCGTCACCGCCGCCGAGAACCGCCTTCGGGTCGCCCTGTCCGCCCGGCACCGAGGGGAACGGGAACCAGCCGATCTTCGAGTCCAGTTGCTTGTCCTCGGAGAGCGACTGCATCACGTCCGGGTTCCAGTCGCCCTGCAGCTCCATGGCGGCCTTGCCGGTCGCGAGCATGCCGGCCGAGCTGCCGGCGCCCTGCTGGGCAGGAGTGCCGACGAACCCCTCCTGGAACGGCTTGGTGTCCAGGAACGCCTTGAGGTTCTCCCCCGCCTTGGTGAAGCACGGGTCCGTGAGCTCGGTCTTCTCGACGGCCTTCTTCAGCGCGTCGACCGAACATTGGCGGATCGCGAAGTAGTTGAAGTAGAACGCGTCCGGCCAGCGGTCCTTGCCGCCGACCGCGATGGGCACCAGGTTCGCGGCCTTCAGCTTGGCCACCGCCGCGTTCAGCTCGTCCAATGTGGACGGAGGGCTGGTGACGCCTGCCTGGGAGAACAGGTCCTTGCGGTACCAGAACCCGACGGCGTGCATCTGGTACGGCACGCCGTACTGCTTGCCCTTGACCTGCCAGCCCTGCGCGGACTGGCCGAGCGGGCCGATCCAGCTCGACGACGCCTGCGTGATGTCGGCGAGCTTGCCGGAGCTGAGCTGCGAGTTGAGCGAGCCACCGCCCCACTGCTGGAAGATGTCCGGCGGCGTGTTGCCCTGCAACGCGAGCGGCACCTTGGTCTGGAACTGCTCGTTCTGGATCGGCTCGATCGTGAACGAGACGTCCGGGTGACTCTTGTGGAAGTCGTCGGCGATTCCCTGCCAGATCGACTTCATCGGTTCAGTGGTCCGGTTGTGCCACCAGGTGAGCGTGACCGGACCGTTGGCTGAGGCGTCGCCCCCCGAGCCGCTGCACGCGGCGAGCAGGAGCGTCGCTGTGGCTGCGAGGGCGACGGACAACTTTTGCACAGAACGCATTTGGTCCACTCCTGACGACGTCGGCCGAGTTGGACGGGGCGTGACGATGCGCGACGGCTAGTGAGAATTCCGCGTCTGTCTCGTCGTGTCAATCGTTGTCGATAACGTTTTACACGGCTAGCCTGAGCCCGTGCCTCCTCGCTCTCGCGTCACCATCCGTGACGTCGCCGCTCAGGCCGGCGTCTCGGTCGCCACCGTCTCCAAGGTCCTCAACCAGCGCTACGGCGTCTCCGCCGACACGTTCGCGCGGGTGCAGGCCGTGATCAAGGAGCTGGGGTACGAGGCGAGCCTCGTCGCGCAGAGCCTGCGCAACCACCGCACGAACGTCATCGGGATCCTGGTCGCCGACATCGAGCCGTTCAGCACCGAACTGCTCAAGGGCGCGGCGGACGCTCTTCGCGGCACCGGTTTCGAGCTCGTCGTGTACTCGGCCGGTGGGCGCACCGGTGATCCACAAGGCTGGGAGCAGCGCTACCTGACTCGCCTGAGCGGCACCCTGGTCGACGGCGCCGTGCTGGTCACGCCCGCGGTCGACCTCGAAGGCCTCCCCGGCACCCCCGTCGTCGCGGTCGACCCGCACACCGGGCGCGCGGCGCTGCCCACCGTCGACTCCGACAACCTGCACGGCGGACGGCTCGCGACCGAGCACCTGCTCGCGCTCGGCCATCGCCGGATCGCTCTGCTCACCGGACGCGAGGACCTGAAGTCGGCCCAGCAACGAGAAACCGGCTACCGTCGCGCGCTGGTCGCAGCGGGCGTGCCGGTGGACGAGAACCTGATCCGCCGCGCGACTACGACCACGACGTGGCCGCCGGATCGGCGCGGGAACTGCTGAGCGGACCTGACCGGCCGACGGCCGTGTTCGCCGCCAACGACATCACCGCCATCGCGACGATCGAGACCGCTGTCGGCCTCGGTCTGCAAGTGCCGGACGACCTGTCGGTGGTGGGCTTCGACAACATCCCCGAGTCCGCGCTCTGCGCACCACCACTGACCACGGTCGAGCAGCCGATCCGCGAGATGGGCCACCGCGCGATCACGTTGCTGGTACGGCTCATCAACGGCGAGACCCCGGATGAAACGCACGTCACGCTCGGCACCGAGCTGATCGTCCGGCGTTCGACCCGCGCAGTGCAATCCTGACCCCACCACGAGACGGGCGGTTCCCGTGACGACCGAAGCCACCACCTCGGGCGAGCTCTGGCGCGACCCGCGCGTCGCCCACGCCGACCGCGTGCGCGACCTCATGGCGCGGATGACCCTGCACGAGAAGATCGCGCAGCTGCAGGGTGTCTGGGTCGGCATCGACTCCGGCGGCGAGGTGGCGCCGCATCAGCACGACCTCATCGTCGAGCCACCGGACTTCGACGAGCTGACCCGGCACGGCATCGGTCAGCTCACCCGTGTCTTCGGCACCCGCCCGATCGCGCCGGAGGTGGGCGCGCACAGCCTCGCCCGCACCCAGCGGCAGATCATCTCGCGCAGCCGGTTCGGCATTCCCGCGATGGTGCACGAGGAGTGCCTCACCGGGCTGGCCGCGTGGCAGGCGACGGTGTACCCGTCCCCGCTGTGCTGGGGCGCGAGCTTCGAGCCGGATCTGGTGCGGCGCATGACCGAACGCATGGGCCGCTCGATGCGCGGGCTCGGCGTGCACCAGGGTCTCGCTCCCGTCCTCGACGTGGCGCGGGACTTGCGATGGGGCCGGGTCGAGGAGACCATCGGAGAGGATCCCCATCTCGTCGGAACGATCGGCGCCGCGTACATCGAGGGCCTCGAGTCAGCGGGCGTGGTGTCGACGCTGAAGCACTTCGCGGGCTACTCGGCCTCACGGGCGGGGCGCAACATGGCACCGGTGTCCATCGGTCCGCGCGAGATGGCCGACGTGATGCTGCCTCCGTTCGAGATGGCGCTGCGCGCGGGCGCGCGGTCGGTGATGAACTCCTACACCGGCAACGACGGCGTGCCCGTCGCAGCCGATCCCACGATGCTGACCGACCTGCTGCGCGGTGACTACGGCTTCACCGGCACCGTCGTCGCCGACTACTTCGCGGTGGTGTTCCTGCACAGGCTGCACGGGGTCGCCGCCGGCCGCGAGGACGCCGCCGCTCAGGCACTGGCCGCCGGCATCGACGTCGAACTGCCCACTGTGGACTGTTATGGCGACCCGCTGCTGGCAGGACTCGACTCCGGCCAGGTCGACGTGGCCCTGGTCGACCGGGCGCTGGAACGCGTGCTGCGCCAGAAGTGCGAGCTCGGGCTGCTCGACCCCGACTTCTCCGCCGAGCCCGACGGGGACACCGATCTCGACGACCCCGAGTCCCGCGCACTGGCGCGCCGGCTCGCCGAACGGTCGATCGTGTTGCTGCGCAACAACGACGGCGCGCTGCCGTTGACCGGCAGGCGCCGGCTCGCGGTCGTGGGTCCGCGGGCGAACGAACCCGGCGCCATGCTGGGCTGCTACTCGTTCCCGCTGCACGTCGGCGTGCACCACCCGGAGGTGCCGATGGGCATCGAGGTGCCCACGGTGCTGGACGCGTTGCGGGCGGAGCACGACGTCGAGTTCGCGTTGGGCTGCCCCGTTCTCGGCGGCACCGACGCGGAGATCCACGAGGCCGTCGAGACCGCCCGGCGGTCGGAGGTCTGCGTCGCCGTGCTCGGGCGACCAGGCGGGCCTGTTCGGCGGCGGCACGTCCGGCGAGGGCTGCGACTCCGCCGACCTCAGGTTGCCGGGCAGGCAGGAGGAACTGCTGGAGGCGCTGCTTGCGACGGGCACCCCGGTCGTACTTGTGCTGCTGTCCGGCCGGCCGTACGAGCTGTCCAGGCAGATCGACCGGCTCGCCGCCGTGGTGTGCGGTTTCTACCCCGGCGAGGAAGGCGCCGCCGCGCTCGCGGACGTCCTCAGTGGACGGGTCAACCCGTCCGGCAGGCTGCCGGTGAGCTTTCCCGGTGCCGGTTCCAGCCAGCCGTCGACCTACCTCTCTGCCGCGCTCGGCCATCGCAGCGACGTCAGCAGCGTGGACCCGACGCCGCTGTTCCCGTTCGGCCACGGCCTGTCCTACGCACCCGCCACGTGGGTGTCCGTGGACGCGGGCACCGGCGAGTGGCCGACCGACGGAACCTGCCGCGTGGTCACTACTTTGCGCAACGACACGGAGATCACCACGACCGAGGTCGTCCAGATCTACCTGCACGACCCGGTGGCCGAGGTCGCGCGGCCGGTGCAGCAGCTGATCGGCGCGGTGAAGGTCGACCTCGCACCGGGCCAGACCCGCAGCGTCACCGCGGTCCTGCACGCCGACCTCACCTCCTACACCGGCCGGGCCGGCCACCGCCAGGTCGATCCCGGCGTCGTCGAGCTCCGCGTCGGCCGGTCGAGCGAGGACGTCCACGCCACCGCGCCCTTCACGCTCACCGGACCGCGCCGCCGCGTCGGGTTCGACAGGGCCCTCGTCCCAACGTTCGAGATCGGAGGCTGACCACCGTCGGAGTGTTAGCGCTAACATCACTCGTCGTACCCATGAACGACGACGAGAGGTCGCGCCGATGCAGCGTTCCGACACCGCGACGCCCACCGTCAGCCGCGAGCATTTCGGCAAGATCGGCGACACGGACGTCGACCGGTACGTGCTGGCCAACCCCAGCGGGATCACCGTCAGGGTGCTCGACCTCGGCGGCGTGATCCAGTCGCTCGAGGCACCCGGCCGCGACGGCGAGATGAAGAACGTCGTGCTCGGGTTCCCGACGCTGGACGGCTACGTGGCGAACAACCAGCCGGACGCCGGCCGGGTGTTCTTCGGCGCGCTGATCGGCCGCTACGCCAACCGGATCGCCGGCGCGGAGTTCACCCTCGACGGCGAGGTGCACCGCGTTTCCGCCAACGAGAACGGCAACAGCCTGCACGGCGGCGCGGCGGGCTTCGACACGCACGTCTGGCAGGCGATCCCGTTCACCGACGACGACGGCGCCGGCCTGCGGCTGACGCCACGTCAGCCCGGACGGCGACCAGGGCTTTCCCGGCCGGGTCACCGTCGCCGTGACGTTACCGGCTGGACGTGCGGAACCGGCTGAGCATCAGCTACCGCGCGGAGACCGACGCCCCGACGGTGCTGAACCTGACCAACCACACCTACTGGAACCTCGCCGGGGAGGGGTCTGGCGACGTCCTCGACCACCTGCTGACGATCCGCGCCGGATCGTTCCTTCCCGTCGACGACACCCTGATCCCGGCGGGCCCGCCGGCACCGGTCGGCGGCACGCCGTTCGACTTCCGCGAGCCCACCCCGATCGGTGCCCGCATCGACACCCCGGACGCGCAACTGAGCATCGCGCACGGGTACGACCACAACTGGGTGCTCGACGAGGCAGGCTCGCTCACCTTCGCGGCTCGGGCGCACCACCTGGGTTCCGGCCGGATCCTCACGGTGCAGACCACCGAGCCGGGGCTGCAGTTCTACTCCGGCAACTTCCTCTCCGACGCGCTGATCGGCACGAGCGGCCATCCGTACCGCCGCGGTGCGGGCTTCGCGCTGGAGGCACAGGGCTTTCCCGACTCCCCCAACCGCCAGGACTTCCCCAGCACGGTGTTGCGTCCCGGTCAGACCTACCGCCAGGAGACGGTCTACGAACTGACCGTCCTGTGAGCCTTTGACGGCTCGATGACGCCGGATGTCCGCTGCGGTCAAGTCCGGCTCAACGCGGTTCCACAGGACTCCCGCACCGTCAGCGTCGGCCACAGCACCACCCGGTGCACCGGCCGGTCCAGCGGATCCGCCAGCCGGGCGAGCGCGAGTTGCGCGGCAAGCGCTCCCAGCCGGTGTTTCTGCGGTCGCACGGCCGTGAGCGGCGGGTCGGACGCCGCGGCAACCTCGTCGTCGTACGACACCACGGCGAGGTCCTCCGGCACGCGGATTCCCCTGTCGCGCGCGCGTTCGAGCAGTCCGATCGCCTCGCGGTCGGCGTGCACCAGCACGGCATGGACGGAGGCGGCCAGGCACTCGTCGAGCATCTCGTCGACCGCGCGTGTCCACTGTGGAGAGCCGTAGGGCGGCACGTCGAGCACAGGAACGCCGTTGAACGGCAGCTCCAGCGACGACACTGCCGTCGTCCAGCCTGTCCGGATGGCGTCGCTGTGCGGGCTCTGCCTGGAGGTGACCAGTCCTATGCGGCGGTGGCCGAGCGTGGCCAGGTGCCGGACGGCGAGCCCGGCGCCGATCGCGTGGTCGGTCACCGCCGCGTCCAACGCGATCGTGGGCAGCTCTGGCGGAGGAAGCCGTTCGACCAGCACGACCGGCACGGTCTGCGCGCCCAGCCAGCGCAACAGTTCGACGCCCGCGCGGCCGCTCGTGCTCGGCGCGACCAGCAGGGTCTGCACGCCGCGGTCGAGCAGCTCGCACACCCGGCGCGGTCCTCGGCGGCGTCGTAGCTGGACGCGCGCAACACCAGCC
>NZ_VSRL01000430.1 GCF_012184385.1 Lentzea indica
CGAGAGCCCGGCATGGCCGCCGTCCCCGATGGCGCACGGGATGGCGGGTGGAGCGGGCGGCACCGGTGTCGCGCCGAAGCCCGGCGACGCGGAGAAGCCGGTGCGGCGCACGGCGAAACCACCCCGCGCGGTTCCTGGTGTGCCGCCGGAACTGCGTGGCAGGGCGGGGAAGCTGGACGGCAGGCAGTCGTTCCTCTTTCCGGCGGCCCGACCCGTCACCCGTGACTCGGACGACGAGAGCGTGCAGCTGGTCGACGAGGACCTGTGGCAGGCAGGCGACACCGATCGCGCGGCGATCACCAGGCCACACAACCGCTGAACACACTTCGCAGTGCGAAACGACACTGGGGCCGGAAGTGTGTTCATCAGCGAGGCAGGTAGTTGATCCCCTCCATCACCATGTTCTTGCCCGCCGTGGCCTCCCCCGCGATGTCCTTGGCATCGTCGACGGTGTCGTTGTTCACGAACAGATCGATCGCTGACGGAGCCTGAGCGAGGACGTCGGCCGCACCTGCCCCGATGTCCACCATGCTCGGAGCCAACCTCGACGCGTCGCCCGCGGCCTCCACGACCGCACCCATCGTCCGCACACCAGGAACCAGTCCGACCACGTCACCGCCCAGGCCGACCCAGGCGCCCTCTTCGTCGTAACTGCCGGTGGCAATCATGTCCGTGGCATGTGCCGCGAGCGCCACGCCTCCGGCCAGAACCGCGACCGGGGCCGCGAACGGTGTCAGCACCGGGATCAATGCCAGTCCACCGGCAACAGCGGACACCATTCCCGCGATGTCGCCGACCGCCCCCAGCGTCGTGTCGGTGTCCGGCGCGTCCGCTGGTGCCTGCAGTCCCTGTGTCTGGCCCGCAACCAACGCTTTCAGGTCCTGGGCGACCTTCTGCGCGAACTCCTGCTGCCGTGCCGGACCGGACGCGCCGTACATGGGATTGGCCAGCTGCAGATAGGCCGGCAGGTTCATCTCGATGTTCTGCACGATGGCTGTTTTCACGTCGGTCAACGCCTTCGCGTACCGGTCGGCCAGCGCGGCCTGCTGTTCGCAGTCGCGTTTCTGGCTTTCCAGCGTCACCGCACCGTTGCCCAGCTGCTGCCCGGTCGCCTGGCCGCCCTGGTCGCGCCATGCCTGCCGGGACGCCTCGCGCGCGTTCGAGAGCTCCGTGCCCGCGAGGTGGGCGGTTTCTCCCGCCTTGCGCCAGTCTTCGGCGAGTTTGGTGACATCCTCCTCGTTGTCCGGCGGCCAGATGGTGTTGTCGATCGATTTGACGGCGGCCCACAGCTCGTTGGACGGCTCAAAGACGGCCATCGGCCTCACCCGCCTGCTGCACCGCGTCGTGTGCCCTGGTGTCGGCCGCGTCGTACTCCCGCGCGGACACGTGCATGCCGTCCGCGAGGTCGCCGGTGCCCTGGACGAACTTGGTGGCCTTCTCGTTCAGGCTCTGGACTCCCGGGTTGAAACCGGAGAGGAACGCCGCTCCCATCGGCCCCTGCCCGAGACCTCTGGTACCCGATGCGGTCGCCGACATGAATCCACTGTGGAACGTGTCCGCCGCGTTGCGCACACCGGCCGCCGTGCCGATGACGGCGTCGGGCTCCATGTCCGCGCCGTCGCTCGGGTTCGTCATTTCTGGATCTCCTTCCGGGTCAGCTCCAGCTGCCGCATCGTCAGCTCGAACGCGCGGGCGTCGGCCGCGGCACGGCCTGACCGGTAGACACCGGTGATCGCCTCGGACAACGCCTTCGAGTCCGGGTGGCGGAAGAGCCTCGGGTCCAGTTCGAGGTCCATCAGGTCACCCCGTGCGTTGACCGTCGCGACGATCAGGCCGTCGTCCGACTCCGCGACTTCCACGACCTCGGCGAGCTCGCGCTGGATGGCGCGGATCTCGGCCGCCAGCCGGTCGAACTGCACAGGTTCATAGGTCAACAGCACCCGTTGTGTTTCCACGTTGCCTCCCGCACGCACCCAGTACTGGTCGATCTCAGCTTGCTGGGGTGGTGCGGCAGGACGGGCCTGATGACCGCTTCCGGCCAGAGGAACACGGAAGCGCGGTGATCAGTCCACAGTAGAACTCAAGCGCAGCGGTAACCCACGCCGCGCACGGTCTGCACCAAGGGAGGAGGGCCGATCTTCTGCCGCAGCACTGTGATCACGACGTCCAGCACGTTCGACGACGGCCGCACCTCGGCGTCCCACGCGGCCGCGATCAGGTCGTCGCGGCGCACAGGTTGCCCGGCGGCGGCCACGAGGCGTTCCAGCACCGTGAACTCCTTGACCGTCAGGTTCAGGGCCCGGCCCCCACGGGTGGCGGTCCGCCTGGCGAGGTCCAGCTCCACGTCGCCGTGGCGCAGCACCGGCCGTGGTGCGACCGCAGTCAGGCGGCACAGGCTGCGCACCCGTGCGATCAGTTCCGGCATGGCGAACGGTTTGACCAGGTAGTCGTCGCCGTAGGGCAGACCCTCAACCGGGTTGTTGATGCCGGTCAGGAACAGCACGGCGGCACCCCAGCCGTCCAGGCGGCGGTGCTTCACGTAGTGCAGCGCGTCCCCGGACGGCAGGACCCGGTCGAAGATCACGCAGTCGTAGGTGTTCACGAACAGCGCTTCGTCGGCCTCAGGCAGGTCGGTGGCGATGTCGACGGCGAAACCCGCAGCGCGCAGTGAGGTTTCCACAGCGAAACGGATGTCCTCGTCGTCTTCGGTCACCAGAACGCGCACAGTGATCGACGCTAGTGGCAAGCCCGCAGTCCCTGCCAGGTCTATTTCGCGCCCAGTGGGACACCTCACGGCGGCACCGCGACGCACCCGTCCGGACGCGAAACATCAGCTGGCGTGGTCGAGCAACCAGCCGCGGTCGGCCGCCTTGGCGCCTGCCTGGAACCGGCTGCGCGCGCCAGCCGGTCCATGAGCTGGGAGACCGTGCGGCGGACGGTGCGCACGGAGATGTTCAGCCGCGCCGCGGCCGCCTCGTCGGTGCAGCCGGCGAACAGCAGCGTGAGCAGCTCGCGTTCCCGGTCCGTCACGTCCCCTGCGGACGCCACCGCCGCAGTGAACGGCACCGCGGTCTGCCACATGCGCTCGAAGAGTTCGACCGTGGTCGTGACGACGCTGGCCAGTTCGAACGCGGCGACCGAGTCGCGGCGACCTGCGGGCAGCACGGTCAGCGTGCGGTCGACGATCAGCGCGTCCAGCGGGACCTTCGGCATCGTCCGGATGTCCGCTCCTGCCAGCGCCAGCGCGCCCAGGCGGGCCGAGATGCCGTGCGCAGTGCGGGCGTGGTCGGGTACCAGGACCCGGTAGCGCACGCCGCGGCGCAGGTTGTCGTGGTCGGCCTGGTGGAACAGGACCGGACGGCCGGTCAGCGACCTGGCGATCATCACCTCGCTGGTGGCCGAGGCCAGCTTCGCTTCCACACCAACGGAAACCGGCGAGTCGGAGCGCACCAAGGACAGCGTGTTCACAGTGATCCCCCTCCAATGGGCAAGGTGGCGGCGACCGCGCTCGCGTGCCGTCCGTCGAGTCGTTCCAGGCGCACACCGCGGCGTGCGCAGACGTGCGAGAGTTCTGCGGCCGCGGTGGTGATCGCGGCGTGAGTAGTGGTGGCGATCCGGAGCACGGCACCGCCATCGGGGCCGGTCGTCACGGCCGCGGTGAGCGCCACGCCCGGTGCCGCGTCGAGCAGTTCGCGCAGCAACGGCCACCTGGCGTCGCCGATCCCGCCGAACCCTGCGAGCCGGAAACCGGACTGCACCACGGATCCTGCGCGCCAGAACGCCCAGCTCTCGTGCAGCAGTCCCCGGCCGGAACCGGTGTGGGTCAGCGCCACCACGGTCGAGCGAACGTCCTTTTCGGACAGCACGTCCACGCCCTTGAACTTGCGGCGCACCGTGTTCGTGAGCATCGCGAGCAGCACGTCGTCGTCGAACACCGCGCAGTCGCGTTGTGCGCGAATCGCGAGCCACCCGCGGGGAGCGCGGTCCCGGACAGGGCCGGCGTGCAGCACGAGCCGTCCCGTCATGCCCTCGGCCTCGAACGACAGCAGGTCAGAGGTCAGGTCGGGGCGCAACACCACGGTCAGCCCGGAAGGTCCGCTCAGCAGACCCGCCGAGCGGTCACCGAGCTCGGCGGTCAGCAGGCGGCCTTCAGGAGCCAGCAGGTCGAACAACGCCTCCGGCTCGTGCTCGGGGCTGCCGACGTCGTGGGTTCGGCGGCGCAGCTGGTGCCCCAG
>NZ_VSRL01000431.1 GCF_012184385.1 Lentzea indica
CCGGGCGCAACCCGGTCGTGCGCGCCGACCTCATCACCACCGTGACGCCGAGCGGCAACTGGCGCGTCACCGCGGTGGCCATCCGGTACGCGGATCGCATCGACTTGCGCGGCGGCACGATCCCGCCGGCCGCGTTCAAGGTCACCGCCACGGTCAACCGGCAGACCGCGCCCCGGACCGTGACCAGGGTCTACTCGAACACCGCGGCCGAGGTGGCTGATCGGGGTCGGCCGGGCGACCACCTGATCATCGAACTGGCCGCTGCCGATCCCAACGCGGCCGCGGCCGGCACCGACCCGTACCCGCTCGACCGCGCCTACGCGATCCGGCAGGTGGCGGACCTGACGACCCCGGAGGGCGGCATCGTCCTGCAGGCGAGCCCGCTCGCGGTCCGCAACGACAGCGTGCTCAACCCGGTGGTCGACGACTTCACCGCGGGCTCGTTCACCGACTCCGCCGGTTTCGAACTGGACTACCGGTTCTGCCAACCGGCGGACTTTCTGCGAGACCCCGGCCGGGACATCCGGTACCCGTTGGTCGTCACCCTCCACGGCGGCGGCGAGGTCGCCGACAACAACATGACCCAGCTGACCGCCAACCGGCTCGCGGTCACGTTCGCCACGCCGGACCGCCGGCGACGGCACCCCGCGTTCGTGCTCTCGCCGCAGATCCCGTCGCCGCGCCCGATGAACGGACCCGACGGCACGGACTGGACCGACCCGCGCGTCCAGCAGGCGACCGTCGAACTCGTCGACACGGTCACGGCCAGGTACCCCGTCGACACCGGCCGGATCTACCTCGTCGGCCCGTCGTCCGGCGGCCGCGGCGTGTTCAGCCTGCTGCCGAAGCACCCCGGCAAGTTCGCCGCGGCCATCGCCACCGCCGGCTGGGGTGATCCGTCCACAATGGACCGCATGGTCGACGTTCCGCTGTGGGCCGACCACTCGATCGACGACCCGGTCGTGCCGTACCGCGAGGGCCGGTTCGGCAAGCCGGGCACCTGGACGTTGATGAACGCGCTGGAGGCGGCAGGCGCCAAGGTGACCCGCGGCGAATGGGCCAACAACCTGCCGAAGGCGGAGTTCGAGGCACGGTCGCGGGAACTGCTGCGCACGGCCCGCGCGACGGGCAGCCACGTCCTGTTCACGAGTTACCCGGCGGGGACGACGGCGGTGAACCCGCACTTCTCGTGGGCGCAGACCTACGAGAACGACGTGATGATCGAGTGGCTGTTCGCCCAGTCACGTCGCCGCCCGAGCTGACCTTGTTGACGGCAAGTCTCGATGTTAACGTTCACATCTCCAACGTGATCAGGATTGCCCCTACCGACTCCGAAGCGACACAAACACCGATATGAAGCGAAAAACCATCCTTGCCGTCGTCGGCATCGTCCTCGCCGTGACGGGCGCCGGAGCGGTCGTCTTCGTTTCGGGCGGAAACTCCTCCGAGCCGCCGGCCGCCGTCGGCGGCGTCGCGACCGCTGAGTCCGATGTCGCTGGCTCAAGCCCCACCACGACGATCTCGTCGTCGCAGGTCTCCACCAGTCCAAGTGCGGAGCGGAAATCCGTTCGGGACGGAGGCCTGCCGTACTCGGACGGGGCGCTGCCCGAGGATCCGACCGCCGATCCCGGACCAGATCCGGTGTTCGCCAACGACCCCGACCTGCGCCGCAACGAGGGCTACAGCTTTCAGACCAGCAAGCCCGGTGATCACCAACTGGCCGAGGGGACCCTCGCGTTCCAGTACGACGTCACCACCAACGCCCTCAAAGCTCGGCTGGCCGAACGTAAACCGGAACTCGCCAAGGCGACCGGGATCGCGTTGTACCTCACCGGCGGCACAGCGCTCTCCGACGGCGACCTCGCCGCGCTGCAGGGCGTGCACCGCGACCTCGGCCTGAACAACCTCAGCCGGCTCCACGTCTACAACCTGCGCAGCATCCAGGGTGGACGGGAGTGCACCCCCGCGTCCGGGCTGCCGTGCGCGGGTCAGCAGGCCCGTGGCGGCAACTTCCCTTATCTCTGGCACAACGGCTGGTGGGGAACCTGGGTCAAGCAGCTCGTGCTCGACGACCTGGACGCGGTGCCCGACGGCGCGTTCAGCAACCACAACTTCAGCGAGGTGCGCCTGCGCGGCGCCCGGTCGATCGGCGTCATGGCCTTCGGCCACGCCCCGTACGCCAAGCTCAGCGTCCTGTACCTGCCCAGTGTCCGCACCATCGCCCACGACGCCTTCCGCCGCAACCAGTACCTGGTCAAGGTGAACCTGCCGAACGCGACCGAAGTCAACGACTTCGCGTTCGACGACGCCTCCCGGCTCCAGTACTTCGCCGCACCTCAGCTGCGGCGGCTCGGTCGCAACGCGTTGAACGACAGCCACGAGCTGGTGTCGGTCAACCTGCCCAAGCTGGAGTACCTGGGCATCAACTGCTTCGACCTGAACCACAAGCTGATCGGACTGCGCCTGCCGGCCCTCACCGAGATGGACAAGAACGCGGTCACCGGCTTCTCGAACCTGCGATGGGTCCACGCCCCTCGCCTCACCACCGTCTGGCACAACGCCATCACCAACAACGCGAAGCTGACCACAGTGGTCATACCTGCCGTCACCCGGCTCGGACCAGGCGCGGTCCGGGGCAATCCGGCCCTGACCGGGGTCCACCTCGGCTCGACACCGCCGAGGCAGGAGGCCGACGTCTTCACCGGAAGCACGAAGGCGACCGTCTACCACACCGGCGATCCTGCGGCGTGGGCGTCGTTCAAACCGTCTGGCGCCCCTGGGCTCGCGGTCCGTCCCGCACCCTGATCTCGCACCGGTTCGGTCATCGAGTGGCTGTTCGCGGTGACGGCGCACAGGCCATGTCGACAGGCATGGAGAGCAGGCGGGAGCTCAGCGACTTGCCGTGCGTGTCCAGCGCCAGCGAGGTCGTCACGCCGCCGTCGACGACCTGGTGGCACACGAAGTGCAGTGCCGCCAGGAGCGGCAGCTCGTAGCGCACCACGTCGCCGTCGACGAACTCCGCGAGGTGCGCGCGGACCCGCTCGGCGGTGACCTCGCGCAGCAACAGCGGGAAAAGCTGTTCGTCGTAAGGGAAAATCGACAGGGTCGCCACGTTCCCCTTGTCACCGGCGCGGCAGTGGGCGAGGTCATGGAGCAACATCGGCGGCCTCCAGGAGGGTGACCACGGGACGCACGCGTTCCCGTGGGATGAGGGTCGACGCGATCCCGATCACCTCGCCGATGTGCACCCGAACCCCACCGCCGCCGGCGGGACCGTTGGTGTACAACGACTCGACCTCGTCACCGATCGCTTCGAGCACCGCGTCGTCCCGGCTGATCGCGGCCACCCGCAGCCGGCAGTCCGTCTCCCCGCCGAGCACCTCGGCCCGCAGCGGCCGGCCGGACAGCCGGGTGGTGACGATCTCGCAGGCCAGAGCGGCCCGCGCGGCGGCGTTCGGGCCCACGTAGGAGATCTCGGCCTCGACCTTCTTCCCCGCCCGGTAGCCGACGCTCACCTTGAGCCGGTCAGGTCGAGTCGCCCCGCGAGCACCCGCGACCCGTACCCCGCCTGGGTGCTCGTCGACGGTGACCGCGCGTACGTCGAGCACGACGTCGGGCGTCTGATACGCGGCCGGATCGGTGATCTCGTACAGCAGTTGCTCCCGCACGGTCGAGCGGGACAGCACACCACCGGTGCCGGGCAGCTTGCCGAGTTCCGCCGTCCCGTCCGTGGCCACGTCGGCGAACGGGAAGCCGAGGCGGGCCAGATCGGGCACGTCCTGGTAGCCGGGATCGGCGAAGTAGCCGCCGGTGAGCTGCCCCGCGCACTCCAGCAGGTGCCCGACGACGGTGCCGGCGGCGGTCGTCTCGATGTCGTCGAGGTCCCAGCCGAGCCGGTGCGCGAGCGGCGCGAGGAACAGCGACGGGTCGGCGACCCGTCCGGTGATGACCACGTCCGCACCCGTGTCCAGCGCCATCAGGATCGCGTCCGCGCCGAGGTAGGCGTTCGCCGAGACGATCTCCCCGTGGTCGCGCAACGGGATGCCGTTCTCCCAGGCGGGAGCGTCCAGATCGACTTCGGCGAGCACGTCGTCCCCCGTCACGACGGCGACCGCGGCGCCTGCGCCGATCCGGTCCAGCAGCGCCCTGGTCACCCGGCCCGCGGCGAGCGGTTCGCCGCGCCCATGTTCGTCAG
>NZ_VSRL01000432.1 GCF_012184385.1 Lentzea indica
CCAAGCTCGACCAGTTCTTCACGTTGCCGGAGACGGCCAAGTTCCCCGGCGGCTACGGCGGCGTGATCCACGAGATGATCGAGGCGCGGGACGTGCGGATGGGCCAGTACGGCCACTCCAACCAGCCGTCGCACCACATCGCCTACATGTACAACTACGCCGGTCAGCCCGCCCGCACCGCGGAGAAGGTGCGCGAGGTCCTGGCGCGCCTGTACGTCGGCAGCGAGCAGGGTCAGGGCTATGCCGGTGACGAGGACAACGGCGAGATGTCCGCGTGGCACCTGTTCTCGTCGCTCGGCTTCTACCCGCTGCAGATGGGCAAGCCGGCCTACGCGATCGGTTCGCCGCTGTTCACCAAGGCGACCGTAAAGCTGGAGAACGGCAAGAAGCTCGTCATCAACGCACCCAAGAACAGCGCGAAGAACATCTACGTGCAGGGCGTGAAGGTCAACGGCAAGGCGTGGAACAAGACGTCACTGCCGCACGACGTGCTCGCGGCCGGTGCCACGATCGACTTCGACATGGGCCCGAAGCCTTCCGCCTGGGGCACGGGCGCCACCGACGTGCCGGACTCGATCACCACCGGTGACGCGGTTCCGACGCCTCTCCGTGACGTCTCGGCCGGTGTGTCTGTCGGTGCGCTGGCGGACAACAACTCCGCGACGTCCGCGGTGGTGCGCTCCTTCGACTTCAAGGCCGCTGACGCCAAGGAGAAGGCGGAGTTCTACACGCTGACCAACGCGAAGTCGGGCACGTCCCCGTCGTCCTGGGAGCTGAAAGCCTCCTACGACGGCAAGACGTGGGCGACGGTCGACAAGCGCTCGAACGAGAACTTCCAGTGGCAGCAGTACACCCGGTCGTTCAAGATCGCCTCGCCGGGCCGCTACAACTTCTACCGCCTGGAGTTCTCCGCCGACGTGGCGCTGGCCGAGTTCGAGCTGATGTCGAAGCCGCTGCCGGCCTGCACCTCGACGGTGACCGGCACGGTCGACGGCGGCCTGCAGGCCAAGGGCGTGACCTGCGTGGACGGCGCCACCATCAACGGCCCCGTGACCGTCGCGAAGGGCGCCACGCTCTTCGTCTTCGGCGGCGAGATCAAGGGCCCGCTGTCGGCGACGGACGCGGCGTCCGTGGTGCTCGTGGGCACTCGCGTGGGCGGTCCGGTGACGGCGCACGGCACTTCTTCGGAAGTCGCGGTGGAGAACACCTCGGTCGGTGGCCCTGTGTCACTGACGTCGAACAAGACCAGGTCAATCGTGGCGTTCACCACGGTCGGCGGGCCGTTGTCCTGCACGGGCAACAACCCGGCGCCGTCGAACAACGGCTTCCCGAACGAAGTGAAGGGTCCGAAGGCAGGACAGTGCACTGGTCTGTAATGCCCAACTGATCGCGTTTGAACCGGGAAAGCCGCGTTCCGTCACGGAACGCGGCTTTTCTCGTTCACCTGAACGGATCTTTCCCGTTCGGACATACTTCGATGAGATCTTGGCAATTCATGCGGTGGTGACTGGGGAGGCTCTAGTGGTGCCGTTCGAGCGAGGCCGTGTCCGGGTCGTCGTTCCACAACCTCGAATGGTTGTTCCGTCACGAACCGGCGCGCCGTCCACTAAGGACGAGATCCGCGACCTGCCGGGCTCACCACGAAAGCTCCCTGCACCGCTGCGCTGACGAGCCGCCCTCGACCTGCAGCGTCGCGTGCTCGATGTGGTACTCGCTCGCCAGCAACGACTGCGCGGCCTTGAGCACGTTCTCGTGATCGGCGTCCTCAGCGGTCGTGAGGTGCGCCGAAGCCACCTCCATGCCACTGGTGAGCGTCCAGACGTGCAGGTCGTGCGCCTCCGTGACGCCGGGGAGCCGGGTCAGCGCCTTCTGCATCTCGGTGACGTCGAGCCGCTCCGGCGCGTGCTGGAAGAGGATGTGCAAGGCGTTCTTGGCCAGGCTGTACGTCCGCGGCAGCACCCACACGCCGATCAGCACACCCATGATCGGGTCCGCGTACTTCCAACCGGTGGTGAGCATGACAAGGGCGGAGATGAGCACGCCCACCGACCCGATGAGGTCGGCCAGCACCTCGAGGTACGCGCCCTTGACGTTGATGCTGTCCTTGGCGCCCTCCTTCAGCACGCCGAAGCTGACGAGGTTGGCCGCAAGACCGAGCGTCGCCGCGATGAGCACCGGCCAGGCAGGCACCGCAGGCGGGTCCTGGAACCGGCCAACGGCCTCGTAGATCACGTAGCCGGCGACCCCGAAGAGCAGGACCGCGTTGGCGAGCGCCGCCAGCACCTCGGCCCGGTAGAAGCCGAACGTCCGGTTCTTGCCGGCCTTGTTCCTGCGCGCCACCATGATCGCGGCCAGCGCCATCCCGACGCCCAGCACGTCGGTGAGCATGTGCGAGGCGTCGGAGATCAGCGCGAGGGAGGACGTCGCGAAGCCCACGACGAACTCGACCACCATGAAGACCGCGCCGATGCCGAACGCGATCCACAGCTTGCCGGCGTGCTGCCCGCTCGCCGACGCCGATCCGTGCCCATGACCGTGGCCCATGCCGGGAACATATAGCGATATGCGCATGAGTGCAATCGGCAGTGCTTCTGACCTGGGGTGGGGGTGACGGAGACCACGCTGCATTGGTTCGAGGGGGTACGTGCGTAAGTGGGTGGCTCTCGTGCGCTAGGATCTTCCACGTAGCTACGGCCCCCGTAGCTCAGGGGATAGAGCACCGCCCTCCGGAGGCGGGTGCGCAGGTTCGAATCCTGCCGGGGGCATCGAAGGTCGAAGGGCAAGGTGTGTTCGCGGAGAGCGCGAGCCCCTTCGCCCTTCGAGTGTTTTCTGGGGTCTTGCCCCCAGATCCCATGCCGGGGCAAGCCCCCGGACCCCCTGCAGCGATACGCTGCAGGTCTTCTTTTGGGGCCTAGCCGTGGCATAAGTCATGTCATCATCGCGTCCACCGGCCGATCACAGATCTGGAAACTGACGCTGGCGGCCGATCACGGGTCGGTCAGCAAGGCCGAACCGCCGCCGCCGGCCACCGACCGCCGCACCTACGGGCCCGTGGCGGCGCCGGACAAGCACGCGTTCGCGTTCCTCGCTGAGCACGGCGACACCGCAGCGGTGTACCGCCCGGCACTCCCCCCGGCGCACAGCCGACAAAGATCGCCCACCTGCCGAGGTCCAGTAGCCCCGCTGATCGTGCCGTCGAGCACGGTCTGCAATCGATCGTCCACGATGCGCCGCCGCCGTTCCGGCCGCCGTCGCCCGATGGGGTGAACGCCGATCGCTCTGCGTCAACATCTCCGCCAAGTGACGCTAACCCTGGTGTGCACCCGCACTGCACCAAATGGAGCGCTAGCGATCTAGACCGGGGAGACATCATGACCGAACGACACTCCGTCGACGCCCACACCACGAGGCGCCGCCGCGCCTGGCGCCCGTTGGCGATGGCCACCACCGCCGGGGCGGTGCTCGTCATGATGGGCGCCGGGGTCTGGGCCACGCTGTCCGCCACCGTGTCCAACGTCGACCCTCAGCAAGTGAGCACGGGCACCCTCAAGCTCACCATGACGCCCAACGGCGCCGGGTTCAGCCAGTCGATCAGCAATCTCGCGCCTGGTGACGTGAGCAACCGCTACGTCGACGTGGCCAACAGCGGCACGCTGGACGGCCAGGCGCTGACCCTCGCGGTGACCGGCACCGGCAGCACGGCACTGACCACAGACGCCACTCGCGGTCTGACGGTGACCGTGACCGAGTGCGTCGACGGTATCTGGGCCCCGACCACCGGCGTCTGCTCCGGCACGACCTCGGCACTGGTGTCCAGCAAGCCGGTGTCCACCTTCGGCACCGCGACGTCGCTGGTGTCGGGCGCGGTCGGTGCCGGCGAGGTGCGCAAGCTTCAGGTCAGTGTCAAGCTCCCCAACCAGGACGAGACCACGGTCAACGGCGTCCTGCCCGCGAACACCATCCAGAACCTGAGCACCCAGCTCACCTTCGCCTTCGCCGAGACCCAGCGCGCGGCTGTCACCAGCAACTCGTGATCAGTTGGACGGCGAGCACCCGCGCCACGCGATTGACACATCGTCCTGGAGATGACCAGTGGGCAGGTTCACGACCACGACGCGGCGGGTCCTGGCGCCCGCCGCGACCGTCGCCCTGGTGACGGCTGCGGTCGTGGCGGT
>NZ_VSRL01000433.1 GCF_012184385.1 Lentzea indica
TCGCGGTGGCGGTGTCGCGTCCGCGGGCCTCGGCGGGGGCGAGCCGGAGAACGTGCTCGCGGCGACGGCGGCGCTGGGCGCGGTGTGGGCGATCGGCTACACGACACGGCTGCGGCGTTCGTTCATCGCGCGGGAGATGGAGCAGCAGGCCGAGCAGGCGCTGGGTGACGAACGCCTGCGCATCGCCCGCGAACTGCACGACGTGGTGGCGCACAACCTGTCCCTGATCGCCGTGCAAGCGGCCAACGCCGCACATGTGCGCTCACCCGAGCACGCCTACCAGGCTCTGGAGGTGATCTCGGAGACGAGCCGCGCGGCACTCACCGAGATGCGTGGCCTGCTCGGCGTCCTGCGCTCGGACGCCGACCTGGCGCCCTCCCCCGGCCTCGACGGGCTGGTGGAACTGGCCGACCGGGCGTCACTGGCGGGGGTGCGCGTCTCGTTGGACGTGCGGGGCGACTCCGTTGTGCCGGAGGGGGTCGGGCTGTCGGCATACCGGATCGTGCAGGAGGCTTTGACCAACGTCGTGAAGCACGCGGCGCCGGCAGCGTGCACGGTCACGGTGGAGGTGACTCCGTCGTTGGTGCGCATCGACGTGGCGGACGACGGACCTGGGGTGAAGGAGCTCGGAGTGGGACATGGGTTGATCGGCATGCGCGAACGCGTGGCGGTGTACGGCGGCACGTTCAGCGCCGGGCCCGGTGAGAACGGCAGTTTCCGGGTCGTGGCGGAGCTGCCGTACCGATGACCAGCGTGCTGATCGTCGACGACCAGGCATTGCTGCGCGCGAGCTTCCGCCTGCTGGTCGACAACGAACCTGACCTGACCGCGGTGGGCGAGGCGGGCACCGGAGCCGAAGCCGTGGCGCTGGCCGCGTCGCTGAAGCCGGACGTGGTCCTGATGGACATCCGCATGCCGGAGATGGACGGCATCGAGGCCACGCGGCTGCTGGACGGTCCGAAGGTGCTGGTGCTGACGACGTTCGACCTGGACGAGTACGTGTTCGGCGCGTTGCGGGCAGGCGCCTCGGGTTTCCTGCTGAAGGACACACCACCGGCCGAGCTGCTGGCCGCGATCCGGGTGGTGGCGTCGGGCGAGTCGCTGCTGTCGCCGTCGATCACGCGGCGGCTCATCTCCGAGTTCGTCAGCCGGCCGGCGTCACCGGTGGTGTCGGGGCTGGAGCGGCTGACCGAGCGGGAGAAGGAAGTCCTGCTGCTGGTCGCGCGGGGACTGTCCAACGCGGAGATCATGGCCGAGCTGCACGTCAGCCCCGGCACGGTGAAGACGCACATCGGGAACCTGCTGGCCAAGCTGCACGCCCGTGACCGCGCCCAGCTCGTGATCGCGGCCTACGAGTCGGGCCTGGTGTGAACGAAACCGCCCCGGCCGAAGCGACCGGGGCGGTTTCCGTGCTGTTCCTTTGCAACCGAGCTGGTTACAGGTAGGTGCCGGTGTTCGTGGCCGTGTCGATCGCGCGGCCCGTCTCCTGGTTCTTCCCGGTGACGAGCGTGCGGATGTAGACGATCCGCTCGCCCTTCTTGCCCGAGATGCGTGCCCAGTCGTCCGGGTTCGTCGTGTTCGGCAGGTCCTCGTTCTCGGCGAACTCGTCGACGATGGCGGCCTGCAGGTGCCGGACCGAGAGTCCGGGCTGCTTGGTGTCCAGCAGCGACTTGATCGCCGCCTTCTTGGCCCTGTCGACGATGTTCTGGATCATCGCGCCGGAGTTGAAGTCCCGGAAGTACAGGACCTCCTTGTCACCGTTGGCGTAGGTGACCTCCAGGAAGCGGTTCTCCTCGGACTCCTCGTACATGCGCTCGACGGTGTGCTGCACCATGCCCTCGATGCAGGCCTTCGGGTCCCCGCCGAACTCGGCGAGGTCGTCGGCGTGCAGCGGGAGGTTCGGCGTCAGGTACTTGTTGAAGATGTCCTTCGCGCCCTCGGCGTCCGGTCGCTCGATCTTGATCTTCACGTCGAGGCGGCCGGGGCGGAGGATCGCCGGGTCGATCATGTCTTCACGGTTGGAGGCGCCGATGACGATGACGTTCTCCAGGCCCTCGACGCCGTCGATCTCCGAGAGCAGCTGGGGCACGATCGTCGTCTCGACGTCGGACGACACACCGGAACCGCGGGTGCGGAAGATCGAGTCCATCTCGTCGAAGAACACGATCACCGGGGTGCCCTCTGACGCCTTCTCACGAGCCCGCTGGAAGATCAGGCGGATGTGCCGCTCGGTCTCACCGACGAACTTGTTGAGGAGCTCGGGGCCCTTGATGTTGAGGAAGTAGGACTTGGCCTGCTTGTCGGTTTCGCCGCGGATCTCCCGCACCTTCTTGGCCAGGGAGTTCGCCACCGCCTTCGCGATGAGCGTCTTGCCGCAGCCGGGAGGGCCGTAGAGCAGCACGCCCTTGGGCGGGCGCAGCTCGTACTCGCGGAACAGGTCGGCGTGCAGGAAGGGCAGCTCCACGGCGTCGCGGATCTGCTCGATCTGCCGGGACAGACCGCCGATGTCGCTGTAGTCGATGTCCGGGACCTCTTCGAGCACGAGGTCCTCGACCTCGGCCTTGGGGACCCGTTCGTAGGCGAAGCCCGCCTTCGAGTCGACCAGCAGCGAGTCGCCGGGCTTGAGCGGTGAGTCGAGCAGCGGCTGGGCGAGCCAGACCACCCTCTCCTCGTCCGCGTGGCCGACGACCAGCGCGCGGGCGATCGTGTCCTCACCGTCTTCGGTGAGCACCTCCCGCAGTGCGCAGACCTCACCCGACCGCTCGAACCCGCCGGCCTCGACGACCGTCAGCGCCTCGTTGAGGCGGACGGACTGACCGTAGGAGATCTTCTCCGGCTCGACCGCCGGGGACACGGCGACCCGCATCCGGCGGCCGGACGTGAAGACGTCGACCGTCCCGTCGTCGTAACGCGCCATGAAGACGCCGTACCCGCTGGGTGGCTGGGCCAGCCGGTCGACTTCCTCACGCAGCGCGAGCAACTGGCTTCGTGCTTCGCGGAGGGTGTCTATGAGCTTCGTGTTTCGCTCGGTCAGCTGGCTGACGCGCTCTGTCGCCTCAGCCAAGCGCTGCTCGAGCAACCGCGTGTGGCGCGGGGACTCGGTCAGCTTGCGACGCAACGACGCGATCTCGTCCTCGAGGAACCTGATCTGCGCAGTCAGCTCAGCAGAATTGTTGCCCTGGTTCAGCTCGCCACCCTCATCGGGTTGGCTGCCGGGATGACCGTGCTGCATGTCGGCACCCTCCTCCCGTGTTCGTACCGATTACGGTACCGGCGATCACCGACAAAATCGTGTACTCACAACATCATCTTCGCTCGTGTGACGCAACGGTCCGGCCTCCAACAGAGGTCAACTGCTCCATCTCGGTGTCCGGTTGAACCGCCTACCCGCTACGGTGCGTCCCAGAAACCCCGACCGGCGTTGCGCCCAGCGACACGCCAGCCGACCTGCGAGAAGTCCGAGGAGAGGGTCATGGGAGCACCTGGGCGGCCGCCCGGCCCCTACGGTCCGCGACCACCCTCGGACGACCGCGAACACGCCTGGTACGGCCCGCGGCCCGGCGACGGGCGGCAACCCGCCCTCGTCCCACCAGGTGGACCACTGACTGGTCCGATCGGTGGTCACGCACCGCAACCCACCCCACCCGTGCTCGTCGGAGGACCCGCTCCGGCGCGGCTCCAGTACGACCGGAGGGCGTGCGGCCAACCGGGTGGTTCTGCCGGAGCAACCGGCGCACCACCCCGACAGCGCAGTGCATCGCACTCGATTCCCGGTGGAGTTGCCGCAATCGTTATCAGACACGGCCTTGGCGCCCCCGGATGGCACCTGCACAGGGTGTGCATAACCACTCATGGGCGTCGATAGACCCCATTCGGCCGCGCGTCGGTCGGCGAAGTACCACAATGTCCAACGAAAGATCACCTCATCCGCATCGGGGGAGTTTCGATGACCTACCCGCCGCAGCAGCCCGGCCCCTACGGGCAGCAGCCGCAGCCCGGTGGGCCGTACGGGCAGCAGCCGCCGCAGCAGCCGGGTTACGGCCAGCAGCCGCCTCCCGGGTACGGCCAGCAGGTCGCCGTACGGGCGCACCGCGGTGATCTGTGAACCGTCCTCGGCGAAGTCCACGACCACCCGCCACCTCATCCGCACCCGGTTGTCG
>NZ_VSRL01000434.1 GCF_012184385.1 Lentzea indica
CCGCGCCGCCCACACGCTCGCCGAGGCGGGCGACCTGCTGCGCGCGCTGGCCGCCCCTGTGCGCATCGCCATCGTGCTGCAGCTGCGGGAACACGACCGCTGTGTGCACGAGCTGGTCGAGGCACTGGGCGTGGCGCAGCCGCTGATCAGCCAGCACCTGCGCGTGCTGAAGTCCGCGGGTGTGGTGCATGGAGAACGACACGGCCGCGAGGTCGTGTATCGGCTGGTAGACGAACACCTGGCGCACATCGTCGTGGACGCTGTGACGCACGTCGAGGAGAAGTTGTGACCGGACTGAGGTCCACCAAACAGCGCACGGCGGTGTCGAACCTGCTCGACCAGCTCGACGACTTCCGCAGCGCCCAGGAACTGCACGAGGAACTACGCCGCCGTGGGGAAGGCATCGGCCTGACAACGGTCTACCGAACCCTGCAGTCCCTCGCGGACGCGGGCCAGGTCGACGTCCTGCGCACCGACTCGGGCGAGGCCATCTACCGCCGTTGCTCGGCCCACCACCACCATCACCTCGTGTGCCGCCACTGCGGCCGCACGGTGGAGGTGGAGGGCCCTGCCGTGGAGAAGTGGGCTGACCGTGTCGCGGCCGAGAACGGCTTCTCCGAGGTCAGCCACACCGTCGAGATCTTCGGCACGTGCGCGGAGTGCACGGCCAAGAACCTCTAGTTCGACTGGTCCGCCGAGCCGGGTCGCGCCGCTAGCTCTCGTAGGGCTCGACCGGCTCGGCGACCGACGTCGAAGACTCCACCGTGAAGCTCGGCACCCAGCTGTTCTTCTCGGACGCCGACTTCGGCACGACCTGCCCGGTCAGCTCCACCCACTGCTCATCGGGCAGCGAAGGCACGTCCCCGATCAGCTTCACCTTCAACGGCCGCGCGTCAGCCGCACAGCACGAGATGGCGAGCCGCGCCACGAACGTGTCGCCTTCCGCACGCGTCAGGAACCCGGTCAGCTTCACGCGACGACCGTCCAGCGTTCCGGACTCGTCCCACGCCGTGCGCGTGACGAACTCCGTCATGGACAACGGGATGACGTCCCCTGACGGCAGTTCGCCCAGCAGGTTGCGGGATCGCTGCGTCTGGTTCGTGTCGGCCGCCGAGCTGACGACGTCGCCGCCCAGGGCGGGCGGCGAGATCAGGAACACCGCCATCACCGGCAGCAGCATCAACCAGGTCGAACGCGACGAGTGCGAGTGTTCGTGATCGTCATCTGAGACGGCCTTGCCGCGCCGGATGTCACGGATGATCGCGAACAGCGCCAGGCCGATCATGATCGTGCCCGCGGCGATCAGCAGCGGCAGCAGGCCCTTCTGGACGTAACGCAAGTACAACCCGGAGAAGCTGATCTTCAGCAGCGCGCCGCCGAGCAGGACCAGCAGGATGTTCTGGGTTTCCCGCCTCACAGCAGCACCACTCCCGTCACCACCGCGCACAAGATCGCCACTACGAAGGTAGCCGGTGCGAAGCGGAAGGCGAAGGACTTTCCGAACGCACCCGCCTGCAGCGCGATCAGCTTCACGTCAACGGCAGGGCCGACGACCAGGAACACCAGCCGCGGCAGCAGCGGCAGTGCGGAGAACGCCACCGCCACGAACGCGTCGGCCTCCGAGCACAGCGCCAGGATCACGGCCAGGAACGCCATCACCAGCACGCCCAGAACCAGCTGCCCGCCCAGCGTCTGCATCCAGGCGACGGGCACGAACGTCTTGAACGCCGCCGCGAACAGCCCGCCCAGCACCAGGAAGCCGCCGGCGTCCACGAGATCGTGGCGCGCGCTCTCGGCGAACACGGCCCACTTCGAGGTACCGGAGTGGTCCTGCATACGCGCCAACGCGCGCTCTGCGATCCATTCGGCCTTGCCGAAGCGGACCCACAGCCAGCCCATGACCACCGCGGTCAGCAACGACCCCACGAACCGGGCGACGACCATCATCGGGGTGTCGTTGAACGCCACCGCCGTCGACACCAGCACGATCGGGTTCACCGCGGGCGCGGCCAACAGGAACGTCAGCGCCACAGCCGGCGCGACGCCCTGCTGCATGAGCCTCTTGGCCACCGGTACCGACGCGCACTCACACCCCGGCAGCGCCACCCCGGCGACACCCGCCACGGGCACGGCCAACGCGGTGCGAGTGGGCAGCAACCGGCGCAGAGCCGAGGCTGGCACGAACGCGGCGATGGCGCCGGAGATCAACACGCCCAGGACCAGGAACGGCATGGCCTGCACGCAGATCGCCACGAACACGGTCGCCGCGGTGCGCAGCTTCGGCACGTCCAGAAGATCGACCAGCCGGGACTGGAAGAGCAGTGCGAGAACCAGGATCCCGCACAGCACCTCCAGCGACGTGATCTTCAGCCGAGGCGGGCCTGAGCGCCGCTTCGACGAGCGGATCTCGCCGGTGATCGTCATTCGGCGTCCAGGTCCAGCAGACGGCGGTAGGTACGCGCCATGCCCTCGCGGATCTCGTCGGGCGACGGCGGCTCGGCGAACTCGGCCTCTTCCTCTGCGAGGTCGGCGTCGTCGTCGAAGTCGACGGGCGTGCCGTTGACCATCTCCTCGGCGTCCTCTTCTTCGAGGGCGGCCTCGCGCAGTTCCTCGATCGTGGCGCTGACGTCCTCGGCGCTCAGCGCGGGCAGCATCGGCTTCACGATGGCCAGCACGCCGCCCTCGGCGTCATCCAGCGCCACGGCCTCTGCCAGCGCGACGGCGTGGTCGCGCTCGTAGGGGCCGCAGATGAACGAGTCCCAGTCGTCGCCGCCAGAAGGCTCGAACGTGACGGTCCACGGGAACTCGTTGACGTCCGCGTCCTCTTCCGGCTCGTAAATGATCACGCCACCCATGGAAGGGTCCTTTCTCAAGAAAAGCGGGAGAGGAGCTCGCCGCGCACCTGCGACGCGGTCGACACAACCAGCATCAGCAGCGTGCTCAGCGGTTCCGGCTTGAGGCCGTCCGCCGGGAACGCGTACCGCAGCATCACGTCCGTGCCGCGTTCGGACGGAATGACGCCGAGCGTGCCGAACAGGCCCTGACCAGCGCGTTCGGCCACCCACACCGCCACATCGCCGACCAGGTCCCACGCGACGACGACCGTCAGCGAGAGCACGGTCAGCCCCTCGGACAGTTCCATGCCCTGCACGGCGCACGGCACGTCGCCGTGGCGGAAGCTCAACGCGCCGTCGTCGTCCACGGACACGTCGTGGAACAGCTCCAGCGCCTTGCGCGCGGCCTCCAGAGCCTCACCGCTCGCGTTCACGACACCTCCGAATCGGGCTTGTCGATCGCACCACCGAAGCGGCGGTCGCGCTCGGCGAAGTTCTCGACGGCCCGCCACAGGTCACGGCGGTCGAAGTCGGGCCACAGGATGTCCTGGAACACCAGCTCGGCGTACGCGGACTGCCAGAGCATGAAGTTCGAGGTGCGCTGCTCACCGGACGGCCGGATGAACAGGTCCACGTCCGGCATCTCCGGCTGGTACAGGTAGCGCGCGATGGTCTTCTCGTCGACCTTGTCCGGGTTGATCTGCCCGGCGGCGGCCAGCCGCGCGATCTCGCGGGCGGCGTCACCGATCTCGGCGCGGCCGCCGTAGTTGATGCACATCGCGAGGTTGAGCTGGTCGTTGTCGCGGGTGCGCTCCTCCGCGACCTCCAGCTCCTTGATCACGCTGCGCCACAACCGCGGCCGGCGCCCCGCCCAGCGCACCCGCACGCCCAGTTCGTCGAGCTCGTCGGTGCGGTGGTGGATCACGTCACGCGAGAAGCCCATGAGGAACCGGACCTCTTCGGGGCTGCGGCGCCAGTTCTCGGTGGAGAAGGCGTACAGCGACAGCCACTTCACGCCCATCTCGATCGCGCCCTTGGCGACCTCGACGACGACCTGCTCACCGCGCTTGTGGCCCTCGACCCGCGACAGTCCGCGCTGGTTGGCCCAGCGGCCGTTGCCGTCCATGACGATCGCGATGTGCTTCGGCACGAACTCGACGGGGATGGCCGGAGGCACGGCGCCGGACGGATGCGGCTCCGGCGGGCGCGGGACGCGCTTCTCACGCTCGGAGCGGCGACGACGCAGCATGGGACTCGGCATCCTTCCTGAGTTTCGGGTGGCCGCCAGATTAGCCGTCGTCCGGCTTCGCCTT
>NZ_VSRL01000435.1 GCF_012184385.1 Lentzea indica
GCTCTTCATCGACAACATCTTCCGCTTCACCCAGGCCGGTTCCGAGGTGTCGACCCTGCTGGGCCGCATGCCTTCGGCCGTGGGTTACCAGCCGACGCTTCTCACGCTCGGAGCGGCGACGACGCAGCATGGGACTCGGCATCCTTCCTGAGTTTCGGGTGGCCGCCAGATTAGCCGTCGTCCGGCTTCGCCTTGCGCTCGACCAGAGGCAACGATCTGAGCTGCCGTTCCAGGTGCCACTGCAGGTGTGCCGCGACCAGGCCACTCGCGTCACGGCGAGCGATGTGCGGGATCTCGTCGACCACTCCCCACTGGCCGTGCAGCAGCGCCGAGAGCAACGTCAGCGTGTCCGCGGAGGGCGACGCCGAGCCGGCCGGGCGGCAGTTCGGGCAGCACGTGCCACCGGCCTGGACGCTGAACGCCCTGTGCGGTCCTGGAGTGCCGCACTTCGCGCACTCGTTGACCGCGGGCGCCCACCCGGCGAACGCCATGGCGCGCATCAGGAACGCGTCCAGCAGCAGCGACGGATCCCGTTCGCCGGCGGACAACGCGCGCAGTGCACCCGTCACCAGCAGATAGAGCCGCAGGACCGGTTCGCCCTCTTCTGCGGTGAGACGGTCAGCGGTCTCCAAGATCGCGCACGCGGCCGTGTAGCGCTGGTAGTCGTTGACGATGCCGACGCCGAACGCGTCCAGCGTCTGCACCTGCGTGATGATGTCGAGCGACCTGCCGGGGTGGAACTGCACGTCGACGTGGCAGAACGGCTCCAGCCGCGCGCCGAACTTCGACGACGTGCGGCGCACGCCCTTGGCCACGGCACGGAGCTTGCCGTGCCGCTGGGTCAGGAAGGTGATGATCCGGTCCGCTTCACCGAGCTTCTGCACGCGCAGCACGATTCCGGTGTCGCGGTACAGGTTCGCCATCAGAACCCCAGGCGGCGCAACTGTTTCGGGTCCCGCTGCCAGTCCTTGGCGATCTTGATGTGCAGGTCGAGGTAGACCCGCGAACCCAGGAGCGCCTCGATCTGCTTGCGGGCGGTGATGCCGACCTGCTTGAGCCGCTCACCGCGGTGCCCGAGGATGATCGCCTTCTGCGACGGCCGCTCCACGAACACGAACGCGTGGATGTCGATCAGGTCGTCGCGGCCCTCGCGCGGCATCATCTCCTCGACGACCACGGCGATGGAGTGCGGCAGCTCGTCGCGCACGCCTTCCAGCGCGGCCTCGCGGATCAGCTCGGCGACCAGCGTCTGCTCCGGCTCGTCGGTCAGGTCGCCGTCCGGGAACAGCTGCGGGCCCTCGGGCAGCTTCTGCAGCAGCAGGTCGCTCAGCTTGTCGACCTGGAAGCCGTCGACCGCGGACACCGGGATGATCTCGGCGAACTCCATGACCTTCTGCAGCGCGAGCAGCTGCTCCATCACCTGCTGTTGCGAGACCAGGTCCGTCTTGGTGACGATGCCGACCACCGGCGTGCGCTTGGCGACCTTCTCCAGCTCGGCGGCGATGAACTTGTCACCGGGGCCGACCTTCTGGTCGGCGGGCACGCAGAAGCCGACGACGTCGACCTCCGACCACGTCTCGCGCACGAGGTCGTTGAGCCGCTGGCCGAGCAGCGTGCGCGGCCGGTGCAGGCCCGGCGTGTCGACCAGCACGAGCTGGCCGTCCTCGCGGTGCACGATGCCGCGGATCGTGTGCCGGGTGGTCTGCGGCTTGCTCGACGTGATGGCGACCTTGGTGCCCACCAGCGCGTTCGTCAGCGTCGACTTCCCTGCGTTCGGGCGTCCGACGAAACACGCGAACCCGGAGCGGTAACCATCCATCCGTCCATTGTCCCTGGGACCGGCAACGAGGTTGTCGCCGGTCCCGGAATCTGCTAGCTGATCACGCCCACCACTTGTGGTAGAGGGCGTTGTCACCGCCGATCACGAAGGTGTCGATGCGGCCGGAGGACCAGGAAACCGCTGCGGGGCCGGAGATCAGGCCGCCGCCGAGCGACTCCCAACCGGACCAGCCGCCCTGGTACCACTTGTGGTACATCGCGTTGTCCGTGCCGCGGACGAAGATGTCGAGCCGTTCAGAGGCCCACGAGGACGCGCCCGGTCCCGAGGTGAGCGTGCCGCCGAGGCTCTCCCAGCCGGACCAGCCGCCGTCGTACCACTTGTGGTACATCGCGTAGTCGGTGCCGCCGCCGAACACGTCGATGCGTCCGGGACCCCACGAGACGGCCGCGGGGTAGGTGCTCAGGACGCCACCCAGCGACTCCCAACCGGACCAGCCGTTCTGGAACCACTTGTGGTAGAGCGCATTGTCACTGCCGCGCCCGAACACGTCGAGTCGTCCGGCACTCCACGAAGAAGCACCCGGAGCCGACGTCAAATAGCCGCCCAGCGACTCCCAACCGGACCAGCCGTTTTGAAACCATTTGTGGTACAGCGCGTTGTCACTGCCGCGCCCGAAAACATCAATTCGTCCGTTGCTCCACGAAACAGCGGCGGGCGCGGACGTCAAATAGCCGCCGAGCGACTCCCAATTGGACCAGCCGCCGTCGTACCACTTGTGCCACAGCGCGTGGTCCTGGCCGACGGCGAACACGTCGAGCCTGCCGGGCGCCCACGACGAGACCGCGGGTGCCGAGATCAGGAAGCCGCCCAGCGACTCCCAGCCGGACCAGGCCTGTGTGGTGACACCACGCTCGTGGCCGACGATCATGCCGGTGAGCTTGTCCGTCGTGGCCTGCACGCGGACTTCCGCCTGCGCCGGTGCCGTCGCCACGGCACCGGCGAACAGCAACGACAGCGCGACGAGAACAGATCTGAGCTTTCTCATGACCATCCCTGGTTGGTCGCGAATTTATCCCGCAACCGAACCTAGGACGGAATTGCGCACCGTCAATCGTGCGTTCAGATCACTTCTGCGATTTCCCCAGTCTGGGTTGCACGGAATACGGGGCCATTTGCAGTCAGGTCGCGAACGGCTTTGACCGAATCTTCGTCGAGCGTTCCCGAACCGGTCACCACGACCGCGGCCTCCAGACCTTCCCGCACCGCCGAGCGGTAACCATCCATCTCTCCGTTGCCCCCATGACCGGAAACGGTCTTTCGCGGGGCCTTCCGGCACTGGTCCGGACGGGTGCACGGGCGCAGGCTGACGGCGTCGTCCCCCGCGTTCCATTCGTAGCTCGCGCACAAGGAGATGCGACATGTCTACAGAAGACCTCGAGCGCCTGAACGACGAAGGCATCGGCGCGTGGGATCGCCACGACACCGACGGTTTCGTGAAGTTGTTGGCAGACGACTTCGTCTGGATCGACGACACCACCCCGGACCCGATGCGCACGCTGGACGCGGCCCGCGCCTACACCCAGGCCTGGTTCACCGCGTTCCCGGACATGCACATCCGCACGACCAACAAGGTCGTCACCGACGACCAGATCGCCTGCGAGCTCGAGTTCACCGGCACCAACACCGGCACGCTCAGCATGGGCGGTATGGAGATCCCCCCAACCGGCAAGTCGGTGACCTCTCGCGGGACCTACTTCCTCAGGGCGGAGAACGGAAAGATCAAGGAGTTCCACACCCACCCGGACGCCGCGGGCATGATGATGCAGCTCGGGCTGATGGGAGCGCCCGCCTAAAACTGTTTGCGCAACTCGCCGGAGGCGTCCGCGAGAAACACAGGACCGGACTGCGTGAGGTCGCGCACGGCCGCCAGTGACTCCACGTCCACCCCGGACGCCTCGGTGACGACGACCGCGGCCTCCAGACCTTCGGCACCGCTCGACACGGCGGCGGCGATGGCGGCCTGCAGCGCGGTGAGCTTCAGCGACGGCAACGCGACGGTCGAAGCGCTGTACGTGCGGCCGTCGAGGTCCCGCACCGCCGCACCCTCCGCGGCACCGTTGCGCGCGCGTACGGACCGCGCGAGCGTGACGAGCTTGGCGTTCTCGGGATCCAGGTCAGTCATTCTCTTCGCTCTCCTTCTGCACGGGGCGCACCAGCACCGTGGTGACCCGGATGCGGCCGCGTTCGTCCTTGCCGCCCTCGGCCCGCATGCGCAGGCCCGCGATCTCGGCCTCGGTGCCGGGCAGCGGCACGCGCCCGAGCCGTTGCGCGAGCAGGCCGCCGACGGTCT
>NZ_VSRL01000436.1 GCF_012184385.1 Lentzea indica
CCCGCGAGCCCTGGCCGCGGCGGTCGCGGGCGCCGACGCGGTGATCAACCTGCTGCTGCCCGACTCGGGCTGGCGTGGTGCCGATGACCTCGCAGGCGAACGCACCACCGTGGGCGTCGTGCGTGAGCTGGTGCGGGTCCTGCGGCACAGCGGACCGGCCCCGGTGGTGGTGTTCGCCGGGTCCACCTCCCAGGTCGGCCTGGCGCCGCGGACACCGATCGACGGCACCGAGCACGACCACCCCGTGACCGCGTACGACCGCCAGAAGCTCGCTGCCGAGCAGCTGCTCATGGCGGCCACCGCGGACGGTGCGCTCCGTGGTGTTTCGCTGCGGCTGCCGACCGTCTTCGGCCCACCGTCAGCCCGCGGCGTGGTCGCGGCGATGACCCGGCTGGCCCTGGCAGGAGAACCGCTCACCGTGTGGGCCGACGGCGCGATCGAGCGCGACCTGCTCTACGTGGACGACGTCGCGGACGCGTTCGTGGCGGCACTCGACCACGCGGATCGGCTGGCCGGCGGGCACTGGCTCCTCGGCACGGGTCGCGGTGTGCCTCTCCGTGAGCTGTTTGGCACCATCGCCGAGGTCGTGGCCGAACACACGGGCAGGCCGGCGGTCCCGATCGTCTCCGTACCGAGGCCCGCGGAGGCCTTCGCCACGGACGCGCACAGCGTCGTGGTCGACTCGTCGGCGTTCCGCGCGGTGACCGGATGGTCTCCACAGGTGCCGCTGCGGGAAGCACTGTGCCGGACGCTCGCGGATCAGGTGGCCCGCACGCACACCTCGTAGTCCGGCAACATCCCGGCGGCGCGCGCCTCGGCCAGGGTCGGGGCGCGTCTGTCGCGTTCGGACAGAAGGCCGGCGTCCGGCGGGATCGGCAGCGCCAGCTCCGGGTCGAAGGCGGAGACGGCCAGTTCGTTCTCCTGTTGGTACTCCTGGGAAAGCAGGTAGTTCACCACCGTGTCGTCCTCGAGCGCGACGAACAGATGGCCGACCCCGACGGGGAAGTACACGGCGGGAAGACCCTCCCCGCCCAGGACGACGGAGTCGTGCACGCCGAACGTCGGGCTGCCCACGCGCGTGTCGACGACGATGTCGAGGGCGCTGCCGCGCGAGCAGTAGACGTACTTCAAGCAGCCCGGCGGGGTCACCGTGAAATGCACACCGCGGACGACACCGCGGCGGGAGACGCTGCAACTGGCTTGTGCCACCGGGAAGAGCGGGTGCCCGAGCGCCTCCTCGAACACCGATCGCCGGTACGGCGACAGGAACACGCCGCGCTCGTCAGGGAACGCGGTGGTCGTGAAGGCGAAGGCGCCCAGGACCGCCAGAGGCCGTGTCTGCTCGGACATGGTGGCTCCGATCCGCCGCGGTCAGATGATGTGCACGTCCGGCACGTACCGGATCCATCGGCCGCCCGCGCGCCGGAACTCCTGTTCCTTGGCCATGATCTCGTCGGCGTGGTTCCAGGCGAAGAGCAGTGCGAAGTCCGGGAACGGGTCGCCGAACGACTCCGCAGGCTGGACGGGGATGTGCGTGCCGGGCGTGAACCTGCCCTGCTTCGCGGGCGTCGTGTCGCAGACGTACGAGACCAGATCCGGCCCGATGCCGCAGAAGTTGGTCACCGTCGCGCTCTTGGCGGTGGCGCCGTATCCGACGATCTCGTGGCCTTCAGCCCGCAGCCGGCGCAGCACGGCCACCAGGTCGTCGCGCACCCGAACGGTGTTGGCCGCGAATCGTTGCAGCGTCTGCATGTCCGCGAGTCGCCGCGCGTGCTCCTCGGCGATCAGGGCGGCGACGGCGTCCGTCGGCTTGCGTGCGCCGGCCCGCGCGAGGGTGTAGCGGACCTCGCCTCCGTGCACGGGGAGCCGCTCGACGTCGACGAGCTCCAGGTCGAACCGGGCGGCCATCGTCGCCACCGCGCGGGCGGTGAACAGGAAGAAGTGCTCGTCGTAGATCTGGTCGAACGACGTCCTCGTCACGATGTCGCCGAGGTAGGGGTCTTCGAACACGAACACCCCGTTCTCGGCCAGCAACGCGTCGACTCCCTCCAGGATCGAGGAGATGTAAGGGATGTGGCAGAGGGTGTTGGCGGCGAAGATGACGTCGGCAGGGCCGTCGCTCTTCCGCACGGCCGCGGCGGAGTCCGCGTCGAAGAACTCCTCGAGCACCCGCACACCCCGGCTCGCCGCGGTCTCCGCGACCTTGCCGCACGGTTCGAAGCCGACGTGACGCACGTTCGCCTGGTGGATGGTCTTCAGCAGCACGCCGTCGTTGCTGCCGATCTCGACCATGAACGGATCCGGTCCGGTCAGTTCGGTGTCGAGGAAACGGCGTGCGGTGCCTTCGAAGTGCGCCCGCATCACCGACGACCCGGAGGAGTAGTACGGGTAGTCGTAGTGGAACATCCGCTCGCGGGGCACCTGTTCCATCAGCTGCACCATGGTGCACGTCCCGCACATGCCGACGGCCAGGCGGTAGAAGAACTCGTGCGGGATGTCCCGCGCGGTGGGGAAGTTGTCGGAGAGCGGCTGGCGGCCCAGGTCGAGGAACTCTTCGACCGCGCCGCCGCAGACCTGACACGTAGCTGAAGGCATGGGCTCGGGCTCCTCGGGTGCGCGGGCGGGGTCAGCGGGGGGCGAGCACGTCGTGCAGGGCTTCGATGACACGGTCCTGCCGGTCGCGGGGCAGTGACGGGTACATCGGGAGCGAGAAGATCTCGTCGGCCAGCCGTTCGGTCACCGGCAACGAGCCGGGGGCGTAGCCGAGGTGGGCGAAGCCGGTCATGGTGTGCACCGGCCACCGGTAACTGACGTTGAGCTCGATGTCGTGCTCCTGCAGCCGTTCGATGATCTCGTCGCGTCGCGGGTGACGGACCACGTACAGGTAGTAGACGTGGTCGTTGCCGTCCCGGACGGCCGGCAGGACGAGGCCGCCGGGACCGGTGAGGCCGGCCAGGCCCTCTGCGTACCGTTCGGCGATCGCGTTGCGCGCGGCGATGTAGTCGTCGAGGCGGCGCAGCTTGCGGCGCAGTATCTCGGCCTGCACCTCGTCCAGCCGGCTGTTGTGGCCGGGCAGTCCGACGACGTAGTAGGTCTTCTCCATGCCGTAGTACCGGAGGCGCCGCAGGCTGCGGTCGATGTCGTCGTCGCGCGTCAGGACCGCACCGCCGTCGCCGTATGCCCCGAGCACCTTCGTGGGGTAGAACGAGAAGGCCGCGGCGTTGCCCGTGGTGCCGGCGAGTCGCCCGTGCTGCCGGGCGCCGTGCGCTTGGGCGCAGTCCTCCAGCAGCGCCAGGCCGTGCTGGTCGGCCAGTCGCCTGAGCGGCACCATGTCGACGCACTGGCCGTAGAGGTGCACGGGCAGCAAGGCTTTCGTCCGCGGCGTGATCGCGTCCGCCACCAGGCCGGTGTCCATGAGGTAGTCGTCCTCGCACACGTCGACGAAGACCGGGGTGGCACCGACGCTCGCGATGGCCACGATGGTGGGCGCGGCGGTGTTGGACACGGTGATCACCTCGTCGCCGTGGCCGACGCCGAGCGCCTCCAGGGCCAGCACGAGGGCGTTGGTGCCGTTGTCGACGCCGGTGCAGTGCCCGCCACCGTGGTACGCGGCGAACTCGTCCTCGAATCCCCGGACGCTGGCGCCGAGCACGAGCTGCCCGGACCCGAACACCGTCTCGACCGCGTCGAGGATGTCCACCCGTTCCTTCCCGTACTCGGGCAGGTAGTCCCAGACTCGCGTAGTCATAGCTGCCTTCCGGTTCGAGAGGACGCGTCTGGGGTGGCACCGGACACCGACCGGGCGCTGACGTAGTCGTTGTCCCTGTCCAGCCGCAGCGCCTGGCCGCTGAGGTAGTCGACGCCGTCGACATAGGTGTACGGCTGCATGAACCAGCCGGCGCGGACGTCCCGGACGAGGCGGGCGAGCGGGTGGGACGCCGAGTACGAGGCGCCGCCGACGATCGTGAGGCTGTCGTTGACGATGCGCAGCGACAGGTGGTTGACGATCATCTTGGCGCGCTGGAAGGGCGTCATCATGCGCCGGCCGCGCTCGGCCGGGTCGGTGGTGAGGTCGGCGGCGGCCGCGTCGG
>NZ_VSRL01000437.1 GCF_012184385.1 Lentzea indica
GTCGTGGCAGACGTCGGCGCCGCGGCCGGCGTGGCGCGGGAGCTCGGCGAGGTCCGGCGAGGTCGTGCGGGAGGCAGCCGCGCAGACGTCACTGGCCAGGGACCTGTCCGCCCGCAACGCCGCGCACCGGGAACTGCTCGACGAGGCCCAGAAGCCGTTCTCCGCGGCGGCCGACTCGGTGGCCGGTGCGGCGGATCGGTTCCAGGCCACCGCGTCCACGCTGCAGGAGATCACGAGCAAGCTGCGCGAGACGATCCGCGAGGTGAACTGGCTCGCGATGGTGTCCGACGGTCTGCGGCACCCCGCAGAGCACCTGGACCAGGCGGCGAGTCCGGATCAGGTGGCGTGATGGCGCCCAGACGTCAACTACGCAGGCAACCGGTGAGCGCGCTGGGCGCCGTCGGCTGGCTGTTCGCGGAACTGGCGCTGTTGCTGATGATCATCGCGCTCGGGTCGAACGAACACCCACCGGTGGCCCAGCCCGTCCCGTCCTCGTCGTCACCTGCGCCCACCACCAGCTCCTTCGTTGCTCCCGAAGGTCTTTTGCTGACCTCGGAGTCGTTCACCATGCACGTCGACCCGTCCGGCGCGGGCGTGGTGGACGAGTTCCGGCGCAAGATGGTCGACGTGGTCGGCGTGGACGGGCGCGTCGGGCTGATCCTGGTGTTCGGGAAGTCACGCGATCCGTCCGTGCCGACACAGGGAACACTGGTATCGCAGCAGCTCAAGGATCTGGTGAGGTCCGCGGGCCTGCCGCAGCTGCGGAGCATGAACGACATGCGCGCCTACCTCGGGTCGGAGGGCGCTCCTGGCGACGCCAAGGTCGAGCTGTTCCTGCTCAACGGTGGCAGCTGATGCGGCGGCGTCGTCGTGCCCGGCCGGACGTGGTCGTGGTGGACGGGTCGGGTGCCTCACGTGGCCTCGCGCTGTGCTCCGCGTTGGGCCGCAACGGAATGCGAGCCGAGCCGGTGTCCGCTTTGGACATGGCCGCCCACCCGTCGGCGTGCGTACTGCTGCTGATGCCCGTCGACTCGCTGCCGGACGCCGGCCACCACGTGCTCTCGGCGGTGGCGGGGTTGCGCGACCGGCACTGGGGAAGGTTCGTGGTGGCGTGGCACGTGCCGCATGCGGCCAGGATCAGGGTCGCCGCCGCCGTCGGGAACGGCGCCGCGTTGCTGCTCGGCACCAGCTGGCAGCGGGAACTGGTGCGGCACGCCACGCCGTTCGACGCGGTGCGATGCCGTGACCGGCAGGTGCGCGCGCTCCTGTCGGCCCGCAGGGTCGGTGGCAAGTCCGTGCGGCGGTTCTGCGACGACCTCGCCGCGCTGGACCCGCTGGCAGTGCACGACATCACCGCGCAGGTGGCCGACCTCGGCGAGGAGACCCGGTTGTGCTGGCCGCCGCCGGAGTCGATCACCCAGGCGGTCCTGCTGCGAACGGGGGGCGCCGCATGACTGATCTGCCGTCAGTGGAACGGATCGTGAACTCGGTGACGGGGTTCGCGGGAATGGTGGTGCAGACCGGAACGCTGGTGTTCGGGGCAACCGGAGACGTGCCGGTCGACGAGGCGGTGCGCGACCTCGGGCCGTTGTTCGCCGACGTGCTCGCCGACGGGTTCACCGGGCGGCGATGGCTGCTCGACCAGATCGACGGGTTCCTGGCCGAGCGGCCTCGCGGCTACCTGTGGGTGGAGGGCGACGCGGGAGTCGGGAAGACCGCGCTCGCCGCGCATCTCGTGCGGGAACGGGGCTGGGCGGGGCACTTCTCACGGCTGACGCGGGGAGGTTCGGCTCGCGTCGCGCTGCGCAACCTGGCGGGGCAGCTGGCGCGCGAGCACGGTCTCGCTCCCGGCGGCCTGCTGCCAGGGCGGTGGTGCACCCCGGAGGGGTTCGAGACGTTGCTGGCCAGGATCACCCCTCCGCTCGTCCTGGTGGTGGACGGTGCCGACGAGGCAGAGCAGGTGCCGGGGGCACAGCCGTGGGGACTCCCGATGGAACTGCCGCCAGGGGTTTTCGTGGTGGGCACCTACCGGACGGGCAGTCCGCCACCGAGGTCCACGCCGCCGTCGACCGTGCTGCGGCTCGCGAGCGGGGATCCCCGCAACGTCGCCGATGTGGCTTCCCACGTGGCCCGTGTCCAGCCTGATGTGGCAGAGGAACTGGTGATCCGCTGCGGGGGCGTGTGGGTCTATCTGCGTTACGTCCTGAACGAGATCCGGCAGGGCGTCCGCTCGGTGACCGACCCGTTGCCCGCGGATCTGTCGCGGTACTACGTCGACAACCTGGAGTCGTGGAGCCGGGAGGCCGACTGGTCCGACGCGTTGCTTCCGCTCGTGTCGAGCCTGGCGATCGCCGGCGAACCGCTCAGCGCGCGGCAGCTGGCCGCTCTGTCCGATGTGGACGAGGTGTGGTGCGCGAGCACTGCCACCGGACGCTGCGGCCGTTTCTCGGTGCCGTCGACGGGCAGGCCGGGCGTGGTTTCGCGCTGTATCACGCCAGTCTGCGGGAGTTCCTCACTGGCGTGCGCCCCGGCGACGAGAGTCCCGAGCAGGACTGGAAGTGGTGGGACACGCTGACCTCTGCCACCGCCGCCGCGCACGACCGTGTCGCCGAGCGCTACCTGACCCACTTCGCCGGCCCGGCCGCGCAGGATTGCATCGACGGCGGTTATCCCCTGCGGCATCTGGCACGCCATCTCGTGGCGGCGGGACGTCACGACGATCTGCACCGCCTGGCTGCGAGCGGAGAACTCGAGCCGGCCCACCTGGTTCGCCGCGCACGACCACGCCGGCACGGTCGACGACTTCCTGGCCGACGTCGCGCTCGCACGTGACCTCCACGCCGAGAAGACCGACAGGGCGCTGGCTGCAGGCCAGCCAGCCCCGACGCTGTGCGACGAGGCGTTCTACGACCTGGTCACGGCATCGATCGTCAGCCGTACCAACGTGATCCCCGCCGAGCTGGTCGCCGCGCTGGTCGCGGGCGGTGTGTGGACGCGGAGTCGCGCGGTCGCGCACGCGCTCCGGTTGTCCACGGCCACCGCGCGGGCACACGTGCTGGCCGTGCTCGCGGCCGAGATCGCCGATCCCGGTGTCCTGGACCTGGCACTGGCAGAGGCGGAGAAGATCGAGTCCGCGTACGCCCGTGCCGAGGTGCTGCTCAGGCTGGTCCCGCTCGACCAGGCCCGCCGGCCGGACCTGGTGCGGAAGACGTTGCACGCCACGGCGGACATCGCCGGTGAGCACCAGAAGGCCGGTGCCATCACGGACCTCGCGCCGTGGCTGACCACCGTTCACACGGACACCGCGCGGAAGCTGGCGGAGGACATCACCACCCCGCACGCCCGCGCTCGTGCGCTGACCGCGCTGGGCGACCGAACCGGTGCCATGGCGGCGATTCACACGATCAGCGGTGAGCACGACCGCGCAGACGCCCTCGCCTGTCTCACGCCGCACCTGCCCGATGCCGAACTGCCCGACGCCCTGGCCGTGGCGCGGGCGATCACCGGACATCACCGCGTCATCGCGATCGCGGCGGTCGCCACGCGCCTCCCTGAGCGCGAAAAGGCACTCGCGGACCTCCTGAACGTGCCCATTCCCGCACCAGAGCAACGAGCCGCCGTGCACACGGCACTCGCTCGTCACCTTCCCGCCGCGGTCGGCCCGGCGCTCGCCGCCGTCGCCGCCATCGACGAACCGGTCGCACGAGCCGACGCTCTGACGAACCTGGCCCCACTGCTGACCGAGCCGCAACTGACCGATGCCCTGTGCGCGATCCGGTCCCCGCAAGACCACGCCCGATGCCTGACCGCGCTGGCACCGCACCTGCCCGACCGACGTCAAGTCGTCAAAAGAGCACACGAGGCGGCTGCCGGGATCGCCGACGCGCACGACCGTGCGGAGGCGTTGACCCGGCTGGTACCCCTGCTGCCCACGGCACAACGGCGAGAAGCGCTGACCGCCGCGCTGGCCGCGGCCGCCGAGGTGCCCACGGACGACAGCTGCCGGGACCTGCCCGCGGGGCT
>NZ_VSRL01000438.1 GCF_012184385.1 Lentzea indica
CGGCAGGCGTGCGGTGGGGGTGCTGGACGGCCAGGAGAGTGCCGTGTGGGGCTCTGGCGAGCGCCCCGATCACCTGACCGGGTTCGGCGAACTCGTCGACGTCCGGGCCGGGGACGCGCTCACGCACCACCCACCCGCGTCGCACTGGGCGTACTCGCAGAGACATCCACGTATCATGATCCCTGTGAACGTAGAGATCACGCCCTTGCCGGGAATCGGAACGCGCCAGGACTTCATGATCCGCGCCGGCCGCCGCGTCGGGGTGATCACCTACCGGGACGGGCGGTTCGAGCTCATCCTCTCCAAGGCGTCGGATCCCGACTCCTGTGCCGCCTCGATACCCCTCTCACCGGAAGAGGCGAACACGCTCGCAGGCCTGCTCGGCGCGCCGCAGCTCGTCGCCCACCTGAGGGAGGAGCACCGCGACATCACGGGCATCACGACCCGTCAGCTGCCGGTGACCACGTTCGCGAACCACACGCTCGGTGAGACCGCTCTGCGCACGAGGACCGGTGCGTCCATCGTCGCCGTCGTGCGCTCGGGCAACGCGCATCCGTCGCCCGGCCCCGACTTCATCTTCGAGAACGGCGACCTCGCCGTCGTCGTCGGCACCGCGGACGGCCTCGACGCCGCCGCCGAGATCCTGCACGGCGGTTAATCACAGTGCACGAGACAACCATCGCCATCATCCAGCTCGGCGCGGTGTTCTTCGGTCTGGGTCTGCTCGGCCGGGTCGCCTGGAAGATGGGCATTTCGCCGATCCCGCTCTACCTCATCGGTGGCCTGTGCTTCGGCGTGGGCGGGTTCGTCCCGCTAACCGGCATCGACGAGTTCACGCACCTCGCCAGCGAGATCGGTGTGGTGCTGCTTCTGCTGCTGCTCGGCCTCGAATACTCGGCGTCCGAGCTCACCACGGGCCTGAAGCGCTCGTGGATGGCGGGCGTGCTCGACCTCGTGCTGAACTCGGCACCGGGCGCGATCGCGGCGTTGCTGCTGGGCTGGGGCCCGGTCGCCGCGCTGGCGATGGCGGGCGTCACCTACATCTCGTCCTCCGGCATCGTCGCGAAGGTGCTCGGTGACCTCGGGCGGCTGGGCAACCGGGAGACGCCGGTCGTGCTGTCCGTGCTCGTCTTCGAGGACCTCGCGATGGCCGTGTACCTGCCGGTGCTCACTGCCGTGCTGTCGGGCGTGAGCTTCCTCGGTGGGCTCACGTCGGTCGGCATCTCACTGCTCGCGATCACCGTGGTTCTGGTGGTGGCGTTGAAGTACGGCCGGTTCATATCGGCCATTGTGGACAGTCCCGACCACGAGGTGTTCCTGCTGAAGCTGCTCGGCTCCGCGTTGCTCGTGGCCGGTGTCGCGTCGCAGCTGCAGGTGTCGGCGGCGGTCGGCGCGTTCCTGCTCGGCATCGCGATCTCCGGGTCGACGGCCGAGAACGCGACCCGGCTGTTGGAGCCGCTGCGCGATCTGTTCGCCGCGATCTTCTTCGTCGTGTTCGGGCTCAACACCGACCCGCGCTCGATTCCACCTGTTCTTGGAATCGCCGTGGCGCTGGCGGCCGTCACGACCGCGACGAAGATCGTCACAGGATGGTGGGCGGCGCGGCGGCAGGGCATCGGCAAGATGGGCCGCATGCGTGCGGGCGTGGCACTCGTGGCGCGCGGCGAGTTCTCCATCGTCATCGCCGGGCTGGCCGTGGCGTCTGGTCAGGTGGACGGCGACCTGGCGGCATTGGCGACCGCCTACGTGCTTCTGATGGCGATCCTCGGGCCGATCGCAGCCAAGTACGTTGAGCCGATCGGGGAATTCTTTCAACGGAGAAGGCAAATGGCCTGAAACATGTGCCTCCGTGTGACGACTCTCTAGTAAGGCTAGACGGAGAGTAGGGGCGAAACGTCATGACCGAACCCGCTGAAGTGGAGACCACCGGCCGGTTCCTCGTGCTGCTGCAGGAGGACGCCGTCGAGGAGGGGCTGGCCGAGCTCGGCGCGATCGCCGGGTTCGACCCGAACAGCGGCGATCTGGACACGGAGACCGTGCAGGTCTTCCCGGAGCTCGGTGTCGCGGTGGTGTCCGCGGACCCGAACCTGCTGGCCGAGCTGAACGGCGCCGCCGAGCGCCCCGGTCCGGTGCAGATCGTCGAACCGGAACGCGTCGTGCACGCGTTCGCGGCACCAGTCGAGGAAGAGCCAGAGGCCGAGGCCGACGAGTCGGTGCTGACCTGGGGCCTGCAGGCCGTCGGCGCGGACGTCAGCACGGCCACCGGCAAGGGCATCAAGATCGCGGTGCTGGACACCGGCTGGGAACAGAACCACCCGGACTTCGCGGGCCGCACCATCACCACGAAGTCGTTCATCACCGGCGAGGACGTGCAGGACGGCCACGGCCACGGCACGCACTGCATCGGCACGTCCGCGGGCCCGCGCAAGCCCGCCACGCTGCCGGGCTACGGCGTGGCCTTCGAGGCGGAGATCTTCGCGGGCAAGGTCCTGTCGAACGCGGGCTCCGGCTCCGACGGCGGCATCCTCGCGGGCATCGACTGGGCGGTCTCCAACGGCTGCGCGATCATCTCGATGTCCCTGGGCGCCGACGTTCCCCCAGGCACGCCGTTCTCCCAGATCTACGAGACCGTGGCCCAGCGCGCCATGGCCAAGGGCACGCTGATCATCGCCGCCGCGGGCAACGCGTCGTCACGCCCGGCGAGGGTCGCACCGGTGGGTCACCCGGCCCGCTGCCCCTCCATCATCGCCGTGGCCGCGATCGACGTGAACCGCGCCATCGCGTCGTTCTCCTCCGGATCGGTGGACAAGATCGGCCAGATCGACGTGTGCGCCCCCGGCGTGGACGTGTACTCGTCGTTCAAGCTGCCGGACCGCTACCGCCGCCTGCGGGGCACCTCGATGGCCACCCCGCACGTGGCAGGCGTGGCCGTCCTGATCGCCGAACGAACAGGCGCCCGCGGCTTCGAACTGTGGGCCCGCCTGGTGGGCACGGCACAACGACTGCCGCTGCCCTCGACCGACATCGGCACCGGGCTGGTCCAGGCCCCCTGACGATGTCCGTTGACCAGGTCATGGTCTCCGTGACCGAAGGCAGCCTCCCGCGCGTGCTGGACGACCTGCGGGAGGCCGGCCTGGTCGTGGACACCGTTCTTGAGGCCCTGGGCGTCGTCACCGGCACCGTGGAGGTCCGGGCGATCCCCGCACTGCTAGCCGTTCCAGGTGTGATGGACGTGGAACGGCAGTGGCGCGTACAGCTACCGCCGTACTGACTAGGCTCTGCGCTGACCCCATTGCCGTCTGATCGAACACGTGTTCTAGGATGTGCGCGGGGTCACGTCGTTGCGCAGAGAGGAAACCTGATCGTGTCGGACACGCTCACCGAGGTGCAGGCAGTCGAGGAGACCGTCGTGGAGGAGACTCCGGCGTCGGCCCCCGAGGCCGAGGCTGCGAAGCCGGTAGAAGCTGCGAAGCCGGTCGAGGCTCCGAAGGCCGAGAAGGCCGAGAAGCCCAAGCCCGCCCGCGCCAAGAGCACGGCGAAGAAGACCCGCACCGTCGAGCTCACGCTCACGGTGACCGGCACCGCCGAGGGCGAGTGGCAGGCCGACCTGGTCCACGGCACGCAGCGCGTGGTGTCGGGCCTGGTCATCCCGGCCATCGCCGTGGCCAAGGCGGCAAAGGAGCTGCACGAGGACATCGCGGAGGGCATCGAATCGGTGCTCGAGGCGGCGCGCGACCAGCACCGCACCCGCATGGAGGAGCTGGAGGCCGAGCTGGCCAGGGTGAAGGCCCAGCTGGCGGAGCTCTCCGAGTAACTCAGCACAAGCTCGAAGGGGCGGTCCGCGAAAGCGGACCGCCCCTTCAGCGTTACAGGCGACTGTTAATCGCAGGATTCCTGGTTCGAGTGCCAGCAAGCACCCATCCCGCGAAGGCGAAGACATCCCAGTTGCTGGGGATGTCAAGCTGCAGCGTTGTTGATGTTGGTGTGGTGTGCCCAGGCGGTGGTTTCGTTGTAGGTGGTG
>NZ_VSRL01000439.1 GCF_012184385.1 Lentzea indica
CTGCGGGCAGGGAGCCGGCCTCTCGCGGACTCGGCCAGAACGATGCTGCTCGGCGTCGGCGGGCGGATGCGCGTTCCGTCCACCGTGGACGGACTGTCGGTGCTGACGGCCAGCGAGCGCAAGGTGGTGGAGCTGGCCGCGGCGGGCGTCACGAACCGCGCGATCGCCGATCACCTGTTCGTGACGCTGCGGACCGTCGAGGTGCACCTGACCCGCGCCTACCGCAAGCTCGGGATCTCCAGCCGTGCGGAGCTGGCGGACGTCCTGGCCTCGTGATGATCCTGCTCGAACGCACCGATGAACTGCGGCGGCTCACCCGCGCACTGCACCGCGCCCAGGATGGCCACGGCGACCGGATCGACATCACCGGACCGTTCGGCTGCGGCAAGTCCGCGCTGCTCGACGCGATCCGCACGCGTGCCACCGACGTCCGCGTCCTCACCGCGAACTGTTCCGCGCTGGAGCAGGACTTCGCGTTCGGCGTCGCCCGCCAGCTGCTCGAACCGGCGCTGTCCAAGGCGGGCGACACCGCGCGGGTCGACTCGATGTTCTCCGTGCAGGAAGCCGCGGTCCGCGGTCTCACCGCCCTCACTCACAGGATGAGCGCGGATCAGCCGATGCTGCTGCTGATCGACGACCTGCAGTGGGCCGACGAGCCGTCACTGCGCTGGCTCGCGACACTGTCCCGTACGCTTGAGAAGCATCCGATTCTGCTGGTGGTGGCGACCAGGGGCGGCGATCCACCTGGGCACACCGAGATCCGGCCGGAGCCGTTGTCGCCCGCGGCGATCGCCGAGCTCGTCGAACACCGCACCGGGCAGACCCCGGACGCGGAGTTCGTCGCCGCCTGCCACGAGGTGACCGGCGGCAACCCGATGTTCCTGTGCGCGGTGCTGGCCCACGTCACCAGCCCGACCGGCGACCAGGTCCCGCACGTCCGCGAGCTACGACCCGCGCGCCTCAGGGAACGGCTCCTGCGCGGCCTCGCCACGCAGCCGCGGCACGTCCAGGACCTCGCCAAAGCCGTTGCCACACTGGGAGACGACGACGAGCTCGCCGGACAGCTCGCCGGGCTGACGAAGACACAGGCCCGCGAGGCACGGCGCGTCCTCGACCACGCCGGGCTCGTGACCGGAAGGCCAGCCGTCCGGGACGCCATCGAGGAGTCGATGCCGGTCAGCGAGCGCGAGGCCTGGCAGGCGAAGGCCGTGAAGCTGTTGCACGACAACGGCAGGCCCGCCGAACAGGTCGCCGCACGGCTGCTCGCGGTCACCACGGCCCAGGGCGGCTGGGCGATCGACACGCTCGGCGAAGCCGCTAGAACGGCGATGCGCCGAGGCGCGCCCGAAGTCGCCGCGCGGTATCTGCGGCGGGCACTGCGGGACGTCCCGGGGAACTCCGAACAACGCGCGCGGCTGCTCGTCGATCTCGCCACCGCGGAACGCCTCTTCGACCCCGCCGCGTCCGTCCGGCACATCTCCTATGCCGTGCCGCTGTTCCGCGAGGTCGAAGAGCGGGCGGCGGCGCTCGTGCGGATCGCACCGACCGCGCTCGGATCGGCGCCACGACCCGTGCGCGATCTCATCGACCAGGTCGCCGCCGGCGTCGGCCACGACAAAGAACTCGCGTGCAGGCTTGAGGCGCGGCAACGGTATGCGTGGCACTCCGATCCCGCGTTGCTCGCCGGCTCCGCCGAGCGCCTCAAGCAGATCGACGGCGCCACACCCGGCGAACGCGAGCTGCAGATCATCCTGCTCGACGCCGCCATGCTCACCGCTCGCCTGCCCGCGCACGAGGTCGCGGACATCGCGAGCACCGTGCTGAAGCAGGAACGACCGCACCCGCGGCACGTCCACACCGCGATCCCGTTGCTCATCAGGGTTCTCGCCGCAGCGGACGCCGCCGGTGACACCGTGCCGTGGCTCGGCGAGGCCTTCGATCAGGCCACGAACACCGTCGAACAGGCGCTGATCCGCGCACAGCAGTCGTTCGTCCTGATGCACCTGGGCAAACCGGGGGAGGCGCACGCGGCGGCCGGACACGCCCTCGACCTCGCCGTGCTGGACTGGCGCGGCGACACGACGACCGCCGCGATCGGGCTCGCCGCCGTTGCCATGGAACTGCGGGACCCCGCGCTGATCGCCAAGATCCTCACCTCACGCCCTGATCGCGACGAACCGGCCGGATGCGACGCGGCGTACCGCATGCTGCACGCTGTGGGGGAGGCGGTGGCGGGGGAGCACGCCCAGGCGCTCGAGCGGTTCCAGGACTGCGGCCGGGTCTTGGACGCCGTCGGCTGGCGAAACCCCGTGCTGCTGCCGTGGCGCCTCTCGACGGCCAGGCTGCACGCCCAGCTCGGTGATCTGGCGGCCGCACGAGAAGCCGCTGCCGAGGCGTGGGATCGCGCGGTCGAGTGGGGTGCGCCGCTCGGCATCGGGCGGGCGCTGTCCGTGCTCGGCCGCCACACACCCGGCCGCAAGGGGCTCGGGATGCTGCAGGAGGCCGTCCAGGTGCTGCACGCCAACCCGTTCGAACGAGCCAAGGCGCTGCTTCAGCTCGGCGCGCGCGAACGGGCCGACGGCGACTCCCAAGCGCAACGCCACCTCGACGAGGCACACCGGCTCGCGGTGCACAGCGGTGCCGAAAGGCTCGCCAAGAGAATCGCGAAGGAACTCGACGGTAATTCGCCCGGCATCGCGGTGGCATTGACCCGCGCCGAGTTCAAGGTCGCCGGACTCGTGATCCGAGGTCTCACCAACGCCGAAATCGCGGAAGAACTCGCTGTGACCTCGCGCGCGATCGAGAAGCACCTCACCAACTCGTTCCGCAAGCTCGGCATCCGCAGGCGCACGGAACTGCCGGCGGCACTCGCCAGGGCCTACCCGCCGTCCACGTAACACCGGCGACACATCTACGAATTTCTTGTGCGTACTTCCCTCACAGTTGACCCGCTCCTCAGTTACTTCGCGGTGGCGTCTCACTCGGTGTCAGCGGCATCTGTGCAGCTCAGAGCAGTAGAGCGTCATCAGGTGAGACGCACCCGAAACGCCCGACCGAAATACGCGGACGCCTCCCCGAACCCCCGGCCCACCCCTACCACAACATTAGGGGCCACCCCTCACACCTCGTTGACCAGGTTCGCCAGATCTTCCTACGATTCACCCTGTCAAGGTCAGATTCAGGAAATAAACCTAGATCGCTTGGCGACCACCTCAAGTTTCTCTTCTGCTGCAGTCGCGGAACGCCGAGTTCGACGAGATCAAGAGGGATGCTTACCAATGCCCACTGTTGCCGCTGGTTCTCTCGCACACGACCACACCAACGTCGTTCCTGACGCTGACGTGTTCCGCTCCCTGCTCGAGCGGTCCGGTCTCTGCCTCGCCCGCCTCGACCTCCAGCTGCGCGTCGTCGAGGCCAACGACGACTTCGTGACCCAGTTCGGCCACTCCCGCGAGTCGCTGCTCGGCCGCAGCTTCTACGAGCTGCTGCACCCCGGCGTGCACGGCCCGATGCGCAAGCAGTTCGACCGCCTCGCCGAGGGCCGCCGCCAGCGCTTCGTCGAGCACCTCGCCGGCATCGGCCCGCGCCACGCCGTGTTCACTGGCGACATCACCGGCATCGCCGTCCACGACGCGCACGGCGACCTGGTGCAGTTCGTCGTCGTCGTGAACCCGGAGAAGGGCGAGCAGCCCAACGCCGTCGTCGTCGACCGCAACCGGATCCTCACCGAGCTCGACGCCCGCATCCTCGAGGGCATCGCCACCGGCGAGTCCACCGTGCGGCTGGCCTCGCGCCTGTTCCTGTCGCGTCAGGGCGTCGAGTACCACGTCGGCACCATGCTCAAGAAGCTCAAGGCCCCGAACCGCGCCGCGCTCGTCTCCCGCGCCTACAGCCTCGGCGTGCTCAGCGTCGCCAGCTGGCCGCCCAGGGTCTCGCCGGACTACGTGAAGTAAGCCGGTCGTCATGCGAGACGACGAGGTTCTGGACCGGGCGGCACACGCCGCCCGCGAGTGGG